>NZ_JAKZFS010000003.1:0-300000 GCF_022808915.1 Fundidesulfovibrio terrae
ACTCTCTTTCAAAAACTTTTACGGAGCTTCGCGTCGATCATCGGTAACACCGATGATCGACGCGAAGCAAATTGCAGGGTTCAGGGGGATCATCCCCCTGGCGGGTCAAGGGCAGAGCCCTTGCGGGGTGCGGGGCGGAGCCCCGCCTCGCTTACATCTTCTTGTAACCGCGCAGCCGCAGGCCCTGGAGTCTTATGAAGCCGGTGGCGTCGGACTGGTCATAGACCGAGTCCTCCTCGAAAGTCACCAGCTCGGTGTTGTAGAGGCTGTTGGGCGACTTGCGTCCCACGGGGGTGGCCTGACCCTTGTAGAGCTTCACGCGCACGACGCCGCTGACGCGCTCCTGGCTCTTGTCCACCAGGGCCTGGAGAGCCTCGCGTTCGGGGGCGAACCAGAATCCGTAGTAGACCATCTCGGCGTAGCGCGGGATGAGCGAGTCGCGCAGGTGCATGACCTCGCGGTCCAGGGTGATGCCTTCCAGGTCGCGGTGGGCGGCGTGGATGATGGTGCAGCCCGGGGTCTCGTAGACGCCGCGCGACTTCATGCCCACGAAGCGGTTCTCCACCATGTCCAGGCGGCCCACGCCGTGCTTGCCGCCGAGGCGGTTCAGCTCGCGGATGATGGCCGCCGGGGTCAGGTTGATGCCGTTTATGGCGATGGGGTTGCCCTTGTCGAACTCGAGCTCGATGTATTCGGGCTCGTTGGGGGCGTCCTCGGGCTTCACGCAGAGCAGGTAGCTGTGCGGTCCGGGTTCGTTCCAGGGGGCTTCCAGCTCGCCGCCCTCGAAGGAGAGGTGCATGAGGTTGCGGTCGCAGCTGTAGGGCTTTTCCTTGGTGACGGGCACGGGGATGCCGTTGTCCTTGGCGAAGGCCATGAGGTCGGCGCGGCCCTTGAAGTCCCATTCGCGCCAGGGGGCGATGGTTTTCAGCTGCGGGGCCAGGGCCATGGCGGCCAGTTCGAAGCGCACCTGGTCGTTGCCCTTGCCGGTGGCGCCGTGGGACACGGCCTGGGCGCCCTCCTTCAGGGCGATCTCCACCATGCGCTTGGCGATGAGCGGCCGGGCGATGGAGGTGCCCAGCAGGTAGCGGCCCTCGTACACGGCTCCGGCGCGCAGCACCGGGAAGACGAAGTCGGAGGCGAACTCCTCGCGCAGGTCGTCGATGTAGGCCTTGGTGGCTCCGGTGTTGCGGGCCTTCTCTTCCAGGCCGTCGAGCTCTTCTTCCTGGCCCAGATCGGCGGTCATGGTGATGACCTCGCACTGGTAGGTCTTCTTGATCCACTTGAGGATGACGGACGTGTCCAGGCCGCCGGAATAGGCCAGGACCACTTTCTTGATGCTGCTCATGCTAAATCTCCGCGAGAGTGTAGGGAACGGTGTCGTACTGGGGGGTGTAGACCCACTCCAGGATGGCCTTCTGAATATGCAGGCGGTTCTCGGCCTGGTCCCAGACGATGGAGGCTTCGGACTCGAAGACCTCGGTGGTCACTTCCTCGCCCTGGTGGGCGGGCAGGCAGTGCATGAATTTCGCGTTGGGGGCGGCCAGGGCCATGGCCTTGGCGTTCACCTGGTAGTCCTTGAACACCTTGATGCGCTCGCCCGCCTCGCCTTCCTGGCCCATGGACGCCCACACGTCGGTGTTGACGAAATGCGCCCCGGCGATGGCCTCCATGGGATCCTTGACCAGCTTGATCTTGGCCCTCTTGGCCAGGGCGGCGTCCAGGATGCCCTTGTCCGGCAGGTAGCCCTCGGGGCAGGCCAGAACCAGCTCGAAGGGGAAATAGGTGGCCGAGTTGATCCAGGAATGGGCCATGTTGTTGCCGTCACCGATCCAGGCCACCTTGGTCTTCTCCAGGTCCGCGCCCTGCTCCGTCATGGTCATCACGTCGCCCATGACCTGGCAGGGATGGAAGTCGTCAGAAAGGGCGTTGACGATGGGGATGGAGGTCTTGGCCCACATGCGCGTGAGTTTGGAGTGCTCGAAGGTGCGCATGACCACGCCGTCCACGTAGCGCGAGAGCACGCGGATGGTGTCCTCGACGGGTTCTGCGCGCCCGAGCTGGGAGTCGTTCTGGGTCATGTAGATGGTCGAGCCGCCCAGATGGCGCACCGCCATCTCGAAGGACACGCGGGTGCGGGTGGAGGCCTTCTCGAATATCAGCGCCAGGGTGCGGCCCTCGAGCAGGTCCGAACGAAACTTGATGCGCTTCATCTCGATGGCCCGGGCCACCACGGCGTGGGCCTCGGCGCGGGTCATGTCATGGATTTCAAGGAATCTTTTGAGCATATGGGCCTCCACTGGAATCGCTTCGGAAAAGAAATCGGATAGCGCCTGAAAAGCCCATTGTAAAGCGGATTACGCCACGCTTTCTACCGCCATGTCAGTCATCTCCTCCATCACCTGACCGTGGTCGTATCCGGCCAGGTGCAGGAGGCCGTGGGCCAGCAGGCGAACCAGATGCCCGGCGGGATCCTGGCCGTAGAGCACGGCTTCGCGCGTAAGGGTGTCGACGGAGAGGGCGATCTCGCCCAGGTAGTCCGGGCGCTCGTCATCCTCGGCCGGAAAGGACAAGACGTTGGTGGGGCCGGGCAAGCCCAGGAATTCGAGGTTCAGGCGTGCGATCTCGGCGTCGTCCACCATGCGGACCTCGACCGACGCCCCGGCAAGGCCAAGGACGTCCAGAAGACGGGCGACGAGCGGCGCGAGCTCGCTTTTCGAGAGCGGCAGGGAGGGATTAAGCGCCGCGCCCGGCTCGATCCAGAGAGAAGAAGACATAAGATTTAAGATGCCTCCGGCGGCCAAAGGAACTTCGTTCCTTTGGAATCCCGTGTAGCTTCGCGTCGATCGATGCGAGATTGTTTGAAAACAGGCAGGAAGCGCGTCCTTGCGCGCTGCCTGCCTATTAAATATGCCGCCTGGGTCGGCGGTCCGTCGGGACGCCCCAGGCCGCGCCCCTTATTTCAAGGTGTCGAAGGCTTCCAGGGCGTGCGAGGAATAGACGAATGCCGCGCCAGCGTTGAGTCCGACGGCCACTCCCAGGGCTTCCAGCAGTTCCTGGCGGGTGGCTCCGGCGGCAACGGCGGCCTTGACGTGCACGGCGATGCAGGTGTCGCAACGAGTGGTGGAGGCGACGGCGACGGCGATGAGCTCCCTGGTCTTGGCGTCCAGGGCGCCGTGGGCGGCGCCGGCCTCGTCCAGAGCCTTTATCCCATCCATGATCTTGGGGTTGCCCTTGGCCAGTTCACCAAACGCCTTCATGGCGCTCTGAAGCAGGTTTTGCCAATCGACAAGCATGCTTTCCTCCTGGGTATGGCGCTCAACGGGCAACGCCGTTTCGGGCAACTCAGGCAACACCCCCGATCCCGCTCATGAATCCCGCAACACGATATGGTGTCCAGAGGGCAAAGCCCTTTGGCGGGTGCAGGGCGGCGCCCCGGCTACGCGGCGTTCTCCGTGGACGGCAGAGCCTTGACGCCGTTTTCCTTGGGCTTCTCCCGGCCCCTGTCGCTCGGGTATTCGATGCGATGGTGGAATATGCCGGTAAGAATCCGGTGGAAAGTCTCGGAAGCCTGGGTGAGGTCGCGCAGAGTCAGCTCGGAGCCGTCCAGCTCGCCCTCGTTGTAGAGCTTGCGCATGATGGACTGGATGTGCCCCTTGATGCGGCTGGACGTGGGGTCCACCAGGGTGCGGCTGGAGGCCTCGATGGCGTCGGCCAGCATGATGATGCCCGCTTCCTTGGTCTGGGGCTTGGGGCCGGGGTAGCGGAACTCGTCCTCGCGCACGGGTTCTTCGCCCTTGGCCTCGGCCTGCTCCTGGGCCTTGTGGTAGAAGTAGGTGATGAGCGTCATGCCGTGATGCTGGCCGATCAGGTCGCAGATTTCGTCGCCAAGCTTGTGCTCGCGGGCCAGCTCCACGCCCTTCTTGACGTGCGAGATGAGGATCAGCGCGCTCATGGAAGGCGAGAGCTTGTCGTGCTTGTTTTCCTTCCCGTACTGGTTCTCGATGAAATACTGCGGATTCTTGAGCTTGCCGATGTCGTGGTACAGCGCCGCGACCTTGGCCAGCAGGGCGTTGGCTCCGATGGCGCGGGCGGCGGCCTCCACCATGTTGGCCACGATGATGGAATGGTGGTAGGTGCCGGGCGCGGTGACCATGAGGTCCTGCAGCAGCGGCTGTTCAAGGCTCATGAGCTCCATGAGCCGGAAGCGCGAGGTGTAGCCGAAGACCATCTCCAGGATGGGGCTCAGGCCCAGCACAAGAAGCAGGGAGAATACGGCGTTGAACGCCGCGTGGACTCCGCCCGCCCAGTTGATCTCGCCCCCGGCGTCCTGCACCAGCATGATACCGAACCAGGAGACGATGCACAGCGCGGCCAGGGGCAGGATGGAGCGCAGCACGTCCTGCCGGGTTTCGCAGTTGCGGATGATGGAGGCGTACACGAAGCCGCCCAGCAGGTAGTAGCTGAAGAGGTAGAGGTTGCCGCCAACCTCGTTGGTCACGAGGTAGGAGATGAGCAACACCGCGAAGGAGCACAGGGTCGGGGACAGGAACATGGCCAGCACGCCCGCGGCTCCGGCGATGGGCAGGCCGAAGGCCATCTGCCCGGTGCGCAAAAAAACCGGGATGTGGGCTTCGGAGAGCCGGGCCAGCTCCACGAACTTGGCCAGCACGACGAGAAACGCCGTGGTGATGGCCAGGGCCAGCCAGTCGCGGTTGCTCACGCCGCGGATGCCCGCCGATTTCTTGCCTTGCGACAGGTGCAGGAGCACGAAGAAGAGGCTTGAGAGCAGGAACGTGCCGGGGATGGCGAAGGGTTTGAGCGAGCTGGTGCGGTGGGCGTAAAGGGTCTGGAGCTTGGTCTGCTGCTCGGGCGTGACGCGCTCGCCCTGGCGGACCACGATCTCTCCCTTGTAGATGTTGGAGTAGACGGGCTCCATGGCGCTTATGATCTCGCGCTTGCGGGCCTGCGTGGTCTCCTGATTGAAAACCAGGTTGGGCTGCAGGAAGGGTCCGGCCACGGTGAAGATGGCCTTGCGAATCTTGATGGTGCGCTTGAGGTCGCGGCGCAGGAGCTGGTCCAGGTCGTCCTTGAGGCGTTCCAGGTCCACCATGCCGGGCCCGTCGAGATACAGGGTCTCCATGCCGGAGGGCAGTTCGCGCAGGAGGATGCCCTGCCGGTAGGACGAGAACACCCCGGGATGCGCGGCCACGCCCTTGGCGTAGGCTTCCTTGAGCCAGGGCAGCACCTGCAGGAGCACGAGATCCTGGAAGTCCTGGGAACGCCAGAGGGATATCATATCCCGACTGATCTCGACGTTCAGGTCCTCGGAAATGGAGGCGCGCATCTTATCCAGCTCGTCGTCGGGCCTTTTGACCTGGGCGAGAATGTCGGTGACGTGCTTCCTGATGGACTCGTAGGGATCGGGATTCAGGTCGAAGACGGGGGGCTGGTTCTCGGCCACCTGTTCGCGCTTGCGGATGGTGGCTTCGCGGTCCTCGTAGCGCAGGTTCTGGTCCGCGGTGACGTCCTGGGACGCGATTTCGCCGGCCAGGAACACCTTGACCGGCGATTCGAAGTGCACTGCGGAAAGGATGCTGGCTCCCAGGATGACTCCCAGGAACACGCCCAGACCCCAGGTGAAGTTCTGGCACGCCTGACCCGGCTGGCAGGGTGCAGCCGGTTTGGCAGGCAGGTTATTTCGTTTCAGACGGCTGAGTATGCCGCTCATAGGCTTGTACGATCCGGCCCACCAGCGGGTGGCGGATGACGTCCTCCTCGTTGAAGTAAACGAACTCCAGGCCGGGTACGCCGGTCAGGATGGTCCGGGCCTCTATGAGTCCCGACGGCGCGCCGCGGGGCAGGTCGACCTGGGTCACGTCGCCGGTGACAACCGCTTTGGACCCGAAGCCAAGCCGCGTCAAGAACATCTTCATCTGTTCGGGCGTGGTGTTCTGGGCCTCGTCCAGGATGATGAAGGCGTCGTTCAATGTCCGGCCGCGCATGAAGGCCAGGGGGGCCACCTCGATGACGCCCTCGGCGAGCATTTCGGTCACGCGCTGGAAGTCCAGCATGTCGTGCAGGGCATCGTAGAGGGGGCGCAGGTAGGGATTGACCTTCTCCATGAGGTCGCCGGGCAGAAAGCCCAGCTTCTCGCCAGCCTCCACTGCGGGGCGGGTCAGCACCAGGCGTTTCACTCTCCGGGCCAGCAGGTCGGCCACGGCCATGGCCACGGCCAGATAGGTCTTGCCGGTACCGGCCGGCCCCACGCCGAAAACCAAGTCGCTGGCCCGGATGGCCCCCAGGTAGTCGCGCTGGGTGGCGGTGCGGGGGGTGATGGTCTTCTTAGGCGAGACGATGAAGGATTTTTCCTCGAAGAGCTTGCACAGCCCCGAGCCGGGAGCCTTGGCCAGGTGCGCCAGGGCCGGTTCGATGTCGCGCGGGGAGACCGGGACCCCCCTCTTGAGCATGCCATACAGCGAGACCATGGCCTCGGCCACCTGGTCCAGCACCTCGATCGATTCGCCGCGCAGGGTCAGCACGGAGCCGCGCGAATCGGCGCGCACGCCGGTCTTTTCGGCCACGAAGGCCAGGTTGGCGTTGTGGACCCCGAAGAGATCCCGGGCCAGGCCGGCGTCGTCGAATTCGAGTCTGCGTTCCAGACAGGTATTTTTTGCCATCCGATGGTGCTCAGTGGAGCTTCACGTCCAGGCCCAGCACGCCGAGCACCTTGCCGTTGCCGTCCTCGATGGGCCGGCTGACGGTGATGCACGGCTCCTGGGAAGCCGAGGAGACGTAAACCTCCGAAATAAAGATATCCTTGCTCTTCATGGCCCCGGTGAACCAGGGGCGCGAACTCCAGTCCTTGCCGAATCCCGTGCCGTCGTACTGGGCGGCGAAACCGGCCTGGGGGATGTTGCTCACCACCTGGCGTCCGTCGGTTCCGGTGATGTAGGCCAGCTCCAGGTACGCGTTCTGCGCCATGGCCTGCTTGAGCCCGGACTCCATGCGCTGGCGGTCCATGGAGGCCAGGTCGGCGGAGCGGGCCATGGTCTCGATGAGCTCCTGCACGGTCCCCTGCCCGAGCAGGGTAAACACGCAGTTCAAATTGGCAAGCGCGCGCACCTGCTCGATGAGCGTATCGAGTCCTTGCTCGCATCGGGTCATGCCGTCAAGGGTGTCGGAGGAGGTTTCGCTCACGGTGTTCACGGTTCGCCCGATGTGGGTGCTGGCGGCGGACTGCTGTTCGGCGGCCGTGGCGATGGAGCGCACCTGGTCGGCCGTGGCCTCCACGATGGAGACGATCTCGCCCAGAGCCTCGCCGGACTGGCGGGCCTGTCCCGTGGCCATCTCCACCTCGGAGGCGGCGTGCTCCATTCCCGTGACCGCCCCGCGCGCCCCTGTCTGGATGGCGTCGATCACCTCGCCCACCTCGCGGGTGGCGGCCATGGTCTTCTCGGCCAGTTTTCGCACCTCGTCGGCCACCACCGCGAACCCGCGTCCGGCCTCACCGGCGCGGGCGGCCTCGATGGCAGCGTTCAAGGCCAGCAGGTTGGTCTGGTCGGCGATGTCGGAAATGACGGTCATGATGCGTCCGATGGACTGCGCCCGTCCGCCCAGTTCCTCCACCACTCCCTTGAGTTCCATGGTGCGGTTGTAGGCCCCGGTGATGGAGGAAAGCACCCCTTCCACCACCCGCGCGCCGTGCTCGGCCCGATCGCGGGCGCGCTCGGCCAGCTCGGCCGCGCCGGAGGCGTTGCGGGCGGCCTCCATGACGGCCTGGTCCAGCTGCTCCACGGCGGCGGCGGCCTGGATGACCATCTCGGCCTGGCCGCGCGCGCCGCTGGCCGTCTTGTCCACTTCGGAAGAAAGGCGTCCGGCCACGTCCTGGATTTCGCCCACAACCTTCCTAAGGGTGCCGGAGGCGCCGGCCATGCCCTGGCGACGCGAGTTCTCGGCGCGCAGCCTGGCCTCGGCGGCCTGGTCCATGGCCAGCCTGCACTGTCCGGCGCTATCGATGGCCTGGGCCTCATGCTCGGCGGCCTTCTCGAAAAGCTCGCGCACCTTGCCGAGCAGGGTGTTCACCTCGCTGCCGATGCGCTCCAGCTCGTCCGAACCGGAGGATTCGTAACGCGCGGAGAGATCGCCCTTTTCGGCGCGGTCCAGGACGGTAAGGATGCGGTTGACCCGGCCGGTCATGCCGAGCCCGGTCAAGGCCCCGGCGGCCACGGCCAGCATGGCGGCGGCCGCGCCGGTCCACAGCAGGATCGAACGCAACGAGGCCACGGCCTGAAGCGTCGCGGGGGACTGCGCGGCGGTTTCCAGCGCGGTGGAGGAAGCGAGCCAGGCCGGGAGCCAAACGGCCAGGATGAGGATGACGGAGAAAAGGGAAAGAGCCTGCATCTTCTGTTTGAGGGACATGACAAATTACCTCTATTGTAAAATTGCAGGCAGGTCCGGCAGTACTAATTTCCGGGCGGAGAAGAGTCAAGAGTCCATGCGCAGGCGGTCTTCCAGGGAGGGGTCGAGGTCCACGAGCAGGGTCTTGGCGCTGTCCAGGCGGACCTGGCCCAGGGCCGCGCCCTTCATCTTGCGCACCTCCCGGGCCTGGGCATAGAGCACGTTGGCCTTAGAGTCGCCCGCGCGCCAGCTGGAGAGCCCCGCCAGGATGGCCGCCTGGACCAGCGTGGATTCCGGAATATCCTGGCCGGGATGGTCGCGCTTGACGATGACGTGGGCTCCCGGTCCTCCCTCAGCGTGGAGCCAGTAATCGAAGGGACTGGCCAGTTCGGAGAGTAGCTTGTGGTTGGCGGCGCTGTTCTTGCCGCGCAGGATGACGAACCCGTCGCTGGAGCGAAAGCGGTGCAGGGGAATGGCCGATCCCCGGCCGTACGGGACTGGCTTGGCGGGCTTGGCCGAACCTTGCGCCTGCCTAGGCCGGACCGGTGCGGGCAGGCCGTCCTCGGCTTCGCGGCGCAAGCGCTCCACGTGCAGCTGCCCTCGCCTGCCCTTGGCGGCCTTGCGGAAGAACCGCTCCATGTTTTCCAGAATTGTCAACGAAGGATCAAGGGGCACGGCCATGGGGCCGTGCTCGGGGTGGGAAAGCTCCAGCGGGCCGGACTTGGCCTTGGGGTCCAGAGCGGAAAGGTTGGCGGCCACCGCCTCGCCGTAAAGATGCTGGGCGGCCAGGCCCTCCAGCCTGCGCTGGTCCTGATCCAAAGCCGAGAGGCGCTTCTTCCTGCGGACCTCCGCCCGCTTCGGCTCCTCGCCGGGAGGGGCCAGGGCGGCGAAATAGGCCGTGCGGCCATAGGCCAGGGCGGCCTCCAGAGCGTTCTTGAAACGCACCGATTCCCGGCCGGGAAGCCAGGGCAGCGGACCCTCCCCGGGCCGCGCCGCCTCTTTGCTTTCACCCAGGAAGAATCCGGCGGAACGACCGTCTAGAAACGCATCTAGAAACGCCTGCCGGTCCTCGGGATCTTCGCGCTCCAGGGCCCGGCGCAGGCTGCGCGGGCAGGCGGGGTCCTCCAACGCTTCCCGGGGAGAATCCCACCTGGGCTCAAGGGTGAAATCGTCCGGCAGGCTGTCGAGCACCACCGGGTCGTCCTCCATGGTCACGAACAGCCAGCGCCCTTCGCCCGGGGAAAGCTCAAGCGCCAGGCGCTTGCGGGGCCAGTCGAAGCGGCCGCCCACGACCTTGCGCCCGCGCAGGCGTTTGCGCAGCCACATTGCCTTGGCGGGCGGTTGCAGAGGATTGGCCGGCTTTTCAGGCGAAAGGAACAGGACGCCGTCGCGGGGATCGACCCGCGCCAGCAGGAATTTGCACTCCGGAGGGGAATCGTCGCGAAGACTCACGGGAGGCGTAAATACGAACGTCCAGAAGCCAGGGGCCGGACTGAAGACCGTATCGAAGCGGACGCCACCGAGGACGCGGATGAGTTCAGGCCCGAGATGCCTGAAAAAGGCGACGTCCATTTATTCTTTATAATGTAGGACTATTCGCCCCGCAAATCTTCGTCGGCCTCCTGGCGGGCCTTGCACTTGATGCACAGGGTCGTGACCGGGCGGGCCTTGAGCCTGGGCACGCTGATATCCTCGCCGCATTCCTCGCAGATGCCATAGGTGCCGTCCTCGATGCGCTCAAGGGCTTCCTGGATCTTGCGGATGAGCTTGCGCTCGCGGTCGCGCAGGCGAAGGGTGAAGGCACGGTCCGACTCGGCCGTGGCCCGGTCCGCCGGATCGGCGTAGACCTCAACCGTGTCGGTCATGTCTTCAATGGTCTCCTCGCCTTTCTTGAGGATGTCTTGAAGAGAATCGTTCAGATACTGCCGGAAGAAATCCAAATCTTTCTGTTCCATAGAGAGAACCTCCGGAGAACGCCTGACCCGAAGGGCGGCGAAGTGAGTCCCCTTAATGGATTTGCGGTCGGAGGTAAAGTGCCTGACCGACTGTGTTTACGCCGTGGACTCTTTTTTATGCGCCTTCCTAAATAAGAACTGATTAGGCTTTTGCAACTTCCCGGTCGCGATCGGGCACCGGAAGCGCCTTTTCGCACGCTCGAGGCCCCCTGCCCCCGGCGCAGCGCGTCCAAAAGACAAAAAATCATGCCGCCTATCTGCTCGAAAACTCATGTGAAACAGGAACTTAACGAATTATTTCCAACTTGGCGCTTGACATCCCGGCCTCGTCCATTTAGAAGCGCCTCTCACCACGAGCGGGAGTAACTCAGTGGTAGAGTGCAACCTTGCCAAGGTTGAAGTCGCGGGTTCAAATCCCGTCTCCCGCTCCACCTCCCCCTCGGGGGAATTTTTTTTGCTTCCCCGGAAGCTGTTGACAGTGAAGCCGAACTTCCCTAAATACAGCTTCCCTTTGAGCGAGGCGGCATAGCCAAGTGGTAAGGCAGAGGTCTGCAAAACCTCCATTCTCCGGTTCAAATCCGGATGCCGCCTCCAGTTTTGCGGGAGTAACTCAGTGGTAGAGTGCAACCTTGCCAAGGTTGAAGTCGCGGGTTCAAATCCCGTCTCCCGCTCCACCAGTCCAGCCAAGGCCGGCGCCTCAGAGCGTCCGGCCTTTTTCTTTTTCCGTCCGGCCGGCGCCGGACGCCACGCCAGGAGACGGACCCCATGACCCCTGATCCACGCATGTTGGAAGCCGCGCTGTCCCCCGCCACCACCCTGGACGACATCATGGCCCTGGCCGGATCCCGCTATCCGGTGGCCTTCGAGACCGTCTCCCTGGGGCAGATGGACATCGAACTCCTCCAGATCGCCGACCTTTCCGAATACATCGACAGGCTCGTGGAGACCGCCCCGGCTGGGCAGAAGATATCCCTGCCCTTCTGGGCCAAGCTCTGGCCCGCGTCGTTCCCGCTGGCCATGTTGATCTCGCGCCTCACCCCGGCCCCCGGCGGCCGCATGCTGGAGTTGGGCGCGGGGCTCGGCCTGTGCGGCCTGGCTGCGGCCAAGCGCGGATTCTCGGCCCTCATCACCGACATCGAGCCCGAGGCGCTCCTGTTCATCCGGGCGGCCATCCTGAAGAACGGCCTGGACGCCCAGGCCAGGCCAGGCGTCTTGGACATGACCGCTCCCGTGCTCGACGAGACCTTCGATGTCATCGCCGGGTCCGAGGCGCTCTATATGCCGCAGCTCCACGAGCCCCTGGCCGATTTCCTGGGCGGACACGCGACCACGGCTCCTGAAGCACAGGTGCTTCTCTCCTGCGACCAGTGCCGCGAGGCCGCGCCCTTCTTCGCGCGGGCCAGCCGGGATTTCCTCATCCAGCGTACCCAGTCCACCTGCCGTTCCGACGGCGGCGAATCACAAACCTGCGTGCTGTACCGCATGCGGAGACGTACCAATGCGTAAACTTCAAAGCACCCCCAAGGGCTACACGTCCGATTCCGACAAACTCTGCACTCCGGCCCAGACCGTGGCCCGGGTGAAGGCTCTTTTCGAAGGCCACGGCGGTATCCTGGCCGAACTGCGCCGCACCGACACCGGGCGCCTGGGCATCCCCGTCTATTTGAGCATCTGCGGCGCCCAGGCCCGGGGGGTGATGCCCACCCGCAAGCAGATGGGCAAGGGCGCGTCCCCGGCCCAGGCCGAGGCGTCGGCCTTGATGGAACTGGCCGAGCGCTTCAGCTATTTCAGCTTCTGGGCCGACGAGGACAACTTCGTCAGCGCCACTTGGTCCCAGGCGCAGGCTCTGTGGCCGGGCAAGGTCATTCCCATCGCCGAGATTCTCCAGTCCGTTCATGACACGCTCTCCGAGGAGCAGGCGCAAGCCCTCATGGACCTCATCCCGTGGCGTTTCTATCCCGCCACCCGGGTGCTGGACGGCGAAGAGGTCATGGTGCCCCTGGACTGGTTCAAGAAGCTCAACGAATTCAACGGATCATCCGCTGGAAACTGCCTGGAGGAGTCCATCCTCCAGGGGGCGTGCGAGCTGGTGGAGCGCCACGTGAGCGCCGTGGTGGACCGCGAGGAGCCCAAGCTCCCCACCATCCGCACCCATGGCTTCTCCGACCCCGTGCTGCGGGAACTGGTGGAAGCCTTCGAGCGCAATGGCATCAGGATCTGGCTCAAGGACTTCAGCCTGGACATGCCAGCGCCCACCGTGGGAGCCCTGGCCTACGACCCGTCCACGCTCGGCATCAAGAGCGAGATCGTCTTCACCGCTGGCACTGCAAGCTCGCCGCTCAAGGCCGCCGTGCGGGCCGTGACCGAGATCGCGCAGCTGGCCGGCGACTTCGAGACGGGCAGCAACTACGAGGCGTCGGGCCTGCGCAAGTTCACCCAGTTGGGAGAGACCTCCTGGGTGGCGGAAGGCCCGCAGACTGACCTGGAACGCCTACCGAGCCTGGAGCGCGCGGACATGCTCCATGAGATCGAGGCCCTGGCCTCGGGACTCAAGCAGAAGGGCTACACCCTCTATACGGTGGAGACTACCCAGCCCCAGCTCGGCATCTCCACCAACTACAACTTCGTTCCGGGCTTTTTGTTCCGGGAAAGAACCCCCCGGGCCAGCCTGGGCATGTTCGTGGGCCGCATGCTGGCCGAGGAGGCCCCCGAGGAACTGGCCGGCCCGGGACTGGGCATCCTGGCTGAAATCTGCGCCGGGGAGCCCTACCTGCCCTTCTTCCAGGGCCTGTACGCCCTGCGCATGGGGGAAATCGAGGAGGCCATGGCCCTCTTCGAGAAGGCCGAGCCGCTCCAGGCCGACCCCGAGGAAGAGGCCATGACGGTCTTCTACAGAGCCTACGGGCTCTCCAGGCTCGATCAATGGGACCAGGTGGAGGCGCTACTGGGCAAGGCCATCGACATGAGCCCCGAGGTCAAGGAATACTACAACCTCCGGGGCGTGGCCCGCTTCAAGGCGGGCAGGTACGCCGACGCCGCGGCCGACTTCGAGGCGGCCCTGGCCCTGGACTCCGGTTCGGCCATGGACCTGGCCAACCTGGGACTTTGCCATAAGTTCCTAGGTCATGCGGACGCCGCGGCGGATTTCCTGGGCAAGGCCCTGGAGATGGACCCCGGCCTGGATTTCGCACGGGAACACCTGGCGCAAATCCGACCTGAGTGATTCCTTAGCAAAATCATTTGACAACACTTGGAATTGGCCTTTAAGACGTCACGAATTCGGGTGGGGACCACGTAAGGACGCCCGAGCGCTCTCCGAGCGCAAGGGCATCGGGTAAAGGACCCTCGTTCTTACCTGGTGTTCCAAAACAGCGGAACGCTGTTTAAAAATGGTTTGGAGCCCTCTTACGAGGGTCCGGCAACTCTGGGCAACCGACTGATTGTTCACAACGCCAAGGAGGATGGAGAATGGCCACTGTTGAATTCAAGGGCAAAACCTTCGAGGTCGACGAGGACGGATTCCTGCAGCGCTTTGAGGACTGGAACCCCGACTGGGTCGAGTACGTTAAGGAGTCCGAGGGCATCAAGGAACTTTCCGACGAGCACAACAAGGTGATCGAGTTCCTGCAGGACTACTACAAGAAGAACGGCATCGCCCCCATGGTCCGCATCCTCTCGAAGGTGACCGGATACAAGCTGAAGCACATCTATGAGCTGTTCCCCTCCGGCCCCGGCAAGGGAGCTTGTAAGATGGCCGGCCTGCCCAAGCCCACCGGCTGCGTGTAGTCCGTACCGCGCTTACGAAAGCGAAGCGGGGTTCCGAAAGGAACCCCGCTTTTTTTATTCCTGAACGTACAGGCGGTTTACCGGGCTCGGCGCCTATTTGCCCTTGCCCTTTCCCGCCGCGGGTTTGCCTCCGCCGGCCTTGGCCGGGACGGCCGCGCCCTTGCCGCTCGGCAACGCCTTGGGCGCGGGCTTGCCCTTTGCTGCCTTGGCCCCTCTTTTTGCGGCCTTGTCTTCCTCTTCCTTGAAGAGTTCCGCCCGGCGCTTCTCGAAGCTCACGGCGGTCTTGATGGCCGCCGCGGCCATGGCCACGATGCTCACGATGATCACCAGCCCCTTCTGCACCTGCCACTTCTGCCCCTCCAGGAGACCGGCCAGCCAGAACTGCCCCGTCTTCTGGGAGATGAAGATGAGTCCGGGAACCGCGATGAGCGACAAGGCCAGTCCGACCAGCTCGATCCACATGAAGCTCTTGCCCAGAAGCAGAACGAAAAGCGTGGCGTCGCGCACGATGCGAAGCGTCACCAGCCTGGCCCGCAGCAGGGTGATGGTGGCCTCGATTTCCTCGACATAGTCCTGGCTCTTGCGGAAATTCGTGGCCACCTGCAGGGACGAGGTGCGCATCCAGTTCAGCTTGGACGCGCATGAGTTGAAATCCTTGTTGAATTCGCGCAGAAGCTTGCCGAAGGGGAACCAGGCCGCTTCGTGGTGGATGTTCTTGAGCTCCTCATGAAGGTTCTTGAGCCGATGATCGATGGAGATGATCCCCTTCTCCACGGTCTGGTGCAGCTCCTTCTGCATGCCGTCGTACGCCTGGGCCAGGCGGTTGAAGCAGACGTAATTGTTGATCTTGGCCAGCTCGTCCAGGACCTTGGCATCCTCGAGGGCCTTTTTCAGGAATGGGTGGTCTTCCTTGAACCAGCTTTTGAGGTTCGCGGGCAGCCCGGGGAGGTGGGCGGCCTTTTCGTCCCGGAGGGCCATGGCCTCGCTCCAGGGCTTCCAGAGCGCGGAGAGAAGGTAGACCCGGCCGCGTTCCACCTCGGGGTCCAGGAGGACGCGGTTGAAGATGTTGGGATCGGAGCGCAAGAGGTCCATGAATTCGTGCAGCCCCTGGCTGGTGAAGCCCATCTTCACCATGCACACGCCCTGGCGGTACACGGGATCGGCCCAACGAGGGCACTCCGACCGGACCTGATGGTAGAACCCCACGGCCTTCTGGAACTCGCCCTGGACCTCCATGGCCCGCCCCTCAAGGTAGGCCAGCCAGCCTCGTTGCAAGGGGGTGAAGGCGCTGCGGGCCGCCTCCTGCCAGAAGTAGGCGCTGCGGCTCCAGTCGCCCTCCTCCATGGCCAGAAACCCCTGGATCGACCGTGGCTGGAATCCCCGTCCGTATTTGGCCAGCCCCTGGGTGATCTCGCGCTCGAACCCCTCCTCGTCCCGGTTCCTGAGCATGTCCAGGGCGCCCCAGAGATAATCGCCGTCGTCGGCAGCCCCCACATCGTTGAACCCGCCGGGCAGGTCCTTGCCCTTGCTGCGCCAGATGAGGCTTAAGCACCTGAGCTGCCCCGGAAAGGAGATCTCGAACAACGAGCGAAGCATGAGCCCCTGGATGTTCTGGCTGTCCATGATGCGCGCGAGCGCGGAGGGATCCGCCTGGGCCAGTTCCCGATTGAGGACCAGTCCGGCCTCGTCGAGCTTGCCCATGTCCACCAGCCCCAGGTCGTCCCATACCGCGGTGCGCCGTTCCGGGATCAACCTCGTGGGGCACTCGCGCGGCAGGTGGCTGGAAAGGCCGCAGTAGAAGCAGGGAGGATTGGTCCCGGCCACGAGGTTGGTGGGGAGCTTGAAGGGCAGCTCGCCCTGGACTTCCTCGGCCTCCTCATCGGGGGAGAGGGATATGTGGCACCAGCTCTCGATGGTCAGGCTGCTGGAGGAGTGGCGCACGTCGTTGATCCGGAAGCCCTTGCCCAGGTAGAGCGCGGACTTGAAGCTCATGTGCGGGTAGTCCGGGGCCAGCTGCTTCCAGTCGAGATTGATCTTCTTGGGGAGATCCTTGTTGAGGTGAAACCCCTTCTTGAACACGCAGGCCATGACGCACGGCCAGTACTTCTTCCCCGAGTCGCCCTGCTTGAGGTTTCCCTCGAGCTTCAGGAGTTCGCGGCTGACGTTGCGCAACGCCTTGAC
Source organism: Fundidesulfovibrio terrae (assembly GCF_022808915.1). Lineage (NCBI taxonomy): Bacteria > Pseudomonadati > Thermodesulfobacteriota > Desulfovibrionia > Desulfovibrionales > Desulfovibrionaceae > Fundidesulfovibrio > Fundidesulfovibrio terrae. The sequence goes on from NZ_JAKZFS010000003.1 coordinate 16,320, forward strand.
GTTGTCCAGGCCGAAGATGAGAAAACCCTCGTGAGAGAGGTACTTGATGGCCAGGCGCTCGAGCAGGGCCTGGAGTTCGGAAAAAATGGCCCGCCATCCCTCGGCGTCGTTCTTGTCCAGGGGATCGCCCAGGGGGCGCAGCATGAAATACCAGCCCAGCGGTGAATCGTGCCCCATGGTGGCGTCGACGCTCAAGAGCCCGAAACCCGCCGGAGACAAGCCGGGCATGGCCTGGGTGGGCTTGATTCCCAGTCCCGGCAGGGAGTCCAGCATGGTCTTGAACTGCGGGTGGACCAGGATTTCCAGGTCCTGGGCGGCTCCGGCCTCCTGGTGGGCGTACTCGTCGGCGCAGGCGAGCGAAACCTCATATTTGTAGCCTACCAGCAGAGAAGCGGGAAAGGCCTGGATGAAGATGGGCAGCCGGTTGACCCTGGCGTAGCCGGTGAGCCTCCCCAGCGCCTTGAACGCCTCGTCGCCGAAAAAGAACCACAGGGCCTGATTGCCGTCCTGGGCCTGCTGGAATCCGCCGAAGTCCGTGAATATCTGCCCCACCACCGGCGAGAGCGGGCCGTCCCAGACGAGCCACATGCCCACGCCCGACGTCACCAGCTTCGGCTGGGCGATTGGTTGGATCTGATCAATAAGCTGCGAGAGCTTGTACATGGGCGATTCGGTCCTGTTTCGATTGCTGAAGCGAGCCTGCGCTTCCGGCGCAAGCTATAATCGGCCGCAAGAGGCAAATCCATTAGGGTGCGCGGGGTCACCACCCGCCGCCGGCCGGGCCGCCGGGGAAGGGACCGGGGCCCTTGCCAGCCGGGGGAGGCTGATGGCACATTCGGGGTGCGGCGAAAGCACCAGGCTCCCGCCACTCTCCAACAGGCTTAAGCGAGCGACCCATGACCCATCTGGATTCCGACAGAGCCTATCGCGGGGCGCTCACCCCGGCCGAGGGCGAGACCTGCTTCACCGTGGTGGTGGAGGAGTCCGACCTCAGGATAACGGCCCGCCGGGACCTTTCCTGCGAGATCGTCCACTACCTGACATCGCTTCGCGGCGAACTCAAGAACTACATCCTGCTCCGCCCCGAATTCGCCACATCCCTGGTCCCCCTGTCCGAGGACGAAGCCGCTCCGGACCTGGCCCGGAAGATGCTCGAAGCCGCCCGATGCTGCCAGGTGGGCCCCATGGCCGCCGTGGCCGGAGCCGTGGCTCAGGCCGTGGCCGACCGCTTCGCGCCCGAATCGCCCGACATCCTGGTGGAAAACGGCGGGGACCTCTACCTGCACTCCACCCGGGAGCGCCTGGTGGCCCTGCTGGCCAAGCCCGTGCAGGGAGCCCGGCTGGCCCTGCGCCTCTCCCCGGAGGACTTCCCCACGGCTCTGTGCGGCTCCTCGGCCACCATCGGCCACTCCTTGTCCTTCGGCAGGGCGGATCTGGTGACGGTGAAGGCCCGGTCCGGGGCCCTGGCCGACGCGGCGGCCACGACCCTCGGAAACCTGGCCAGAAGCGGCGCGCACCTCCCCCTGGTGCTCGAGCGCGCCCAGGAGCTGGCGCGTTTCGGCGTCACGGGCGTGTTCGCCCAAGTGGACGACACCATTGGCGTGTGGGGCGACATGGAGCTCGCAGTGCTGGAATGACCCTGGAGCGCCGCGCGGCAGAAGTGCCTCCGGGACGCCCCGGTTCACCGGTCCGGGGCACGCCCAGTCGGCAACGCAGCCTCCCGGGGCAGCGCGGATCATTTCGTCGTTGATTTGCGCGAGACGGATGCCGCGGCCCGGGGGGCCGCGCCCTAATGCACCATGCGTTCGATGGCGGTTTCGATCTGGCGTCCGAGCGGGGTCTGCAGGGAGAGCTGGCGTTCCACGGCGGTGATGCCCTTGACCACGGTGGAATGGCGGCGGTTGAAGCGCCCGCCGATGTCCTGGAGGGACAGCTCCGTGTGCTTGCGGGCCAGGAAGAAGGCCGTGTTCCTGGCCAGCACGTGCTGGCGCTTGCGGCTTTTGGAGGCTAGGTGCTCGGGCTTGATGTCGTAGACGCTGCAGACGTGTTCCACGATCTGGTCGATGCCCACCGGGATATCCTCGATGTCGTAGTTCCTGAGCACTTCCCAGGCCATTTCCAAGGATATGCCCTGCCCCAGCACGCGCGCCTTGAGGGCCAGGTTCTGCAGGCAAGACTCCAGTTGGCGGATGTCGGTGGTGATGCGCTCCGCCAGGAGGCCGGCCACCTCGCCGGGCAAAAGCACCTGATGGCTCCTGGCCTTGCGGTCGAGTATGTTGAGGCGGGTCTTGAAGTCGGGCTGCTCGATGGTGGCCATGAATCCGGCGCAGAGCCTGGAGGCGAGCTGGTTGTCCAGGCCGGTGAGTTCCTTGGGAAGGAACGAGCTGGTGAACACCACCCGGCATCCCCTGGACTGGAGCGCGCTCAGGGTATTGAGCAGTTCGTCCTGGAGCTTCAGCTTGCCCTGGAAGAAGTGGATGTCCTCGAGGATGAGGATGTCCACGTCCTCTCGGAAGCGGGCCTTGAAACGTTCCATGTCCCGGGTCTTGATGGCCAGGATCAGCCGGGAGGAGAACTCCTCGGCGGTGAGGTAGACCAGTTTCGGCTTGGCGGCCCGCTCGCCGCCCATGAGCAGATTGCCCATGGCCTGGCTCAGATGGGTCTTGCCCAGGCCGGGGCCGGAGCTGATGAACAGCTGGCTTGCCGGCAGCGACTCCCGGCAGAGCCCCAGGGAGGCTTCATAGGCCAGGGCGTTGGAGGGACCCACCACGAATTGGTCGAAGGAGAAGCGGAAGAGATTGCCCGACTCGTCGTCGGGACGGGCGGCCGACTTGCGGACGGCCCTGGCGGCGCAGGCCGGAGCGGCGCTTTTCCTGGCTGATTCTCCGGAAGCCGCGGGGGTGGCGGTGACGCTCACGCGGGGGGCCTGCCCCATGACCTGGGCGGCGGCTTCGGAAATATTGGAAAGGAGCCTGTCCCTCACCCAGGCGGCTACGAATTCGTTGGGAGCATGAAGGAGTATGCCGCCGTCCTTGAAGGAGGCGGTCAGAGGCTTGATCCAGACTTGATAGAGACCAGGATTCAGGCTGCTTTCGAGTATGCGTTGGATGTGGTTCCAGGTCGGGTTCGTCATGAAAAGCGTGATGCGTCAGGGGCGTGTTTTTCTCAACCCGGATGAGAGCCCCGATCCGGGTGGCCGGCCGAGTTATTATCCCAAACGTAACCTCTTGTGATAATTGAAGAGACAGGAAAACGACGATCAGGTGTCAGCCGGTGCCGGGCACCCCGGAAACGCCGGGTCGCAAGGGATTCCACTGGAAAGAGCCATTTTTTATCAACACCCACTATAAAAGTTTTCCACAGCCATAATTCTTGATTTTGCCGGATTGCGAAAGAATGATTTCCTTTCCTAGTAGGAAGGACTTGGTTTACCCGCTGTTTTCCTTGATTTGCCGCCCTGGACGGGCATCCGCGACTTGTCCAGTCTTTTCTGGATAACGTGCAGACTTATTTCAATACCTCATTATCACAGGATTAATTTTGAAATTATGTTTGAAACAAATTCTTCACGCGAAGCAACAATGGGGGATTCCCCCATACGGATTTCTGGAGTTTCCAGGAGTTTTGGACGATTTCCGGTGTCGATACGGCACAAATCCTCATCCTGCCTGGATATACGCCCGCCCTGCGCGATACCCCCGGGAATTAAGGAACGCCGCCACGTGCTCGGCCGCTCCCGGCGTCGAGACGTACGACACCACGAACGCCTCGCCCGGGGGCGGGACGTCGCGATGGTGCAATACCGGCCTCCCCTGGTGGACCTGGCCGATCTTGCGAGGGTCGATGTCCAGATAGGCCCTGATGCGCACGCCGTGCGAACACAGATGCTCCGCCCTGCGCCGCGTGACCCGGCCCGCCCCCACCACGATCACTTCAGGATGATGCGGATTGTTGGCCGCGAGCCAACCGGCCAGGTATCCGGCCTTCAAGGCGTGGAACGCCTCCAGCGAATACCGGGGATCGGTGCGCGACAGGCGTCCGGGCGGGTCGTTCCAGGTCAAAAGGGTCTGGGGCAGCTTGGCGAACCGGGCTCCTGCGTTGAGCCAGCGCAGCCAGAGTTCGTAATCCTCGGGATACGGCCCCTGGCGGTACCCGCCCAGGCGCGCGAATGCGGACGCCCGGAACATGACCGACGGATGCGCCAGGGGCGCGTCCCGAAACGCGCCCAGCGCCATGGCCTCATGGCTCTCGAGGGTGTTGATCCATCCCACGTGACGGGCGTATCCGGCCGATACGGCCGGATCTCCCCCGAAGCGGACCCGGCAGCCCACCACGTCCGTCAGGGGGCTGGCCTCAAGATGTTCCGCCTGGAGGCGCAGCCGCTCGGGCTCGCAGGCGTCGTCAGCGTCCATGCGGGCCAGATAGCGCCCGCGCGACCGTTGCGCCGCCAGATTCAGCGCCCCCGCGATGCCCAGGCGTCCGGCGGCGATAGCCCTGATCCTGGCGTCGCGCCCGGCATACTCCTCAAGGACCGCAAGCGTGAGGCCCCCGTCGTCGGAAGCGTCGTCAACGGCCAGAATTTCGAAATCGGCGAAGGTCTGGGCGAGCAGGCTCTCCAGAGCCTGGGGCAGATGGTCCGCCGCGTTGCGGACCGGAAGCAGAACGGAGATGAGCGGAGTCATACGGAAAAGGCCGCCCCCGAAGGAGCGGCCCGAATCCTCACAGCACGGCGGCCTTGACGGCGTCGATGCCCACCCGCTCAACGAAGCGGGCGCAACGTTCCTTTTTCTTGGCGTTGTCCCGGTAGTATTCCAGGAGCTTCCTCACCAGGGCCACCACCTGGTCCTTGTCCAGGTCCTCGGCCACCACGTCTCCCACCCGGGGCTTGTTGCCCGGATGGCCACCGAAGGCCACGGTGAAACCGTTCTTCTTGCCGATCACGCCCATGTCCCGCACCAGCGAACTGGCACAGCACAGCGGGCAACCGGACACGCCCATCTTCACCTTGGCGGGCAGTTCCATGCCCACGTAAAGCTTCTCAAGCTCCAGGCCCAGGCCCAGGGAGTCCTGCACGCCGAACTTGCACACGCTGGTGCCGGGGCAGGCCTGCACGAAGTGCACGCACAGCTCGATGGCCTGCCCTACCAGGGTGCCCAGGTCCGCCCAGATGTCCTCCACCTGCTCGGCCTTCACCCCGACCAGGGCGATGCGCTGGCCCGAGGTAATCTTGACAATGGGGATGGAATACTTCTTCACTACAGTATTGAGGGCGTCGAGCACCTCGGGGGTGATCAGCCCCACGGGGGTGCGAGGAACTATCGCCCAAGTCTGGCCGTCGCGCTGCAGGATTGCGCCGCGCGGTGTATCCGTAGAATTCATATTTAACTCCAAGGTAGTTTTTATCCCTAAAAAGGGACTTCTTGATAACAAGCGGAAAGTCTGAGATCAAGCGTGCTGCGGCAGGTGTGTGACGCAGGTTATCACAATTGTAAATACCCAAGCCTTGCAGACCTGCAGGGCTCGTATTAGAGATATTTCAAATTCTACCCAGGAAGTACTCATGTCCGTCAAATCTTGTCTTTTCGCGCTGTTGGGGGCGTCGGGCGCGCTCTCGACCACGGCCGCCATCCTGTCCTTGGGGTCGGGTGCGGCGCCCGCATGGGTAGTGACTCTCGCGGCGCTGGCGACACTGATGTCGTTGGCGGCCTTCGCCTTCATGGTGGCTGCCCCCCTCGCCCGCCTGGCGGAGATGGCCCGTCTGGCCGCCAAGGGGGAACTTTCGGCCAAGGACGATTCCGCCGGGCCCTTCGAATTCAGCGCCCTTTCCACCGCCCTGATCGAACTCTCGGATTGCCTCAGGCAGGCCGTCAAGGCCGAGGCCGACAGCAAGGCGTCCTTCGAGGCGTCCCTCAGGACCTGCGACGATGCCGTTCTCCAGGCCCAGGAGGCGTCGCGCCTGGCCGAAGAATCCCGCGCCGAAAACCTGCTCGCGGCCTCCACCAAGCTTGAGGCCGTGGTGGAGCGCATCATGACCTCGGCCGGCGCGCTCTCCAACCAGATGGAACGCATCTCCGAAGGGGCCGACCTCCAGAAGATGCGCATGAATGAAACCTCCATGGCCATGGAGGAGATGAACCTGGCCATCGCGGACATCTCGCGCAGTTCTTCCGACGCCTCCGTGAGCGTGCAGGGCTCCAAGGACCAGGCCGGTTCCAGCGCCGCCATCGCCGGAGAGGCCATCGCCGCCATCGCCAAGGTCACGGAGGCCACCTCCGTGCTCAAGCAGAACATGGGCAGCCTCGGCGACCAGGCCAAGAGCATCGACCGTATCATCAACGTCATCGACGACATCGCCGACCAGACCAACCTGCTGGCCCTGAATGCGGCCATCGAGGCCGCCCGAGCCGGCGAGGCCGGACGCGGCTTCGCGGTCGTGGCCGACGAGGTGCGCAAGCTGGCCGAAAAGACCATGACCGCCACCAAGGAGGTCGGGGACTCCATCACCGCCATCCAGAACGCCATCCACCAGAACGTGCAGCAGATGGACATGGCGGTCGTCCGCGCGGACGAAGCCTCGCTCATGGCCCAGCGATCGGGGGAATCGGCTGAAGAGATCCTGCGCCACACCGAGGACAACACCACCAAGATCCACTCCATCGCCGCCGCCTCCGAAGAGCAGTCCGCCACTTCGGCCCACATCAACAAGGCCATCGAGGAAGTGGACCACGTGGCCACGGAAATCGCCGACGGCATCCACGACTCGGCCCACGCCGTGCTTGAGCTTTCGGAACTCTCCCGGGAACTCTCCGTACTCATCGCCGACCTCAAGAGCGGCATGCAGGCGGGCATCCTCATGCCCTGGACCAGCGACCTCGCCACCGGCGTCAAGATCATCGACGAGCAGCACCACAAGCTGGTTGACATCATCAACCACCTCTACGCCGCCATGAAGTCGGGCCAGGGCAAGAGCGCGCTGGAAAAGATCCTGGACGAACTGGCCGGCTACACCGTCCACCATTTCGGCATCGAGGAGAAATACTTCGACCAGTTCAAGTTCACCGAAACCACCCAGCACAAGAAAGCCCACGAGCACCTTAAGGCCCAGGTGGTGGACTACATCGGGAAATTCAAGGCCGGACAGGCGGGAATGTCCATGGACATCATGAACTTCCTCAAGGACTGGCTGGTGGACCACATCTGCAAGACGGACAAGCGCTACGTAAAGACCTTCCTGGACAACGGACTGGAGCGCACCCCGGGCGTGCACGTGGCGGGCGTGAAGGCGTTGGGGAGGTAGGAAAGAGGCAGAAGAGCAAGATGCCTCCGGCGGCCAAAGGAACTTCGTTCCTTTGGAATCCTTTATAGCTCCGCGTCGATCGATGTGAAACGCAACAGAGACGAGAAAAGGCGGGAAGCGCGCAAAGCCGCGCGTCCCGCCTTGTTATTGACGTTTGCCCTTCCCCAATTTCATGCCTCTTGATAGGTAACGATAAAGATATTCGTGGTGCATGCGCAAAACATGATGGGACAATGGCTGGAACCGTTCACCAAGCCAGTATGGGAGGCCACCGATGGACACCTATTCCATTCGCCATGAAATCGGGATCAAGACACCGCCTGGAGCCGTTTACCAGGCATTGACGGATACAAAGAAACTCGCCGGATGGTGGACTTCCGATACCCGCGGCGAGGGATCACGGGTCGGGGGCGTACTTGAGTTCTGGTTCGGAGAGTATTGCAAGAAGTTTGCGGTCGTCGAGCTCCAACAGGACACGCTCGTCCGGTGGAAGGCTCTTAAAAATGACGCCCCAGATGAGTGGGACGAGACTGAGATAGCCTTTTCCTTAAGAGCCGGTGAAAAGCAGTGTTACGTCCACTTCAGCCATTCGGGCTGGCGCAGGGATGATGGAATGCTTCCACACTGCTCGACGAAATGGGCGGTTTTCCTGTTGAGTCTCAAGGACCTTCTGGAAAAGGGCGTGGGGCATCCAGCACCCAACGACGTGCAAGTCAATCACGACTGAACGGGAAGTGGCTTTCGAGGCGCCGCCCTAGCGCAGCGGATACTTTCCGCAGGTGAACTTCTCGCCCTCGGGGCAGTAGCCCAAGCGTTCGCAACGGGCACCGGCCACGGCGAACACTTCGGGCAGGGTCAGGCGGCACAGGGAAAGCATCTTGTCGGCCAGGGCGCGGATCTCCCACTGGGCACGCGTGCAGCAGCGCTGCTCGAAGAAATTGAACAGCGCCCGGCAGTTCATGGTGGTCACGATGCGCGTCTCGGCCGCCTGGGGAAGCACGAAACGCGCGTCTTCCTTGGCCTTGTCCTTGCGCCCGTTTTCTTCAAGTATCGCTTTAATGTCTCGATAGGCCGCGCCCACCTCTTCCATGAACGCCTCGAAGCGGGCCTTGGCCGGGGGGATCTTGGCGATGGCCGGGGGCAATACGTAGTCGAACTGGGAGGCGTCCACATAGCGCTGGGACTGCTGGGAATAGCTAGCGATGCGGTGGCGCACCAACTGGTGGGTGAGCGCGCGCGACACACCCTCGACGGCGAAGGTGAAGCTCACGTGCTCGATGGGGCTCACGTGGCCGGATTCGAGCACCTTGGCCACGAACTCGGCCTGCTTGGCGCGCGGGATCTCCCCGGCCAGGAGCCGCGGCCACATGTCCGCCACGAAGCCCGCATGGTAGCACTGGCGAAACGCCGCATAGATGACGGAGAGGGGTTCCGGGGTGAAGGCCAGCAGCGCAACATCAAGCTTCTTCGCGGGCATTGATTCGCCTCTATGATCACCGGCTTGGCCGGGCTACGGTCAACAGATTTACGTCGCCCCCCTATGCTGGATTCCAAAGGGGACGAAGTCCCTTTGGCCGCCGGAGGCTTCCCCTGCCCCTCATCACACTTCTACCCCAGGGAATGGGTCTTGAGGTGCTGGTAGGCCTTAGCCGTGGCCACGCGCCCGCGCGGGGTGCGTTTGATGAGTCCGCACTGGATCAGATACGGCTCGTAAATATCTTCCAGGGTGCGCACTTCCTCGGAGCAGGCCACGGCCAGGGTCTTCACCCCTACTGGCCCGCCGCCGAACTGCTCCACCAGGCAGGAGAGTATCTTGCGGTCCATCTGGTCCAGGCCGTGCGGGTCCACGTCCATGCGCCCGAGCGCCTCATGGGCCAGCTCCCGGTCGATGACCTCGCTTGATCGCACCACGGCGAAATCGCGCACCCGTCGCAAGAGCCGGCCCGCGATGCGCGGCGTGCCCCGGGAGCGCTTGCCGATCTCAAACGCGGCCTCGGGAGTGAGCTTGGCCCCGAGTATCTTCGAAGCCCGGGTGACGATGGTGGAGAGCTCCTGGGCCGAGTAGAAATCCAGGCGGAAGATCACCCCGAAGCGGTCGCGAAGCGGCGAGGTGAGCAGGCCGATGCGGGTGGTGGCCCCCACCAGGGTGAATGGCTCCAGGTCGATCTTCACCGTGCGCGCGCCGGGTCCCTGGCCAATGATGAGGTCCAGCTTGAAGTCTTCCATGGCCGGATAGAGGATTTCCTCCACGGCCGGAGGCATGCGGTGGATCTCGTCGATGAAGAGGATGTCGTGGCGGCCCAGGTTGGTGAGGATGGCTGCCAGGTCGCCGCCGCGCTCCATCACAGGCCCCGAGGTGGTGACCAGGTTCACGCCCAGCTCGGAAGACATGATCTGGGCCAGGGTGGTCTTGCCTAGGCCGGGGGGGCCGTAGAAAAGCGTGTGGTCCAGGGCCTTGCCCCGTTCCGTGGCCGAGGAAAGGTACACCTGCAGGTTGGCGCGCAGGTCGTCCTGGCCGATGAAGTCGGACAGGCGGCTTGGGCGGATGGTGTCGTCGGCGGGCTTGGTCATGCTTTGGCGGCCGCGATCTTCTTCAGGCACGCGCGGATGGCCTGGGCCACATCCAGGTCCGGTTCGGCTTCAAGCGCCTCGCGCAGGATGGGTCCGGCCTGGGACTCGTTGTACCCCAAGTTGGTGAGGGCCGCCAGGGCGTCGCGGAAGACGCTCCCCGCAGGAGTCTGGGCGGCGTGGACCGGCGAATGGCCGGACACGCCATCCAGGGCGTACTTGAGTTCCAGGATCATGCGCTGGGCGCTTTTCTTGCCGATGCCCGGCACCTGGGACAGGGCGGCGACGTCCTCGCGGGCGGCGATCAGCGCCAGGTCGTTCACGCCGTAGCTGGAGAGCATGGCCAGGGCGGTCTTGGGGCCGAGCTTGGGGATGCCGATGAGCGCCCGGAAGGCCTGGCGCTCCTCGCCGGAAGCGAACCCGAACAGGCGGGTGCCGTCCTCGCCGGTCTGGGCGTGGACGTACAGGGAAGCTTCCTCGCCCTTGCCCGGCAGGTTGGCCGCCGTGGGTGTGGACACGGTCAGCTCGTAGCCCACGCCCGAGGGCGTGAGGACGAGGCAGCCCTTGTCGGACTTCTCCAGCAGTTCCCCGCGCAGATAGGCGATCATGGCTCCCCTGAGAGGCGCTTGAAGCGCCTCTGATTCAGATGGCACACGGCCACGGCGAGCGCGTCCGAAGCGTCGGTGGCCAGCGGTTTTCGGCATCCCAGCACCTGCGCGACCATGAAGGCCACCTGCGATTTTTCCGCCCGGCCAACGCCCACCAGGCTCTTTTTCACCACCGAGGGCTCGTAGGCGTGCACGCGAAGGCCCGCCACCGAGCAGCAGGCCATGGCCGCGCCACGCGCCTGCCCGAGCTTCAGTGCCGAGGACGGATTCTTGGACACGAACACGTCTTCCATGGCGGCCTCGACGGGCTTGTGAATGGCCAGAAGCCCGGCCAGGGCCTCGAAGATGGCACCCAGGCGCACGTCCATGTCTCCCAGGCGCTCCACGCGGATGACTCCGGCGTCCACCAGGGACAGGACGCCCGACTCTTCACGGACGATGCCCCAGCCGGTGTTGCGCGATCCGGGGTCGAGCCCGAGCACCACGAGGGAGGCCACGCTCCCCCTACCCCATCTCCGCCATCAGGGCCTCGGGCAGCTCGAAGTTGGAGTGAGTCTGCTGCACGTCGTCATAGTCGTCCAGGGCGTCCATGAGCTTCATGAGCTTGCGGCCGGTCTCGGCGTCCACGTCCACGGTGTTCTTGGGCAGCATGGAGATCTCGGCGGAGAGAAGCTCCATCCCGGCATCCTCGAGGGCCTGGCGCACGGCTTCGAAATCCTCGGGGGCGGTGTTGACCTCCCAGGTGTCGCCCTGGTCCAGGATGTCCTCGGCCCCGGCCTCCAGTGCGGCCTCCATGACCTTGTCCTCGGCGTACTTGGCCTTGTCCAGCTCGATGACGCCCTTCTTGTCGAACATCCAGCCCACGCATCCGGCCTCGCCCAACTGGCCGCCGTTTTTGCTCATGATGGCGCGCACGTCAGCCACGGTGCGGTTGCGGTTGTCCGTGGCGGCCTCGATGAGGATGGCCACGCCGCCGGGGCCGTAGCCCTCATAGGTGATCTCGTCGATGTTGCCGCCGGCCAGCTCGCCGGTGCCCTTCTTGACGGCCGTGTCGATCTTGTCCTTGGGCAGGTTCACCGCCTTGGCGGCCGCGATGGCCGAACGCAGGCGGGCGTTGGTGATCGGATCGCCGCCGCCGGCCTTGGCCGCCAGCATGATTTCCTTGGTGACCTTGGTGAAAACCTTGCCTTTCTTGGCGTCCTGGGCGCCCTTGCGCACCTGGATGTTCTTCCATTTCGAATGTCCAGCCATCTACTCCTCCGGATATGTCTGAAGGCCGCGAAAGCCGAGGCCCACGATGAACAGTTCGAAGCTCTCCGACCGGGAGCTTTTGGGTTTGGCGGTCTTGACCTTTTCAAAGGCCCCGCGCATGGAATCCATGAACGGTTTGACGTCCGGCCCCATGAAGACCTTGGCGATGAAGTGGCCGCCGTGTATCAGGCAAGTCCCTGCGAGGGCAAGGGCCTGCTCCACAAGCTCAAGCGACCGGGCCTGATCGGTGATGCGCGCGCCCGTGGTCCTGGGGGCCATGTCGCTGATCACCAGGTGGAAGGGTTTCATGGACTCGAGAAGCTCCCGGAACTCCGGGCCGGGCTCCAGGGCGTCGGCCACCAGGAAGGTGACGTTCTCGGGAAAGGGAGTGTCCGTGGGGTTTATGTCCACGCCCACCACCCGCCCCGAGGGGCCGACCTTCTTGGCGGCGTAGAGCGTCCAGGAGCCGGGTGTGGCTCCCAGGTCCAGCACCTTCTGGCCGGGCTTGAACAGCTTGAAGTTCGAATCCATTTCCTGGAGCTTGTAGATGGAGCGGGCTGGGTAGTTCTCCTGCTTGGCGCGCTTGAAGTAATGATCCTGAATTTTTTTCATGGCCCCTCCGGCCCGGACCTGTAACAAAGGCCCCTTGCACATGCCAAGCCCCCCGAAGCGGCTGCGCCTCATGGACGAACTGGGCAGCCCGAAGACCCTCATGGCCGGCCATGACATCGTCATGCTCGCCCAAAGCCCGGACTGGCTCATCCTGGGCCTGGGGCCGGACCCGGCGGCCCTGGCGGCGGAACTCCCCACGAATGCGCGGGTCGAGTACCTGGAATGCCCGGCCTTTTTCGAGCAGGCAGGCGAGGATTGGCGGGCGGCCATCCCGGCCGCCTGGGGCAGGACGGAGAGCTTCGACCCGCACCGCGAGCGTAACATTATAATGTATGGCTCGGCCATGCAGCTCTTTCCTTCCTTCTGGGGGCCGGTGGCGGCCACGCTCGCCCTGCCCCGCCCGGCGGAGCGCGCGCCCGGGGCGGGCAAGACCGCCCTGGTCCCGGCGGAAGAGTCGCGGCTCATCGCCTCCGAGGCCGCCCGCGCCTTGCGGGATGAAGGTTTCCAAGTGCGCGCGGTCGGTCCCGATGACCTGATCCCGGTGCTTGAGGAGTCCCGCCCGGACCTTTTTCTCTCGGTCAACTTCGCCGGCCTCGATCCCTACGGCGCGGCCCAGGCCGTGCTGGAGCGGGCCGGAGTGCCGGTTGCGGTCTGGTGCGTGGACAACCCGTTCCACTCCTTGTCCGGCGTCAAGACCAACGCCTGGAAAAATATCCATCTGTTCGTCACCGACGGCTGGTTCGTGGAACCGCTCGAGCGCTACGGGGCAAAGTCCGTCCGCCACCTGCCGCTGGCGGCCAACCCGGATTTCTTCAAGGCCGTCCCGGACAGGCCGGGGCTTCAGGACAAGCTCCTGTTCGTGGGACGCAGCGAATTCCCGGACAAGAAAGCCTTCTTCGCCGGGCTGACGGTACCGGAGGACGCCTGGGCCGAGGCTCTGGCCATGCTGCAGGGCGGCGAGCGGCCGGATTTCGGCTGGTGGGCCTCACGGCTCGGAACCGGGTGCCTGTGGCCGGGTCGCGAGGCCCGCAGGGCCGGTTTCGGAGCGGAGCAGTCCGGCCAGGCCTGGCGTTCCATGGTCATCCGGGAGGCGGCGCAAGGGGGCGGACTGGTGGTCTGCGGCGACGATGCCTGGCGCGGGCTCGTGGACGCGCCCTTCATCCTGCTCCCTCCGGTGGACTACTACGGCCCCTTGGCGGGCATGTACGCCTCGGCGCGATTCGTGCTCGGGGCCGTGAGCCCGCTTCTTCCCCACGGCCTCACCCAGCGCCACTTCGACGTCTGGGCGGCCGGGGGGTGCCTGCTCACGGACGACACGCCGGGACTTAGCATATTCCCGGAGGAGCTGACGCGTCCGGTCACATACCGGACCGCCCAGGCAATACCGGCCCTGGCCCGGAGCCTCGAGCGCGAGAGGGCGGGGCTCATCGCGTCCTGGCGGGAGCTTGTCGCGAGCGAGCACACCTACGGCCATAGAATTCGTTCCATCCTGGAGCAGATCACCTCTTGACCTGAAAAGCATGAACGAATAATGTCCGCGTTTCCCGAGGGGGCGTAGCTCAGCTGGGAGAGCGCAGCGTTCGCAACGCTGAGGTCGTGAGTTCGATCCTCATCGCCTCCACCAAGAATAAGAAGGGGTTACGGCAAACAAGGCCGTGACCCCTTTGTCTTTTCCTACCCTATTCCTACCCAGCAAGAAAAACCGAGGGTCAGCCCGGTCGCCTGTTCGGACCTATTCCAAGGGCATTTGGGGCGCGGCTTGTAGAAATTTAGACGTGCTTTGGATTTCCCAATTTTTTCCTTCAAATTGCCTGAATGCGTGAAGAGCTATGCGCGCGGTCCCGGGCGCGTTCCCTCTCGACTTTTGCCCCCCCCGGGGTGAACCACCCCTAAGGACAGGCGTAGCTTTCCTTTTTGTTGCCTCCATAACCGAAAACGGGGTATCCACTTAGAAATCTAGTTTGATGTGGACTAATTCAATCAACAAGCTACCTCTATTTTTCCCAGGTAATGCCCACATGATTAATTCAATGAAATATTATATATTTCGCCTATTCCAAGTTTGTTTTTCATTATTCACCGGATATTGCATCACTCGTGAATTATTTATTTTTTCAAAAATTTCGAAAAATTTCGAAATAAAGTATTTTAAAAAAATAATACTTGTTACACTGCTATCCATAATAACAACAATCTTGTCACAGCTGATATCTATATACATTAAATTTCAACCATATAATGTTCATAAAACTATTTATGTTATTCATTCGTTATCAGTGATATTTATTGCAATTTTATGCATTGTCCAAGCAATTCGCTATTCCATTAGACTACGATTTGAAGTTGCAGCCATCTGCATCCTGCCCATCGCTGTGTCATTTTTTATTATAATCGAACATTGCGGAATGAATGAACGTGAATTTAATTTTTATGTAAAAGCTGGACACGACATAGTGTGGCAATTTGTTGAAAACGAATTTACTCATATAGTGCAAGAAACTAAGCAAGAAGACAATCAACCCGTATTCGTTCGTGTGCTTAATTTTGGAGCTGGTGACTGCAGTGAACACTCACTTATATACGATGAAAGTGATGAACTTGCCAACAACAAAGGGCTCCACTTAAAATATTGGCTTGACAAACGTAATAAACAGGTGGAGTACTGGAATAGTATAGAACCAAAGCCAAATTATAACCCAAATAGGGTACGAATGTATAAAATTAAAGCTGAAAAATTCAAAGATCA
This sequence comes from Fundidesulfovibrio terrae, assembly GCF_022808915.1. NCBI lineage: Bacteria > Pseudomonadati > Thermodesulfobacteriota > Desulfovibrionia > Desulfovibrionales > Desulfovibrionaceae > Fundidesulfovibrio > Fundidesulfovibrio terrae. The sequence goes on from NZ_JAKZFS010000003.1 coordinate 31,402, forward strand.
CTTTTACATGGTATACGTGGACTATTGCAGTCATCCAGGATTTGATATAGAATTCAACAATAACTCTTATGAAATCACTCAAGGGATGTGTAGCGCCATAGAGCATCCCGTTTACGAGTCATGCCCTGATCAAGGGCAATAAACGGTACATTCAAAAGGCTCATGCGCTCCATCCTGGGACCTGAATCAGGCTGTGAGCCCGGTTAAAACCCTACCCTCTTGCCCATGCACGCGTAGCTTTTTACGTGCTCCGGGTCATAATTCGGATTCTTGCCCAACCGGAAGGGCCAGCACGGGCAAGACTGGTGGTGTTCGTAGGGTTTGAATGCATCGCAACCGGCGCGCCACCGGGGAGGCAATCTTGGCACCGGGCCTTGATGATCCTCACCAGGGACTGGGCAAAGGACTTTTGGGAGGAGTTTAACAATGCCTGACAAGCTCTTGACGGCCCGCGAGGTTCAAACCCTTTTGAGCCTCGTTTCCCCTCGGGCCGCTTCGGCCTTGATGGACGAATGGGGTTTGCCGTTCATCCATCTTGGCCTTGGCCGGGGGCGCGGTCGACGCTGGTGGCGGTCAGTGGTCCTGGCCGCCATCAAGGAGCGGGAACGAGGAGCCCCGAAGGCCCGGCCGAGGCTCCCCAAGCCGGACAAGCAAGATGATTTTTGGAGCTTGAGCACGGCGGAAGCCTATGAGAGGATTCACGGGAAATCCCTAAAGGCAGCGCTTGCCGAGTAGGCTCCGACGCTTGCCCTCGAAAATCGGGTTTCTCATCTCATTTCCATGGCGGTCCTCCGGGGCCAGGAGTGAAGGATGTTCGTGCTCCCATTGACCTGCTTGAAGTGGTAGGCAATCCACCCGTTCGGTTGGAGTTCCACGTGGTCCGCATTTCTCCACCCCGAAAGCCAGGCCACCCCCCAGCCCAGCGTATGCCCAAGTGGCTTGTGAACCCGGAAAAGCTCGTCTCGGGTCCAACCAGCGACAAGCAGGGCCTCCAGGTGTTCGAGGAGCCAAGGGCGGGCGGCTTTGAAGTTTTCCACCAGGTCCGGGGTCATCCACTTGCGGCGGCGGGAGGGCTCACGTGGTTGCTCCTCCCGCACGCGTACAAGTGTCCGCTCGGTGTCGCCTCGAAGCTCCGCCATGATCTCGGTTTTATGGGCACGGGCCACCTCTAGGACGCGGACGGCGGTTGCCAGATCCAGTCGGTCCAGACCCGCGAGCCTCACCTTGCCATCCACCAAGGAGATGGAGGCCCCCATGGACTTGATGACGAGGGCGGCGTACACTAGGCCGCACGCTAGGCCGATCCGGCCAACAAGTACCAAAGCACGGGGACGAAGCGGACCTACCCTCCCATGCTCGGCGATCTCAAGGACCACGCTCTTTCACCATGTGGGCCACTCTCTGGCTTGGGGAGTGCTGGCGGCTAGCCAAGCCGGGCGCGCCCTGCTTGGTCTTCTCCGACTGGTGGCAGCTCCCGGCCATGACCGACGCCATCCAGGCGGCCGGGTGGGCCTGGAAAGGCATAGTGATCTGGCACAAGCCGAGCGCCCGCCCCATGCTCGGGTCCTTCCGCCGGGACACGGAATTCGTGATCCATGCGGTCAAGGGGCAAGCGAAGACGCATACCCGGCAATGCTTCCCGGGCGTGTTCAAGCACGCGGTGAACACCGCCCAGAAGGTCCACCTCACAGGCAAGCCGGTGGCCCTCGTGAAGGACCTCCTGGCCGTGACCCCGGCGGGGGCACATGTGCTTGATCCGTTCATGGGAGGAGGCACCACCGCCCTGGCCTGCCTAGAGACGGGTAGGCGCTTCACGGGGGTAGAACTATCGGCCGAATACGCCACCCTCGCCGCCGGGCGAATCCGCGCGGCCGAGGAGACGTTAAAATAGAGAGGAAGGCTGACGGGGCGGCGTGCCGAATTCGGCGCAAATCAGTGCCAAATCCCGCGCCGCCTTACAGCCTCCCCTTTACCCCACTGCCCCCAGATTCGCGCTTCCCCTGGGCATGTCATGCATTCGCCTCTTCCGGCTTGCCTATCAAGAGAATCACCGTCCATGCGGCTGGACCGTAACCGTCCGCCATGGTAGCACCTCTCATACTTCTAAGTTTCTCATGGCGAAGCCGTTCACAAACCGTGTTCGGACCGGATATTTCATAGGACAGGCGGATATGCTCTCACCTTTGCAGGGGTTCCCCGTCGAATTCCAGGTATTGGCGCAGAAGGCGCCGGTATCCATCATGTTCATCGATTGCCGGGGGGTGATCTGTTTCGTCAACGACTGGCACCTCGCGCATTTCGCGCGCGGCCTGCACGAGCGGGGCTATTTTCTCGGCAAGTCCCTCTTCGCCCTTCCCGGCATAGTCTCCTCGGGCGTGAGCGAATCCCTCAAGCCGGCCCTCGACGGCCAGGATGTCCTCCTGGAGAAAGTGTTCACACAGGAATTCAGCGGAGGCCAGTCAGGCTACCAGACCATCCGGGCCACCGGAATCACGTCGGGCAGCAAGGCCGGAGGGGCGGTGGTCATCCGCGAGGACGTGACGCCCTGGGTCAACATGGAAAAGCACTTCCGCGAAGAGCACGTGCGCCTGCGGGAACTCCTCAACGCCACTCAGGATTCGGCCGTGCTCATGGACGTCAACGGGCGGTTCATGGCCCTGAACAACGAGGCAGCGCGGCGCAGGGGAGTCAGCCCCGACGAACTCCTCGGCAAGAGCATCTACAAGCACCTGGAGCCGGACGTCGCCCAGTACCGCCGGGCAATGGCCGAAAAGGTGCTGTCCTCGGGCAAGCCGGTGGAATACGAGGAAGAGACCTCGAAGCGCACCTACTGGGTGAGCATCTATCCCATCGCGGACGCCCAGGGCGACATTACCCACCTGGGCTCCTTCTCCAAGGACATCACCGAGCGCAAGCACATGGAGCGGGCCCTCATCCAGGCCAAGCAGCGCGCGGAGGCGTCATTCCTGGCCAAGACGCAGTTCCTGGCCAACCTGAGCCACGAGCTGCGCACGCCCCTGAACGGCATTTTGGGGGCGGCCCAGCTGGCCGAGGACGAAGCCCTCTCCGAGGAACAGCGCGAGTTGTGGGGCATCGTCAACGAATCGGGCGAACGGCTCCTGCGGGCCATCAATTCGCTTCTGGACCTGGCGGACATCTCCTCCCACGCGCTCCAGCCCGCCATGCGCCCCTTCCAGCCGCGCAGGACCTTGGCCTCGGTGGTGCGCAGCTTCGAGGTGAGGGCCCGGCTCAAGGGCATCGAGCTGACGGCCGAGGTGGACGACAACGTGCCCAGGACCCTGAACGGCGACGAGTTCCGCCTGCGCCAGATCCTGGCCAACCTGGTGTCCAACGCCATACACTCCACGTCCCAGGGCGAGGTGCTCGTGAGCGTGGAGGTGCTCTCCGACGAGGAGTTGCGCAGGCGGGGGCTCATCACCTGCTATGGGGCCATGAGCCTCGTCTTCACGGTGGAGGACACGGGCGTGGGCATCAGGGCGGACAAGCTCCCGGACATTTTCGAGAGCTTCACCCTGGCCGAGGACCCTCTGACCAAGTCCCGCAGCGGCGCCGGGGTGGGCCTGTCCATCGCCAAGAACCTGGCGGAGCTGCTCGGCGGAAGGATCTGGGCTGAGAGTTCGCCCGGAGAAGGCAGCAGATTCCAATTCACGGCCTCCTTCTGGCCGGGCCAGGAGGAGGAGCACGCGTCCGCTCCGCCGCTGGCCGCCGTTCCGGAGGCCGAGGGAATCCGCATCCTGGTAGTCGAGGACGAGCACATCAATATGACCACGGCGCTCATGATGCTCAAGCGCATGGGCTACCACGCCCACGGAGCGGCCGACGGCCAGGAGGGCCTCAAGGCGCTCATGAACGGCAGCTTCGACGTGGTGCTCATGGACGTGCAGATGCCGGTCATGGACGGCATCACGGCCACCCGCCTCATCCGGGAGGGAGAACTGCCCGGGGTGGACCGCCGCATCCCCATCGTCGCCCTCACGGTCTACTCCACCGCCAAGGACCGTTTCCGGTTCATCAAGGCAGGAATGGACGACCTCGTGCCCAAGCCCTTCGACGCCCAGGCCCTGTCTGAAGCCATCCAGCGCGCCCTGCGCAAGCGGACCGTCGCCTGAGGCGCCGCCCCCCATCATCCACGGAGTGAGCCATGTCCGAGCAACAGGTCCAGATGCAGATTCCCGCCGACATCGAATACGTCTACCGTGATTTCTTTACCGTCTTCGCTGGCCCCGACGACGTGGTCCTGGAATTCGGCAACGTGAACCGGTCCGTGCCCAACCAGGTAAGGATCGCCAACCGCATCGTGCTCACCCCGGCCAACGCCTTGCGCCTACGCGAAATCCTCGACCGCACCATTGCCGAGATGCAGCGCCGTTTGTCCCAGGCCCGCTCCACCCAGGAGGGTGGGCTCAGCGGCGGAAACGCTTAAGCGCCCATTTCGCGGCCAGCGGAAACACAGCCAGCAGCGCGAACGCTCCGAGCAGGCCGGGGGACAGCACGTCCTTCACGCTCTCGATACGCCCGAGTTCCGTGCCCGCGTTCACGAACACTGCCGTGCCCGGGAGCATCCCCAACTGCGATGCCCAGTAGAAAGTCTTGAGCGGCATGGTCGTAAGCCCCATGCACAGGTTGATGAGAAAGAACGGAAACACCGGAACCAGGCGCAGGGAAACCAGATACCACACGCCCTCCTTGGCCAGGCCGGAGTCGATACGGTCCAGGGTGGGCTTGAAGCGCGAGCGCACGGCGTCGCGCAGCACGAAGCGCGACAGCGCGCAGGCCAGGGTCGCTCCCATGCTCGACGCGAAGGACACCGTGACCAGGCCGGCCCAGAATCCGAACACGGCGCTGCCCACCAGGCTGAGCGCCGCCGCCCCCGGCAGGTTCATGGCGGCCATGAGCACGTACAGCAGGAAGTATCCCGCCAGCATGGCCAGAGGCCGCTGCCCGTAAAGGTCCTGCAGGTAGGCCCGGGAAGCCTTGAGCGTCTGCAGGTCCAGATAGCGGGGACCGTCCAGCCAGAAAAACAACGCCGCCAGACCCGCCACGCCCCCCGCCAGGACCACCTTCTTCAGCACCGTGCGGTTCATTCTCGCTCCTGGAAACAGACCGTCTTTCTTGCCACTTACCGCATGCGGTGCTAGTCGGGAAGGATGAAATTCGATCCCGCCTCCCTGGCGGTCGCCCTCATCAATTCGGACGGCGTTCAGCAAAGCAAGGACCGCCAGGCCCTCTCCAAGCTCGGGTTCGGCGGCGTCCACGTCTTTGCCGGGGTCGGCGAGGCCCGGAAGTTCATGGGGGAGGTTCCCGTTCAGCTGATACTGGTGGGAGACAAGGCGGGCCAGCTTTCCGGCGTCGAATGCCTCAAGGACCTCAAGCGGCAGGAGAACCTCAAGCAGACGGCCGTCGTCATGATCTCCTCGGACGGCAGGCGCGAGCACGTGCTGAAAGCGGTCTCCGCCGGATGCGGCGGCTATGTGCTGCGCCCGTACATCCTGGCCACCTTCGCCAAGCACCTCAAGGCGGCCTGGGAAAGCTCCAGACCGGACGAAAAGAGCCTGGAGCAGGTGCAGAAAGGCCTGACTCTGGCCTTCACCGGCCAATTCAGCGAAGCCGTGCAGGAACTGGGAGCCGCGGCAGGACAGGAGAACGACGCGCTGGAGTGGTTCAATAAAGGACTCGAGCACCTGCGCAAGCAGGAATACGGCCAGGCCATCTCCTGCTTCAACACGGCCCTGGCGGTGAACGCCCTCTTCGCCGAGGCATACCGGGGGCTCGCCTACGCCCACAAGGGGCTCGGCGACATGGAGAAGCATCTCGAATTTCTGAAAAAGTCCGCGGAGATCCTGGCCATGCAGGACAAGCTCCAGGAGCTCAAGGAGCTCTACGTGGAGATCCTCTCCCACGATCCCGAGGCGGTGAACCCCTACAACACCCTGGGCGTGCGCCTGCGCCGTTCAGGCGATCTCTCGGGGGCCCTGCACGCCTATACCAGGGCGCTCGACCTGACTCCAACCGACGAAAACCTGCATTACAACATCGCCAAGGCCTACATCCATGCGGCCAAGAAGGATAAGGCCGCCGAGCACCTCCGCAAGGCGCTCGAGATCAAGCCGGACTTCGTCGAGGCCTCGGAAATGCTCGCCTCGCTCGAACCGAAGGACACAGGAAAGCCCTGAGCGCGCCCGGCAAGAATCGGCTTCCCCTGACTCCGCACGGTGGCCCGGCCGTCCAGGCTGTCCCCTTCACTTCTCCAGGAAATCAGGTCCCTTTACCCGGACACGCCAGGCGGGATCATTCCTCGACCTCAGATTCGCGCTGCACGAACAGGTCGCGTTCCGGGACTCTGAAACGCCTGTCGCAGGCCAGCCGCCCCGTGACCATCCTGAGCCGCGCGCTCATCTCGCAGGCCAGCGCACCCATGAGCTTCATGCCGAGCCTCGGGTGGTTGTTCACGATCATGTCGAATGCCTCCCGGCGCAGGATCAGCAGTGTCACAGGAGTCTGGGCGATGATGGAGGCGGACCTCGGTTCGCGGTCCAGCAAAGCCTGCTCGCCCACCGCGTGCCCTTTGTGGATGTCGCACACCAGGGCGGATCCCCCGTCGGGCGCGCCCTTCACCACCGACACCACCCCTCGCAGCAGTATCCCCGTGAAAGTGCCCGGATCTCCCTCCTCGAACAGGAAATCCCCGGGATACAAACTCTGATATGTCATGAACCCGGACAAGAGGCACAACTCGTCCCAGGTGAAATGTTTGGCGAATGCGGTGTGATCCAAATGGGTTGCCTTAGCCAAGGCCTCCCGTGGAATCTTCGTTTCGGTTCTGGTTCTGTCCATACTTAAATAGTATGCAATGTGCGGACCAGGAGTCAAACACGTTTCTTGATCTCCCCGCCACGTTGCGTGTATTGCCACCGCTCGGCTGGCTTCCAGCCGGAATCCATGCCTGTCGATGCGCAAGGCCCGTACCGTCCGCCACGGAAGGACGGCACGCCTTGCCGGGGGAGCGTCCATGTCTTCGAGAACCGGCCGGAGCCTCACGTCGCTCAAAGCCGACCTGCTGCTCACCACCACCGCCCTCATCTGGGGCTTGGCCTTCGTGGCCCAGCGCGTGGGCGCGGACCATGTCGGCCCGTTCGTCTTCAACGGCGTGCGCTTCGCCCTGGGGGCCGCCGCCCTGCTTCCTCTTGCCGCGCGCTCCAAGCAAGCCATGCGCCCGGCCCCCGGTATGTACGCCAACCCTGTGTTGGGCTGCCTTTGCGCCGGGATCGTACTTACCTTGGGGGCCAGCCTCCAGCAGATCGGCCTGCAGTACACCACCGCGGGCAAGGCCGGGTTCATCACCTGCCTGTACGTGATCCTGGTGCCGCTCTTCGCCGTGTTCTGGGGCAAGCGCACGCCGCTTGGCACCTGGATGGGAGCCGCCGTGGCGGTCGCGGGCATGTACCTCTTGAGCGTGACGGAGGATTTCAGCGTCAACCGGGGCGACGTGCTGGAACTCATCGGCGCGGTGTTCTGGGCCGGGCACGTGCTGGTGGCCTCCTGGTTCGCCCCGCGCATGAACCCCATCCATCTGGCCGTGGGACAGTACGCGGTCTGCTCCGGCCTGAGCCTGGCCATCGCCGTGGCAGGCGGCGAATCCTTCGCCTGGGAGGGACTCTCGGCCGCGGCCGTGCCCATCCTCTACGGCGGGCTTCTCTCGGTGGGCGTGGCCTATACGCTGCAACTGGTGGCCCAGCGCGACGCCAATCCCTCCCATGCGGCCATCATCCTGAGCCTGGAGTCGGTGTTCGCAGCCCTGGCGGGCTGGGTGCTGATCGGAGAGGAGCTGCCCCTGCGCGGGATAGCCGGATGCGCCCTGATGCTGGCCGGGATGCTTCTGTCGGAGTTGTGGCCGATGCTCAGGAAGAACGCCTAATCCAGCGTCTGCCGGTAGCGCTTCACAGCGACCACCATCATCACCGCCAGAAAAAGCGCCATGGGCCACAGTTCCGGGGCGATGTCCGTGAAGCCGTTGCCCTTGAGCACGATTCCCCGCACCACCCGCAGGTAGTGCGTCAGCGGCAGCACCGACCCCACCCACTGCGCCCAGTTCGGCATGCCCTGGAACGGGAACATGAACCCGGACAGCAGTATGGACGGCAGGAAGAAGAAGAACGCCATCTGCATGGCCTGGAGCTGGTTCTGGGCCACGGTGGAGAAGGTGATCCCCACGGCCAGGTTGGCGGCGATGAACAGGATCGACACACACAAAAGAAGCGGCAGGCTCCCCAGGATGGGCACCCCGAAGATCACCTTGGCCGCGATGATGATCAAAAGCATCTGGATGTAACCCACCACGATATAGGGGATGATCTTGCCGATCATCACCTCGAAGGGCCGCACGGGCGTGCACAGCAGGTTTTCCATGGTGCCGCGCTCGCGCTCGCGGGTAATGGCCAGGGCGGTGATGATGACCATGGTCATGGTGAGCACCACCCCCATGAGCCCGGGCACGATGTTGTACTTGGTCTGGATTTCCGGGTTGTAGAGCCGCTGCACGCGCAGGTCCACCGGGCCGGGCTGGGCGCGCAGGGAAAGAAGCGGCCCGATGAGGTCGCGGGAGAGGCTCTGGCTGAAAATGGTGTCCAGGGCGGCCAAGGCGAAACCGGAGGCCGTGGGGTCGGCTGCGTCGGCCTCCACCAGGGCTGTCGGGCGGTCGCCGCGAGCGATCAAGCGGCCGAAATCCTGGGGGATGGTGAGCACGAAGAGCACCTCGCCCCGGTCCAGCAGGCGTTTGGCCTCGGATTCCTTGGAAATGACGTTGGTGATGCGGTAGTACAGGCTGTTCTGCATGGCCGCGACCACGGTGCGGGAGAATTCCGAGTCGTCGTTGTTCAGGACGGCCAGGGGCAGGTTCTGCGGGTTGGAGTTGATGGCGAACCCGAAGAGGATCAACTGCATGAGCGGGATGCCGATCATCATGGCGAAGGTCACGCGGTCACGGCGCATCTGCACGAATTCCTTGACCACCATGGCCCAGAAGCGGCGCGGCGAGAAGAGGTTCATTTCCGGCCTCCGGCGAGAGACTCGTTCATGAGGCTGATGAACACCTCCTCCAGGCTGGTGGCCACCACGCGGAAGCTCTGGGGGCCGGCTGCGTAGGGTTCGAGGCTGGCCGAGAGGAGCGCCGGATCAGGTCCGGAGACGTGCAGGGTGTTGCCGAAATGGGCCACCTGCTCCACTCCCGGAAGTGTCTTCAGCGTCCGGGCCAGCTCGTAGAGCCCCGGCCCCGAGACCTCCCAGGTGGCCAGGCCGCGCCCGGTCACCACATCTTCCACAGTGCCCTTGGTGAGCAGGTCGCCGTAGGCGATGTAGGCTAGGCGGTGACAGCGCTCGGCCTCGTCCATGTAGTGGGTGGAGATGAGCGCGGTGAGCCCCTGCCCGGCCAGCTCGTGCACCTCGTCCCAGAAGTCGCGCCGGGCCTTGGGGTCCACACCGGCGGTGGGTTCGTCCAGGAGCAGCAGCTCGGGGCCGTGGATGAGGCTGGCCGCCAGGGCCAGGCGCTGCTTCCAGCCGCCGGAGAGCGTCTGGGCCAGCTGGTCGGCGTAGGGGCCGAGGCTCATGCGCTCGATCATTTCGGAGACCGTGCGGGCGCGGTTCTCCACGCCGTAGACCCGGGCCATGAAGTCCAGATTCTCGCGCACGGAGAGGTCGCCGTAGAGGCTGAAGCGCTGGGCCATGTAACCCACGCGGGTCTTGATGCGCGCGGCCTCGGTGATCACGTCCATGCCGAGGCAGGTGCCGCTGCCGGAATCAGGCTTGAGCAGGCCGCAGAGCATGCGGATGAACGTGGTCTTGCCCGATCCGTTGGGCCCGAGAAAGCCGTAGATTTCACCCTGCTCCACCTTGAGCGAAAGGTTGTTCACCACCACCTTGCCGTCGAAGGACTTGGTGATGCCGGTGACGTCAATGGCCGGGCGGTTCACGAATTGGATCCTTTGGGGGCGTTCTGGGGCAGGACGTCCACGGGCTGGCCGGGCTTGAGGGCCTGGGCCGTCTGGGCATCGAAGCGCGCCTCCACCATGAACACCAGCTTGGCCCGGAAATCCTGGCTGTAGATCACCGGCGGGGTGTATTCGGCCTGGGGGAAGATGAAGCTCACCGTGCCGGTGAACGGCTTGGGGCAGCCGTCGCAGCGCACGGTGACGGGCTGTCCCACGGACACCTTGCCCAGATCGGTCTCGGGGATGAAGAAGCGCACCTTCACGTTGGCCGGGGGCAGAAGCTTCACCACCGGGCTGCCCGCCTGCACCCATTCTCCCTTGTAGTGGATCAGGTCGAACACCTGGGCGTCCAGGGTGGAGTTCTGGAGCTTCTGGTCCAGGTACCAGCGGGCCTGGTCCAGGTCGGCCTGGGCGGATCGCGCCTGGGCCTGCGCCGCCAGAATCTGGTCGATGCGCGAGCCGAGCTTGCCGGTGGCCAGCTGGGCTCTGAAATCGGCCAGGCCGCCCTTGGCGTTCAGATACGCCGTGCGGGACTGGTCGTATTCCTCCCTGGCCACGGCTCCTGTGGCGAGAAGCGCCGCGCGGCGGTCCATCTCCAGCTTGTTCAGGGCCAACTGGGCCTCGGACTGGGCGATCCGCGCGAGAATCTGGTCGATCTCCTCGGGACGCAGGCCCTTTTTCAGGTCATTGACCGTGTCCTGGGCCTTCTTGAGATTGGCCTCGGCCCGGTCCACGCTCTGCTGCTCCAGATCGTGCTCCAGGGTGAAGAGCGGGTCGCCGGGGCGCACCCGCGATCCGCGCGCGACCGGCAGCTCGTCGAGGCGTCCGGCCAGCTGCGAGGCCACGTATACGAACTCGCCCTCGACGTATCCCTGGTAGACCGTCTCGCCCCCCTTGGAGCAGGACCAGGCCGACAGGCAGAGGGCCACGACCAGCAGTGCGCGAATCTTCATGCTTCCTCCCGGGCGGCGGCGGTGAGTAACCCGCCGAGAAATCCGGCCATGTCCATGACTCCGATGTCCGCCACGCGGGTGAGGGAGGCGGGAAGTTGGCTGGCGAAACGTTTGCGGACCGGTTCGGTCAGGCTGGTGAAAACCAGCGGCCCAACCAGCGAGAAATGCGTGAGCACCGGATCGAGCCCGGTTCGCGCCACCAGTCCCGCCACCGTGCGGATGATCCTGGACCACTGTGAGAGCACCTGCGGCGGCATGCTCTTGCCCTGGGAGGCCAGCTCCCAGGCCATGATGCGCGGCAGGCGCGGGTCCTTGGCGAAGAGCCCGGCCACCGCGTTGAGGATGCCCTTGAGCTTTTCCAGGGCGGCCCCGTCCGAGGCGTCCACCTGCTCCACGGCCGTGGCCAGGCGGTCGAACTGTCGCATGACCACAAGCTCGTACAGGCGGGCCTTGTCGCCCACCCGGTAGTAGAGCATGGCCTTGTTGATTCCCGCCGCCTTGGCGATGGCCTCCACCCGCGCCCCGGCGAAGCCGTGCTCGGCGAACACGGTGGCGGCGGCGTCCAGGATGGCCTCCTCGGGGCTTTCTGTCGAAGTGATTGCGTTCTCCATATCTACCGGACGGTTTAACCATCTGGTTAAAAAGTGTCAACCGACCTGACACCGGTAGGCCACCTCATCCTGAACCAAGGGCACCCCGAGGATTGAGGCGATCAGGTGAGACCGAGCAGGTCGCGCGATCATCAAATGTCATATTTCTTGAGTGCGTTCTCGATATCCTCGCGAACAAAGCCCGCGAAGACTTTGTCGCCGATGACGATGGTGGGAAAGGACAGGGAAGGGTTGAGTTCGCGCAGGATGGGCATGGTTTTGTTGCGCTCCTCGGCGTACAGGCGGTCCACGAACACGTGGTCGTAGGGGACTGCGCGTTCATCCAGATATTTCTTGGCGGCGGCGCAATGATGACAGGTGGACAGGGCGTAGACCTTGATTTCAGGGGTCATGTGTTTCTCCTCGCACCTTCGATGGCCTCTCGGGGCTTTTGGGGGGTTCAACCATATACTCCCATCCCCAAGCTGAAGGTCAAGCATGAAGAGGCAATTGTGCGGACGTGGTCCGGTCTTGCCGCGCTTCGCGCACACTTCGGCCCCGGCTTTCGGAGCTCGCCCCTGGCGGAACTGCCGGCATGCGAAACCAAACTTGCGCTCAGGCTTTGACAAATAGTCGTGCAGGCAATACTAGCCACAATGACGGAAAAACAAATGATTTCGAAATATTATATATATTTATACAAGTCGCACCTCGTAAACCCGAACTGAGGGGGACACACTATGGCAAAGAAGATCATTTTCTGCGCGGATGGGACGTGGAACGGGCCGGGAGTGGACATCGACCACGACGGAAACTACGACAACACACCGACCAACGTTTGGAAGCTCTTCGATCGATTGCCGGGTGATGATATTGCGAACACGACAAGGCTGGCCGATGAGCAGGAAATCTATTTCAAATCCGCTGCCGAGGGAGATCAGGTCTCGAAATACATCCACGGCGTCGGTGACTCGCATAACCCTATCATCAAGATCCTTGGCGGGGCTGCCGGAGTGGGGATCATCCAAAGAATCGTCCGGGGTTATACCTTCATTTCCAGGCACTACGAACCCAGGGACGAGATATTCATCATCGGCTTCAGCCGGGGGGCCTATACGGCGCGGGCGCTGGCCGGACTGATCTGCGCCATGGGCGTGCTGGACACGTACGCCAATCCTATCCCCAAGGAAAAAGCGTACATCCTCGGAGCCGCGGCTTGGTATCAGTATGTTGAATCAAGGAAAAAGCCTGATTCGTCGCTTTGGGGAAGAATCCAGGACACCCTCGACATGTTCCCGAAATTCCTCACCAACACCGCCATCAGTGGCCATCTGGTCAAAGTCGATGCGATTACGGCCGTATGCGTATGGGACACGGTGGGCGCGCTTGGCATCCCCCAATACAGCATGGACCGCGAGAGAATAGACGCCTTCAAATTCGTGGACCTCACGTTGAACGGCAAGGTTCAAAACGGCCTCCACGCCGTTTCCATCGACGACAGGCGGGCAGATTTCACTCCCACGCTGTGGGACGCCAGTGCCCAGGTCAAGCAGGTCCTGTTCGCGGGGGGCCACGCGGACGTGGGCGGCGGATACCCCGACGACAACAACGAAAGCGACCTGTCAGACATCTCCCTCAACTGGATGCAGCACCAGTTGGAAGCGCTCTCGGTGAAGTTCAAGACACCTAGTGTTGAGTTCCAAAGCATCGCGAGGAAAAGCCAAGGCCCAGCTCACGATGAAACCGTAGAGAACCGCATCTGGGAAATCCTCCCTGCTGGCCGGAATTTCTCTAACAGACCGGACCTCTTTCTGCACAAGTCCGTCACGAATAGGCTGGGAATGAGCGTAAGAAGTCATCCCACGAAGTCCCCGGAGATTTACGATCCCGTAAACCTGGGAGGCTGGGTTTCCGGTGGGAAGGTTAAACCGGGCACAAAAATCGACACCTGATCCGAAACAAAAACCCAAAAAAGCGGCGTCGCCCATGGGCGACGCCGCTTGCAATATATCCCGGCTTGCCTCTCTTACACCTTCACCGCATACCCCAAATCCACCAGATCGGCCCTCTGGCCGCCCCGGATGCCCCAGTTTTCGCGGGGCTGCTCGGCCACCTGCACGAACACGTCCCCGGCCGGGACGCCGAGCTTGCCGAGGTTCTCGACGATCAGGGCGTAGAGCCGACCCTTGGCCTCGGCGCTGCGGCCCGTGAAGGCCCGGACCTCCACTAGCACGTACCGGTCGGATTTGCCCGGAGGCAGCAGCCACTCGTCCGCGGCGTAGCTGCGGATGCGGATATTGCGGTCCGGTTCGGGGATGCCGAAGGCCTCCACCAGGGCCGAGTGCACGGCGTTCATAACCGCGATTTTTTCCTCGGACCCCAGATCCCTCATGACGCTGATGTGCGTGAGCGGCACGGCCGACCTCCGGTTGTGGCTTGCGGCGCTACTGCGCCTGTTCGAGCTTCCTGGCTTCCTGTTCGGGAGTGGGGATGGCCCCTTTGGGAACGTCGGTGTTCTTGGCCGGCTGCGGCTCCCGGACGGTCTTGGCCGGGGGCGGCCCGTCGCCCGCCCTGGACGCGGCGTCCTCGCCCTGGGGCTTGCCATCTCCCGCCTTGGCCGAGGGCGAGAGCTGCACTTCCATGTCGGTCAGGCGTTTCTGAAGGGCGTTCACACCCGTCAGGAGTTCCTGGAAGTCGCGCTGGCGCTGGTTGCCGCACTCCTCAAGCTGGGAACGCTGCTCCGAGAAGCGGGCCTCGAGTTCCGACTGCACGCGCTGGGCCTCCAGGCGAATGGACATCTTCTCCTCTTCCTGGCGCTTGCGCTCGCGCAGGACGTCCTCGAGCTGGGAGCGCGTTTCGGAGAGATCCTTCTCTAGGGCGAGATACCGGGTGGCCACCAGCGTGGACAGGGCGGCGGCAGCCGCCGTGACCACGGCGAAAAGGACGAAAGCTGCGGTTTTCATGTCTGGAAATTATCCCCCAAATGTTTCATGCTCAAGGCAAAACATTGCAAACGCCGGCCGGAAGGCATAGAGGACCCCTCGCCTATGAACCTCCCCATACTCCATCTCAAGAAGCACGAGGAACGCCGCCTCATGGCCGGACACCTGTGGGTGTTCTCCAACGAAGCGGACACGGCCCTGAGCCCCCTGAACACCTTTTCCGCCGGGGACCACGTCCTGGTCATGTCGGCCAGGGGCAAGCCCCTGGGCGTGGGCTACGTGAACCCGGGCTCGCTCATCCTGGCCAGAATCTGCGACAAGAGCCCCAGGGCCCGCCTGGACCGCGACTGGCTCCACGGCCGTTTGTCCCAGGCCCTGGCCCTGCGCGAGACATTCTTCGACCAGCCCTACTACCGCATGGTCTACGGCGAGGGCGACCATCTGCCCGGCCTCGTGGTCGACCGTTACGGCGACGCTTTGAGCGTGCAACTGCTCACGGCCGGAATGGAACGCATGCGCGAGGACGTCCTGGACGTCCTGGACGAGTTGGTCAAGCCGTCCTCCATCCTGCTCAAGGGCGACGTGCGCTCCCGCCAGCTCGAGGGGCTGCCGCTCGAGGTGGAGGCCGTTCACGGCACCCCTCCCTCGGAAGTAGACGTGCCCGAAGGCCCCGGACGTTACCGGGCCAGCCTGGCCACCGGCCAAAAGACCGGCTGGTTCTTCGACCAGCGTCCCAACCGCCTGGGTATCATGCCCCTGTGCTCCGGCAAGCGCGTGCTGGACGTGTTCAGCTACGTGGGCGCCCTGGGCGTGGGCGCGGCCCTGTCCGGCGCCGACGCGGCAGTCTGCGTGGACGCATCCCAGGCGGCCGTGGACCACGTGACCCAGAACGCCGAGCTGAACGGCGTCGCGGACCGCGTGAGCGCCGTCAAGGGCGACGCGGCCGAAGTGCTCGAGGAGTTCGCCCGCGAGGGCAGGCGCTTCGACGTGGTCAGCGTGGACCCGCCCGCCTTCGTCAAGCGCAAGAAGGACCTGGAAAACGCCATGGGCGCCTACCACAAGATCAACAAGCTGGCCGGGCGGCTCGTTACGCCGGGCGGATTTCTGCTCACGGCCTCCTGCTCGCAGCATCTCGAGGCCGGACAGTTCCAGCGCCTCGTGGCCTCGGCCCTCTCGGGGCGCAAGCGCGCCCAGCTCATCCGGCGCGGCGGACAGGGACCGGACCATCCGATCCATCCGTCCATGCCCGAAACCGACTATCTGAAATCGCTGCTTTTCCGGGTAAACGCTTCACAAAACCCGGAAAACGATTAATATACGCAAATCATGGCTAACGCCTTGGACGTGCTGCTCGGCCCCGTCGCGAACCTGGGGCGCTCCTTCCTGGGAACCGTGCTCGGGCTCGGTTCCTTTTTCGTGTTCACCTGCCGGGGGCTGATCCACATGTTCAGCCTGCCCCTGCAGTGGGCCAAGGCCGTGCAGCAGGTGTACTTCATCGGGGTGAAATCCGTGGCGGTGATCGCTCTGATCGGGCTGTTCACGGGCATGGTGCTGGGGCTTCAGGGCTACTACACCCTGGTGAAGTTCGGAGCGGAAGGGCTCCTGGGGGCGGCCGTCGCGCTGTCGGTCATCCGCGAACTGGGACCGGTTCTGACGGCCATCATGATCACCGGCCGGGCCGGTTCGTCCATGGCGGCGGAACTCGGCATCATGCGCATCTCGGAGCAGATCGACGCCCTCGACGCCATGGACGTCGACCCCGTGCGCTACCTGGTGGGTCCCCGCCTGGTCGCATCGCTCATCTGCTTTCCGCTGCTCACGGCCATGTTCGACGTCATCGCCCTGCTTGGCGGCTACCTGACGGGCGTGATGATGCTCGGCGTGAGCCCGGGCATCTACTGGGCGCGCATCCACGACAGCGTGGTGCTGCGCGACGTGAACGGCGGTTTCTCCAAGTCCCTGGTGTTCGCCCTGCTGGTGGCCGCGGTGTGCTGCTACGAGGGATTCTACGCCCACAGGCGTCCGGGAGTGTACGGGGCCAAGGGCGTGGGGCTGTCCACCACGTCGGCCGTGGTGACGTCGTGCGTGTGCATCCTGGCCTCGGACTACGCCCTGACGTCGTTCCTGCTTTAGCTATGAGTTGCATTCCCCGGTGATGAGGCATACTGCGTGGACACAATGAAGAATCGTTCCGTGGAATTGGCGGCCGGACTGTTCGTTCTGGCCGGGCTTTTGTGCGCGGCCTACCTCACGGTGAGGCTCGGCAAGCTCGAAGTGCTCGGTGGCGACAGCTACGAGATCAAGGCCCGCTTCATCGACGTGACCGGCCTCAAGGAAGGCGCGGGAGTGGAGCTGGCCGGGGTGCGCGTGGGACGGGTGGAGTCCATCGGGCTCTCGCCCGACAAGCACGCCATCGTGACCATGCTCATCGAGAAAGGCGTGAAAGTGACCGACGACGCCATCGTGTCCGTGAAGACCAGCGGGCTCATCGGCGACAAATACCTGAAGATCACCCCCGGCGGCGCCGGAGACCCCCTGGCGCCAGGCGGACTGCTCACCGACACGGAATCTTCCGTGGACATCCAGGAACTCATCGGCAAGTACGTTTTCGGCGGAGTGAAGGAGGAGAAGAAATGACGGCGCGTGCCCTGAACGTGCTTTTTCTGGTTTTGCTTCTTTCCGGCTGGTCTCACGCAGCCCAGGCCGGACAGGCTCGCGACACCCTCAAGGCCAGCGTGGACGAAGTGCTGTCCGTGCTCTCCAGCACCAAATCCGGCGACCCTGCCCGCACGGAAAAGCTCCAGGCGGCGGTGAGCAAGGTTTTCGACCCCGAGGAACTGGCCAGGCGCACCCTGGCAGCCAACTGGGAAGCCTTCAATCCGGACGAACGCCAGCGTTTCACCAAGGCGTTCGTGAGGCTTCTGGAGCACACCTACCTGCGCCGCATCGAAGCCTACACCGACGAGAAGGTGGTGTTCATGGACGAGTCGGTGCTGGGTGAAGGCCGTTCGGAAGTGAGCACCAAGATCGTCACCTCCAGCAAGGAGGTGCCCATAGTGTACAGGCTCATCAAGAAGAACGACTGGAAGGTCTACGACGTGGTCATCGAGGGTGTCAGCCTCGTGCAGAACTACCGCAACCAGTTCAACCAGATTCTGGCCAAGGAAAGTCCCGCCCAGCTCATCGGCAGGGTTGAAACCATGGGCTCGGCCAGCTAAGGTACGTTCATGAAATCATCCAGCCGCCGCCTCGTCCTGGTTCTCTCCCTCCTGCTGGCCTTGTGCGCCGCGGCCGGGTGCGCCTCCAAGAAAGCCGCCCAGGCTCCTCTCGACCCCGAGGACGCCCCCCTGCCCCAGATCGCCGATCCGCTTGAGCCATGGAACCGTTTCTGGTTCGGGTTCAACGACGTGTTCTACATGGGCCTGGGCAAGCCCTTCAGCCGGGCCTACACCACCGTGCTGCCCAAGTACGCCCGGGACCGCATCGAGAACGCCTATTCGAACTTCCTCTTTCCGGCCCGTTTCGTGAACGCCATCCTGCAGCTGCGCCCGGACAAGGCCTCGCGGGAGCTGGGACGCTTCATCGTCAACTCCACCTTCGGCCTGGGCGGCCTCTACGACCTGGCCGCCACCAAGCCCGGCATGGGGCCGCAGACCCTGGACTTCGGCCAGACGCTGGGCGTGTGGGGCGTGGGGCACGGCTTCTACCTGGTGCTGCCCATCCTCGGGCCGTCGTCCCTGCGCGACGGCGTGGGCCTGGCTTTCGACGCCACCGCCCAGCCCACCACGTTCCTCCCCGAAGCGCCCTACCTGCTCACCCTGGCCATCAGCGGCGCCGGCAGAATAAACCGCATCCCCGAGACTCTGGATGTCTACGAGGAGCTCAAGCGCTCGGCCGTGGAGCCCTACAGCGCCGCCCGGGACGCCTATGTCCAGATGCGCGCCAAGATTCTTGAGGACGCCATCAGGGACGCCTGGGTGCGGACCCACAGTCAGTAGGGATACAGCGAAGCGTTCTTCCGGTACGACTGGTGCCGGACTGGACGGACGAAGCCGCCCTACCGGACGGCCTGTCTGGATTATGTGCGCGGATGCCTTACCGGACGGCCTGAGCTGGGCCGTATGCTCCGTCAGGGATGACGGAAGCTCTGTCCGTCCCGGCCCTCGCCCGCGAAGCGGTAGGTGTTGCGGCCGGCTTCCTTGGCCCTGTACATGGCCGCGTCCGCCCTCTGGATCAGCGACTTGGCGTCCGCCCCGTCCCAAGGGTACAGGGCCAGGCCGATGCTGGTGCTCACCACGATCTCCCGACCCGCCAGCACCCGAGGCTCCCATACGGCCTTGAGCATCTTGGAGGCCACGGAGGCGGCTCCCTCCGGCGTTTTCACCTCCGGCAGCACGATCAAAAATTCGTCGCCGCCCATGCGCCCCACCGTGTCCGATTTCCTGAGAAGCCCCGCGATCCTGGCTCCGATGGCCTTGAGCAACTCGTCGCCCACGTTGTGCCCCAGGCTGTCGTTGATGGCCTTGAACCCGTCCAGGTCCAGGAGCATCACCGCCAGCAGGCAGGCGCGGCGCTTGGCCTGGGCCAGGCCCTGCTCCAGCCTGTCGGCCACCAACAGGCGGTTGGGCAGGCCGGTCAAGGCGTCGTGGTAGGCCATGTGACGGATGGTGTTCTCGGCGCTGCGCCGCTCGGTCACGTCGCGCATCATGAAGACGTAGCCGTCCGGCTTCCCGGCGGGTCCGGCGATGCCGCTGACCTGGCCGTCGATGTATTTACCCGCCCCGCCGCCGAGGCGCGTGGAAAACGCGTGGGAATTGCCCTTGCGCACATGGGACAGGACGCGCCTGATCCGGCTGGCCGGAACGCCGAGGCTCTTGTGGAATTCGATGATGTCCCGGCCGATGACGTCGCCCTCGATCACGCCGAACATGTCCTGGGCGGACTGGTTGATGAAGGCGATGACGCCTCCTTCCGTGGCCGCGATGCCCAGGTCCATCGAGGAATTCAGTATGGTGTCCAGGTAGACCGACTTCCTGGCCGCTTCCATGACCGCCTCGCGCAGAAGCTCGTCCTTTTCGCGGATGACATCCTTGAGCATCTCCACGTAGCGGGCCTCCAGGCCCTTGACGATGTCGGACTGGGTGAGGATTCCCTCGACCTTGCCGTCCTCGCCCGTCACCAGGAGCCGGCGGACATTCATGTCCCCCATCATGGTCGCCGCCGTGTGCACCGGCGTGTCGCCTGTGATGGTGATGACCGGGCTGGACATGACCTGGGCCAGGGTGGTTCCGTCGAGATCGCCGCTCCCCGACACCGCCGCCACCATGTCGCGCTCTGAGAAGATGCCCGCCGGAACCCCGTCTTCCATGGCCACCACGCAGCTGTAGGGGCCGAGCACCATGAGGTCCAGCGTGTCACGCAGGTTCAGGCGGCTCGGCAGGCTGGCCACGTTTCGGATCATGATCTGCGAGACCCGTTTGATCTCCACGAAATATTCCACACCCAGATTGCGGATCATGTTGGTCTGCGTGACCATACCCATGGCCCGACCGCAGGAATCCACCACCACAAGATGGCGGATGCCCTCGCTCAGGAGCAACGAAAACGCCTGATGAATGGGCATGTCCTCGGGCGCGGTGAGCACCGGGCTCGTCATCACCTGGCTGATCTTGAGATTTTGCAGCGACGCGCCATGTTCGGCCGCAGCCCGGATGACCCCGCGCTCGGTGAGGATGCCCACGGGCTTGCCGCGTGTGAGGACCACCACCGAACTGATGCGCTGCCCGCTCATGCACTCCAGAGCCTTGCTCATGCAGGCTCCGGCGGAAACACCCACCACGCCGGGCGTGAGGATGTCGCGCAACACGGTACGGACCGGCTGCACCTTGCCGGATGCGCCGCCGGGCGTGTCGAGAGATACGGTTGGCATGTCCATGATCGGTCGTAATACTGCCATAGCTTCGCAGGTACAGCAACCGCGCCCGCGTGCGGCCTCCCGGTCTGGACAGCCGCGCCCCCTTGTTGCATGAGGGGGCAAACGTTCCACCGGAGTCACCATGCGTCCCAAGTTCCTGACCTGCCTCGCGGCGGCGGCGCTCATCCTCACCGGACAGATGCTCCTGGCCCAGAGCAGGCCCAACAACGCCACTCCCGAACTCAACCGCGACCAGGACGACAACGTGCCTGACATCATCCAATATATCGTCCAGCAGCGCAGGCAATGGGATTTCGATTATGACAGCCCCGAGGCCCGAGCCTTCTCCCAGCTCCTCAATTTCGGAACCAAACCCTGCCGAGTGATAGAGGGACGCGTCATCCCCGATCTGCTCGGCGACGCCTTCGACGCCGAGTGCCGCTGCATGGACGGCAGCGTCCGCCTGCTCAATTACGACGATAGGCGCGATTTCACGCAGCGCCTGGCCATCGACCATGTCTACTATGAACTTCCTGAAATATATGTAAAAAAGCCTGACGACGACGTACTGGGCGTTTTCCGGTCCAAATAGGGCGGCCTTGCCTTTTGCGCCGGGAAAGGACACACGGGCGAAAACGCGGGCGGCCCCGAACGGGCCCCCAAAGGCCAACGCCACAAGGCAGGTTTCGACATGAGCACCACCATCATCAGGAAACTGAGCGCGTCCGAGTCGGTCCGCAAGTTCTGCGTGTCCTGCATGGGCGGATCCTACGTGCTGGTGTCGGAGTGCCCGGACACGGCCTGCCCCCTGCACGCCTACAGGCTCGGTCCCGCCCCGGAGCAGACGAGGCCCCCGGTGCGGGCCATCCGCCGCCAGTGCCTGGCCTGCTGTTGCGGCGGCCGGGATCGCGTGCGCGCCTGCGCCGCCTCCCCGACCTGCAAGGAGCCCTACGAGCCGTGCTGGCTCTGGCGCTACCGCCTGGGATCGCGCCCCGAGATATTCGAACGCCGCAAGCGCAAGGCCAAGCGCACCCTGCTCACCCTGCCGGGGCTCTCCCTGGACAAGCCCGCCGGTTCCCCGGCCGCCTGAAGCGCGGCGCGGCGCGACGAGCCCGTTTCGCCGGGATCGCCGGGCGTTCCGCCCGGCAAAAGAAGCTCCTCCCAGTCCGTGATTTGCGGCCGCTCCCCCTGGCCCGTTCAGATTCCCCCGCCGTCGCCTTCCGGCCGGGCCGCGTCCCTCTCGAATCCGGCGCTGGAGCGCCTGTCGGCCATGCACGGCACGATGAGCCGCACCGCCCGCTCGAAGAAGAAATAGTCCCAGGCCCAGTTGATGAGCACCGCCAGGCGGTTGCGGAAGCCGATGAGCATGAGCAGGTGCACGAACAGCCAGGCCGCCCAGGCGGTGTAGCCTGTAAAGCTCACTTTCCCGAAGGTGGTCACGGCGGCGGCGCGCCCGATGGTGGCCATGACGCCCTTGTCGAAATAGCGGAAGGCCTTGAGTTTTTTCCCGGCCAGCAGGCGCTTCGCATTCACCGCCGCCAGCTTCCCCTGCTGCATGGCCACCGGAGCCAGCATGGGCAGCGCCCCGCCCGGCCCCTCGAAGTGGGCCATGTCCCCGATGACGAAGATGGAAGGGTCGCTGCGCGACTGCAGGGTCTCGCCCACGAAAATCCTGCCGCCCGGCCCCGTGTCCAGCCCCAGGTTCGCGGCCACGGCCGGACCGCGCACGCCGGCGGTCCAGACCACGGTGCGTGTGGCCAGCGCGCTGCCGTCCTCCATGAGCACGGCCTCGGGGGCCACGCGGCTCACCTGGGCTCCCAGGTGGACCTCCACGCCCTTGCGGCCCAGCTTGTTCAGCGCGTACTCGCGGAGCGCCTGCGGGAAGGGCGCCAGGATGGCCTGTCCGGCCTCCAGGAGCACCACCCGGGCCTGGCTCAGGTTGAGCAGCGGGAAGTCCTCGGCCAGGGGGCCGCGGATGAGTTCCGCCAGGGCGCCGGCGTACTCCACTCCCGTGGGGCCGCCCCCGGCCACGACGAAGGTGAGCAGTTCGCGCTGCCTGGAGGGGTCGCTCGTCTGCGACGCCTCCTCGAACAGGCTCATGATATGGTTGCGAAGCCCGATGCCCTCCTCCAGCGACTTGAGTCCGAAGCAGTTGCGGGCCGCGCCGGGTATGCCGAAGAAGTTGGTCTCGCTGCCGAGCGACAAGATGAGGCAGTCGTAGGGAATCTCCGGCCCGTCTGTGATGAGCCTCCGGCGCTGCCTGTCGATGCCCCGGATCTCGGCCATGGCGAAGCGGGTGTCGCGCTTGCGCCGGAAGATGCCGCGAACGGGGTAGGCGATCTGGCCCGGCTCAAGCTCCGCCGCCGCCACCTGGTAGAGGAGCGGCAGGAAGGTGTGGAAGTTGCGCTTGTCCACCACCAGGACGTCCAGGCCCGAGCCGGAAAGCTTGCGCGCGGCCCATATGCCTCCGAACCCCGCCCCGGCGATGACCACCCGCCCCCGGCGGCCCGAATGTGCGTCCATATCCATTCGAACTCCTTGATATATCGTTTCGGGATGCGTTTGCGTCCTTTCAGCGATCCGATTGACGCCTGTGTCACTTTAAGGCATATACTCCATTCATGCCTGCCCGTCACTGTCCGGACATCCGGACGGTTTGAGCCTCCCACGCCGTCCGATTAACCGGACACGCTCCGTCAATCCGGAGGACCGGACACATTCTATGTAGTTAACATATTGTTTTTACGACACTAACGGCGTTGGAACGGAAGTTGTAAAGGTATTCGGATGGCCGACGAAGACGGCAGGGCGCACAGCCCGTCCGTTTTCGTGAAACTGGATGGAACCGCCGGGCATGGGCTCCGGTTTCCCATATTGGAGTAAGAATGCACCTTGACGCGCTGTTCAGCCCGAAAACCGTGGCCGTTGTTGGCGCATCCAGGACTTCAGGAAAGATTGGGCACACCATTCTGAAAAACATGATCGAGGCCGGCTACGAGGGGGAACTCTTCCCCGTCAACCCCAAAGCCGACTCCATCCTCGGCCTCAAGTCCTACAAGGACATCTCCCTGCTCCCCTCCCCCCTGGACCTGGCCGTGCTGGCCGTGCCCCGCGACGCCGTGGTTCCCTCGCTCAAGGCCCTCCTGCCCCACAGGCTGCGCGCGGCGGTGATCGTCTCCGCCGGCTACCGCGAATCCGGCAAGGAGGGGTGGAAGATCGAAGGCGAAGTGGCGCGCATCTGCCGCGACAACGACATAGCCCTCATCGGCCCCAACTGCCTGGGCGTTCTCTCGACGGCCGACAAGGTCAACGCGTCCTTCGCGCCGGGATTCCCGGGCAAGGGCAACATCGCCTTCTTCTCCCAGTCCGGGGCCTTGTGCTCCGCCATCCTGGACTGGGCCATCGGCGAGTCCATCGGCTTTTCCAAGTTCGTGAGTCTGGGCAACAAGGCCGTGGTGGACGAGACCCATATGCTCTACGCCCTGGCCCAGGACCCCGAGACCAAGGTGGTGCTCGGCTACGTGGAGAACGTGGAGCACGGCGAGGCGTTTTTGCGCATGGCCCGCAAGATCACCCGGGAAAAGCCCGTGATCATGTTGAAGGGCGGCGTCACCGCGGCCGGAGCCAAGGCCGCGTCCTCGCACACCGGCTCGATGGTTGGCTCGGAGCACGCCTACGAGGCGGCCTTCAGCCAGACAGGCATCCTGCGCGCCCACACCGTCTCCGAAATGTTCGACCTGGCCCAGGCATTCTCCATGCAGCCCCTGCCCCAGGGACCGCGGCTGGCCATCGTCACCAACGCGGGCGGACCGGCCATCCTGGCCGCCGACGCAGCCGAGAAGTCGCTCTTGACCATGGCCCCGCTCTCGGCCGCCACCGTGGAGACCCTCAAGGCGGACCTTCCGGCCACCGCGGGCATCTACAACCCCGTGGACATCCTGGCCGACGCGGACAAAACCCGCCTCCTGAGCGCCGTCACCGTGCTCCTGAACGATCCGCTGGTGGACAGCCTCATGGTGCTCATCGCCCCCACGGCCTTCACCGATCCCGAAAAGATGGCCCAGGCCGTGGTCGAGGTCGCCTCCAAGACGCTCAAGCCGGTGATGTGCTGCTTCATGGGCAAGACCCGCATGGAGCCGGGCGTGAAGCTCCTCAAGCAGGCGAACATCCCCTGCTACGCCTTCCCGGAGCAGGCCGTGCACAGCCTGGAGGCCATGTACCGCTACGGCGTGCGCAAGTCCCGCCCCTCGCCGGTCATGGCCAGCGTGGAGGGCCGCAAGGACGTGGTGCGCCGGGTCATCAAGGAAGCCCGCGCCCAGGGCATGACCGAGATTCCCGAGCAGATGGCCCAGGAGATCCTCAAGGCATACGACCTCCCGGCCGCCCGCGCCGCCCTGGCCAGGACATCCGACGAGGCCCTGGCCGTGGCCGCCAAAATCGGCTACCCCGTGGTGTGCAAGGTGGCCTCGCCCCAGATCGCCCACAAGGCCGACGCCGGGGCCGTGGCCGTGGGCGTCACCACCCCCGAGGAACTGCGCAGCGCGTTCCTGGAGATCACCGGGCACGTGAAGATCACCCGGCCGGACGCCCACGTGTCCGGCTGCATGATCCAGGAGCAGGCCCCCGACAACATGAAGGAAGTGGTCATCGGCTTTCGTCGCGACGACCATTTCGGACCGCTCTTGCGCTTCGGCCTGAGCGGAATTTATGTTGACGTTCTGGGAGACATTTCGTACCGGCTGGCTCCAGTATCCATACACGACGCCCGCCAGCTGATCCGAGGCATCGACTCCTACATGCTCCTGAAAGGGGTTAGGGGGGAGCCGCCCGCGAACATTGAAGCGCTCGAAGACATCGTCATCCGACTCTCCCAACTGGCGATGGACTTCCCCGAGATTTTCGAGGCCGAATTAGGTCCTGTCCTTGTCAACAACGAGCGCGCCGTCGTCGCTGACACGCGCCTGATGCTGCTGCCGCAGTAGCCAAGGGAGAATCCTCGCTCATGCCAGGCCTGTACATTGGATCCACCGCGCCCTATTCGGGCAAGAATACCCTCTGCCTGGGGCTTGGCCTCAAGTTCCGCAAGGAGGGGCTCTCCGTGGGCTACTTCAAGCCCGTGGGAGCGCAAGCGGCCAAGGTCGGCAACGCCTGGGGAGATCTGGACGCCGTGGCCATCAGCGAGGCCCTGGGCCAGGACATCGCCCCGGACACTGCCACCCCGGTCCTGGTCACCCAGGACTTCATGCACAAGGTTTTCGCCCAAGGTCCCTGCCAGGACCGCACCAGCGACATCATCGCCGCATACAAGAAGATTTCCAAGGGCAAGGACGTCACCCTGGTGGGCGGCTCCGGGGGGTTCCTCACCTCCGGGCTCTACGCCTGCCTGGACGGGGCCAGCGTAGCCAAGGCCCTGGACGTGCCCGTGGTCATCGTGGACCGCTGCACCCATGAGATGAACTACGACATCCTCCTGGCCATCAAGGAGCAGATGGGCGACAAGATGATCGGATGCGTGCTCTCCGACGTCTCCGGCGGCTACCTCGAGGAAGTCAACTCCGTGCTGGCCCCCTTCCTGGCCCGGCGCGGAGTGAAGGTACTGGGCATCATCCCCCACGACCGGGTGCTTGGAGCCGTCTCGGTGAACGTCCTGGCCGAGCGCCTGGGCGGCAAGATCATCTCCAGCGCCCACAAGGCCGACGTGGTGGCGGAATCGTTCCTCATCGGCACCATGCAGGTGGAGAACTTCCTGGCCTATTTCCGCAAGCACCCCAAGGCCGCGGTCATCGTGGGCGGCGACCGCTCCGATTTGCAGCTGGTGGCCATCGAGGGGCGTTGCGCCTGCCTGATCCTCACCGGCAACCTCTACCCCAACGACATCATCCTGGCCCGGGCGGAGAACGCCGAGGTGCCCATTATGGTGGTGCGCGAGGACACCTACTCGGTGGCCCGGCGCATGGAAGCGCTGCTCGCCCGTCACAAGCTGCGCGATCCCGGCAAATTTCAACAAGCATCCCAACTGGTGGCGGCCAACCTCGACGTTGCGGCCATCAGGCAGGGTCTTGGGCTCTAACCAACCCCACATACATACAGTAGAAAGGAAACAAGGAAATGGCACAGAAACTGATCAAGACCGTGGACGGCAACACCGCCACTTCTTGGGTGGCGTACGCCCTCTCCGAGTGCGCGGCCATCTACCCCATCACTCCTTCGTCCAACATGGGTGAAATGGTCGACGAGTGGGCTTCCCAGGGCATGAAGAACATCTTCGGTCAGACCCTCAAGGTCCGGGAGATGCAAAGCGAGGCCGGCGCCGCCGGCGCGGTCCACGGCTGCCTGGCCGCCGGCGCCCTGACCAGCACCTACACCTGCTCCCAGGGCCTGCTGCTGATGATCCCTAACATGTACAAGATCGCCGGCGAGCTGCTGCCCGGCGTCTTCCACGTGTCCGCCCGCGCCGTGGCCGCCCACGCCCTGTCCATCTTCGGCGACCACCAGGACGTCATGGCCTGCCGCCAGACCGGCTTCGCCATGCTGGCCGGCTGCTCCGTCCAGGAAGCCCACGACATGGCCCTGGTGGCGCACCTGTCCGCCATCGAGTCCAGCGTCCCCTTCCTGCACTTCTTCGACGGCTTCCGCACCTCCCACGAGATCCAGAAGATCGAGGTGCTCGAGTTCTCCGAGATCGCCAAGATGGTGAACATGGACAAGGTGGCCGAGTTCCGCGCCAAGTCCATGAACTCCGAGCATCCGAACATCCGCGGCACCGCCCAGAACCCGGACATCTACTTCCAGGGCCGCGAAGCCGCCAACAAGTACTACCAGGCCGTGCCGGGCATCGTGAAGGAGGCCATGAAGAAGGTTTCGGCCGCCACCGGCCGCTCCTACGGGCTCATTGAATACTACGGCGCTCCCGACGCCGAGCGCGTCATCGTGGCCATGGGTTCTTCCTGCGAAGCCGTCAAGGAAGTCATCGACGCCTGCAAGGGCGAGAAGATCGGCCTGGTCACGGTGCGCCTCTTCCGCCCCTGGTGCGCGCAGGACTTCCTGGCCGCCCTGCCCAAGTCCGCCAAGGTCATCACCGTGCTCGACCGCACCAAGGAAGCCGGTTCCCAGTACGAGCCCCTGTACCTTGACGTGGCCACCACCCTGCGCGACGCAGGCAACAACGCCACCCTGCTGGGCGGCCGCTACGGCCTGGGCTCCAAGGAGTTCACCCCGGCCATGGTCAAGGCCGTGTTCGACAACATGGGCGCCGCCAAGAAGAACCACTTCACCGTGGGTATCGAGGACGACGTCACCGGCACCTCCCTGGCCGTGCCCGCCTTCGCCGACACCACCCCCGCCGGCACCGTGCAGTGCATGTTCTGGGGCCTGGGCGCCGACGGCACCGTGGGCGCGAACAAGGAAGCCATCAAGATCATCGGCGACAACACCGACATGTACGCCCAGGGCTACTTCTCCTACGACTCCAAGAAGTCCGGCGGCATCACGGTTTCCCACCTGCGCTTCGGCAAGGAGCCCATCCGCTCCACCTACCTGGTCAACGCCGCCGACTACGTGGCCGTGCACAAGGCCAACTACGTCACCCTGTACGACGTGCTGGCCGGAAGCAAGGAAGGCGGCACCTTCGTGCTGAACTCCAACTGGTCCCTGGCCGACATGGAGACCGAGCTGCCCGGAAAGGTGAAGGCCGCCATCGCCAAGAAGAAGCTCAAGTTCTACAACATCGACGCCGTGAAGATCGCCCAGGGCGTGGGCCTCGGCGGCCGCATCAACATGATCATGCAGACCGCCTTCTTCAAGCTGGCGGGCGTGCTGCCCTTCGAAAAGGCCGTGGAACTGCTGAAGAAGTCCATCCACAAGGCCTATGGCAAGAAAGGCGAGAAGATCGTCCAGATGAACATCGACGCGGTCGACCAGGCCGTGGCCGCCCTCGTGGAAGTGAAGTACCCCGCCTCCTGGGCCGATGCCAAGGACGTGGCCAAGTCCGCCGAGAAGCTGCCCGACTACGTGGCCAAGATCGCCAAGCCGGTCCTGGCCCAGCAGGGCGACGCCCTGCCGGTGTCGCTGTTCGACCCCTCCGGCACCATGCCCGTGTCCACCTCGCAGTACGAGAAGCGCGCCGTGGCCATCAACGTGCCCGAGTGGATCAAGGAAAACTGCATCCAGTGCAACCAGTGCGCCTTCGTCTGCCCCCACTCCGCCATCGTGTCCACCGTGCTGACCGATGCCGAGAAGGCCAAGGCTCCCGCCACCTATGAGACCCTTCCCGCCCAGGGCAAGGAACTCAAGGGCATGGCCTTCCGCATCCAGATTAACACCGAGGACTGCCTGGGCTGCGGCAACTGCGCCGACATCTGCCCCTCCAAGAAGAAGGCCCTGGAGATGAAGCCCATCGAGACCCAGCTGGCCACCCAGGTCCCGAACTTCAAGTTCTGCCAGACCGTGTCCTGGAAGGACGGCCTCATGAAACGCGATTCCGTGAAGGGCTCCCAGTTCTACCAGCCCCTCATGGAATTCTCCGGCGCCTGCTCGGGCTGCGGCGAAACCCCGTACGTGCGCGTGCTCACCCAGATGTTCGGCGAGCGCATGGTCATCGCCAACGCCACCGGCTGCTCCTCCATCTGGGGCGCCTCGGCTCCCACCACCCCGTACTGCCAGAACAAGGACGGACACGGCCCGGCCTGGGGCAACTCCCTGTTCGAGGACGCCGCCGAGTTCGGCTACGGCATCGGCATGGGCGTCACCCAGCGCCGTGAGCTCCTGAAGGACAAGGTCAAGGCGGCCGCCGCCGAGGCCGACGGCGACCTCAAGGCCGCCCTGGAAGCCTGGTCCTGCGACCCCGACGACGCGGACAAGTCCGCCCTGTTCGGCGGCCAGATCAAGAAGCTGCTGGCAGCCAAGTCCTCCAAGTCCGACGCCCTCAAGGCCGTTGAGACCGACGCCGACCTGTTGGTCAAGAAGTCGATCTGGTGCTTCGGCGGTGACGGATGGGCCTACGACATCGGCTTCGGCGGCCTGGACCACGTGATCGCCTCCGGCGAGAACGTGAACATCCTGGTCATGGACACCGAGGTGTACTCCAACACCGGCGGCCAGTCCTCCAAGTCCACCCCCACCGGCGCCATCGCCAAGTTCGCGGCGGCCGGCAAGCGTACCCGCAAGAAGGACCTGGCGCGCATCGCCATGACCTACGGCAACGTGTACGTGGCCACCGTGTCCATGGGCTACAACAAGCAGCAGATGATCAAGGCGTTCGCCGAGGCCGAGGCCTACCCCGGCCCCTCCATCATCCTGGCCTACGCTCCCTGCATCAACCAGGGCCTGAAGCGCGGCATGGGCAAGACCCAGGAGCAGGAAAAGCTGGCCACCGCCTCCGGCTACTGGCCGCTGTTCCGCTACAACCCCACCCTGATCGCCGAGGGCAAGAACCCCATGGTGATCGACTCCAAGGCCCCTGACGGAACCGTTCTCGACTTCGTCATGAGCGAGAACCGCTTCGCCGCCCTGGACAAGATGATGCCCGAGCAGGCCAAGAAGCTGCGCATCGAGCTGGAGTCCGACGTCACAGACCGCTGGAAGCAGCTGTGCGTCCTGGCCGGCGTCGATCCCAACGGCAACGGCGAGAAGGCCAAGGCCAGCGCCCCGGCCAATACCGAGTCCTGCACCCTGAGCGACACAGCCGAGCACACCAGCACCGCTGGCGAGCCCTGCGACGACGGCCGCGCCGGCAAATAGACGAGTGAAAAAACGTCCCCGGAACAGGTGAAAACCTGTTCCGGGGATTGACGAAATTGGTTATGGTGTTCTCGGCGGGAAGCACAGCCCGCCGAGACAAAAGAAACGGCCCACGGGCCGCCCGGCGGAAACCCCTCGCGGCATCGCCCCACCACACCCCGCCCTAAAAGCCGCGAGCCTCACCACGCTGCCCACAACCGCCGGGCGGCCCTACCGTGCGGGGGGAGAGCCCACTCCCCCCGCTTCTTTTTTTCCAGAACGCCAGGTCTTTTCATCATTTCCTTGCCAGTTTTCATCCGTTCGGGTTACCTGTGTCATTGAGTGAGTTTTCCACCGCTCGATCACGACTAGCGGTCTTCAAGGGGGACAGTGATGAAAACAGGCATCGAACGGCGCGAGTTCCTGAAACTTGCGGGTATCGGAAGCGTGGTGTTCGCAAGCGGCCTCATGGGCATGAACGGGTTGGGGCATGCCGCAACGCCCGCCCAGGACGATTTCTTTTTCGTGCAGATGTCCGACACCCATTGGGGCTTCAACAACCCCGCAGTGAACCCCGAGGCCGGAACGACCCTTCAAAAGGCCGTGGCTGCGGTGAACGCCCTGGCCCGCCAACCCGATTTCATCATCTTCACTGGTGACTTGACCCATACCACGGACGACGAACAGGTACGCCGCAAGCGCCTCGGTGAATTCCGTGAGATCGTGGGAGCCCTCAAGGTGAAGAATGTCCGGTTCATGCCCGGGGAACACGACGCCGGGCTGGACAACGGCAAGGCATACCAGGAGCTCTTCGGGGAAACACACTACGCCTTCGAACACAAAGGCGTGCATTTCATCGTTCTGGACAATGTTTCCAACCCGGGCTCCACCATTGGCGACGCCCAACTGCAATGGTTCGCCGCCGAACTGGGCAAGATCGACAAGAAAGCGCCGCTGGTCATCTTCACCCACCGGCCGCTGTTCGACCTTGCCCCTGACTGGGACTGGCACACCCGCGACGGGGCCAAGGCCTTGGAGATGCTCAAGCCGTTCACCAACAACGTCACGGTCTTCTACGGGCACATCCATCAGGTGAACCACCACGAAGCCGACGGCATCAAACACAACTCCGCCATGGGCCTCATGTATCCCCTGCCCGCCCCGGGTTCCGTACCGATCAAGGCCCCCCTTCCCTGGACTCCCTCACAGCCGTTCAAGGGCCTGGGATTCCGGGGCGTGGACGCCGGCAAGGACCGGGCATACGCCCTGACCGAATACCCCCTCAAGGGAGAATAGTCTCATGCGCGGCATCACGATCCCATTGCTGGTCGCCTTGTTGTTCGCGGTTTGCACGGTGGCCATGACGGCCTCGCCCGCTCTCGCGCAGCAGGACGAGCAGGTCGTCACGGTCACTGCGAAACAGTACGAGTTTTCCCCCCAAACGATCACTGTGAAGAAGGGAACTCCCGTGGTCCTCGAGTTGACGTCACTGGACAGGCTGCACGGATTCTCCTGCCCGGCCCTCAAGCTCCGCAGCGACATCCCCCCCGGGAAAACCACCACCGTGCGTTTCGTCCCGGACAAGGTCGGGACGTTCCCCTTCCACTGCGACAATTTCTGCGGTTCCGGTCACGAACACATGATCGGGACCATCACCGTCACCGAATAGGAGCGCTGCATCGCGCGCCAGATCATGGGGGAGAGCAATCTCCCCCTTCTTTTTTGCGTGCCCGGGCCGCGTTTGCGGCGGCGCGTAACCGTCAGCCCTCCCCCCGCCTCTAGACCAAGACCCGCAACTCAGCGACCGACGCCAGCCGCGCCACTCCACCGCACCATCGGAACACTTCCATGCTTCACATAGCCCTGAAAATGCTCTTCGGCGACATGGGGAAATACCTGGGCATCGTCGTGGCCATCGCCCTGTCTTCCATCATCATGATCCAGCAGCCGGCCATCCTGGTGGACATCCTCAGCCAGACCTATGGCGCCATCTCCGACATGGACCTCCCCGACATCTGGGTCATGGACCCCAAGGTGCAGTCCATCGAAGATTCCAAGCCCATGCAGGACACGCAGCTCTACCGCGTGCGCGGGGTCAGCGGAGTGGAATGGGCCGTGCCCTTCTTCAAGGGCGGGCAGAAGGTGCGCCTGGAGAACGGCGAGACCGCCCAGTGCCAGATGAACGGCCTGGACGAGGCCACACTCATCGGCGGCCCGGCGGTGATGCTCGAAGGAAATCTCGCCGATCTGCGAATCCCCGACGCGGTCATCGTGGACGAAGCCGGAGCCAAGGGCAGGCTGGCCATGCGCACCGCCGAGGGAACCCCGATCCCTGTTAAACTGGGCGACATCCTGGAGATCAACGACAAGCGCGCCCAGGTGGTGGGCATCGCCCGGTCCACGCCGAGCTTCATGTCCCAGCCGGTGATCTTCACTACATACGCCCGCGCCAAGACCTTCGCCTTCAGCGAGCGCAAACTCCTGAGCTTCGTGCTGGCCAAGGCCAAGCCGGACGAGAGGCCCGAGAACGTGGCCCGGCGCATCACCGCCGAGACCGGACTGGCCGCCTATTCGGCCGAGGAATTCAAGGACAAATCCCTGAACCACATCATCGAGCACACCAACATCCTGGTGAACATCGGCTTCGTGGTCGTGATCGGCTTCGTGGTCGGAACCGCTGTCACGGGCCAGATCTTCTACAACTTCACCTTGGACAACCTGCGCTATTTCGGAGTGTTCAAGGCAATGGGAGCCACGGATTCAATGCTTACGCGCATGATCCTCCTGCAGGCGTTTCTTGTTGGTTTCGTGGGATACGGCCTGGGCGCTGGCTTGAGCGCCGCCTTCATGGCCGCCTCGGCCGGGGGCATGGGGCCCCAGCCCAAGATGACCTGGCAGCTCCTGGCCGGAAGCGGCGGCGCGGTGATGCTCATCGTGGCCCTGGCGGCCATGCTCTCCGCCCGCAGGGTGCTGAAACTCGAATCCGCCGTGGTGTTCAAGGCTTGACCATGCACGACGCATCCATCTCGGTGTGCTGCAGGGGCGTCACCAAGTCCTTCGGGTCCGGCGAAACCAGGACTCAGGCCCTGCGCGGCGTGGACCTGGACGTGCGCGCCGGGGAACTCTTCATGCTGGTGGGGCCCTCCGGGTGCGGCAAGACCACCCTCATCTCCGTGATGGCGGGTATCCTGGACCAGGACGAAGGCGCGTGCGCCCTGCTCGGCCAGGACATGTCCCTGCTGTCTCCCCGGGAGCGCACGGTGTTCAGGGGCAGGAACATCGGGTTCGTGTTCCAGGCCTTCAACCTGGTGCCCACGCTCACGGCTGTCGAGAACGCCTGCCTGCCGCTGCTCATAAACGGTGTCCCCCGGACGAAGGCGCTGGACGTCGCCGCGGCCAGACTTGAAGAGGTGGGGCTTTCCGGGCGGGAGAACTCCCTGCCGCGCGATCTTTCGGGCGGGCAGCAGCAGCGCGTAGCCATCGCCCGCGCCCTGGTCCACGAGCCGAGGCTGGTGGTCTGCGACGAGCCCACCAGCGCCCTGGACCACACCACCGGCAAGGTGGTGATGGACCTGCTCCGGTCGCTGGCCACCACGGGCGGGCGCTCCCTGGTCATCGTGACCCACGACTCCCGGATTTTCGAATACGCGGACCACATGGCCCACATGGACGACGGCCGTATCGACCGCGTCGAGACCGCCTAGTGTGGCGCCCTCAAAAAAATGAAATTATTATTTTTACCCCTGAAAAACATGTTCATGTTTTTCAGGAACGCGACACTAGCGTCCATGTCGCAACGCATGAGCGCGTCTTAAATAAATAATTATTATAGTGAATTACGCCAGAAATCTGTCTGAACGGATGACGAGGATGCGACACGAGCGAGCGCATCAAGGAGGATGCCCGTGAGGCTCAAGAATACAGTGCTCCCGGTCCTGGCCCTGGCCGGGATTGTCATGGCCGTGGTCATATCGCTCAAGTCGGAGCGGGCCAGGTCCCAGTCCCAGGCCGTGGCCCAGCCGGCCCAGGCCCCGTTCGCCGCCTACATCGGCGGGGCCGGCATCGTGGAAGCCAATTCCAACAACATCGCCCTGGGGACGTCCGTGGGCGGGGTAGTAGCCCACGTGTACGTGGAGGCCGGGGACACGGTGCAGGCGGGCCAGGCGCTCTTCGACATCGACGGACGTGAGGCCCTGTCGGAGCGCGAGGTCAAGCGGGCGAGCCTTCTCAAGGCCAAGGCCGCCCTCGAGGAAGCCAAGGCGTCGCTCAAGGATTATCAGACCCAGTTCGCCATTGTTCGCGACGTGAAGGACCGCCGAGCAGTCAGCGTGGACGAGGTGGAAAAACGCCGTAACGCGGAGGCATTGGCCAAGGCCAAGCTCGAGAGCGCCAAGGCGGCGGTCACGGCGTCCCAGGCCGAGCTTGCCGCGGCCGAGACCACCGTGGACCGGTTGACCGTACGCGCACCCATCGCCTGCGAGGTTCTCCAAGTGAACGTGCGGCCCGGCGAATTCGCGGCCACGGGCAGCCTCTCGACGCCGCTCATGCGCCTGGGCAACCTGGACCGCATGCAGGTGCGCGTGGACGTGGACGAGAACGACGCATGGCGTTTCGTCAGCGGCGCCAGGGGCATGGCCTACATGCGCGGCAATCGTGACATCAAGGCCGAGCTCACTTTCGTGCGGGTGGAGCCCTACGTGGTGCCCAAGTCCTCGCTCACCGGCAGCAGCACCGAGCGGGTGGACACCCGCGTGCTCCAGGTGGTCTACAGCTTCGACCGCAAGCAGCTGCCCGCCTTCGTGGGCCAGCAGTTGGACGTCTTCCTGGAGACCCCGGTGCAGACCTCCACGGCGGCCGCCTCCGACACGGGGAGCGGCTCATGAGACGGCTCCCGGCGATTCTCTTGGGGGTGGTCCTCTGCTTGGGCGGGTGCGTCAGCGTCGGCCCCGACTACAAGCGCCCCCAGCTCGACGCCCCGGGACGCTTCGCTGCCTGCAGGGATGCGGCCCAGGGCGACGCCCAAGCCGCGGCGGGACTCGAACAGGTCCAATGGTGGAAGAGGCTGAACGACCCGGAGCTCGACCGCCTGGTGGAAGAGGCCGTGCGGGGCAACCTGGACGTGGCCCAGGCCAAGGCCCGCGTGCTCCAGGCCCGGGCCGACGTGGGCATCGCGCGCGCAGCCCAACTGCCCGCCCTCAAGGTCGGGGGGACGACCACTTCGAGCTATTCCAACGGCGCGGCCACATCCACGGACCAGTCCCTGGAGAGCATCGCCGTCTCCCCCGGCACAACCTACCAGGCCGGGTTCGACGTCAGCTGGGAGTTGGACCTCTTCGGCGGCCAGCGGCGCAAGACCGAAGCTGCCCGGGCCACCTACGAGGCCAGTGTGGAGGATCTGCGTTCGGTGGTCCTCACGCTGCTCGGCGACGTGGCCCGCAACTACGTGGAGCTCAGGTCCGGCCAGGAGCGCCTGGCCATCGCCAAGGCCACGGCAGCGTCCCAGCAGCAGAACGTGGACGTGACCACGGAACGATTCCGGCTGGGGCTCACCAGCCATCTGGACGTGTCCCAGGCCGTGGCCCAGCACGCCAAGACCAGATCGGACATCCCCGGCCTGGAAGCATCGGTGAAACAGTCCATCCACCGCCTGGGCATCCTGACCGGCAACCCGCCAGAGGCGCTCCTGGCACGCCTCTCCCGGGCCGTCCCGCTTCCGAAGCCCGACGGGGTGTTCGCCACCGGACTTCCCTCCGGCCTGCTCAGCCGCCGCCCCGACCTGCGCAAAGCCGAGCGTCAGCTGGCCGCGGCTTCGGCCAACATCGGCGCGGCCACGGCCGGGCTGTATCCCACGTTCGACCTGACCATGGGGCTCGGAGTGCAGGGCAACGCGCTCACGAAGTTTCTGGGGCTGGCCAACTGGTATTGGAGCGTGATCCCTTCCGTGACCGCGCCGGTTTTCGACGCCGGGAAGGCCCGCGCGGACGTGAGCAGGAAAACCGCCGCCTACGATGAAAGCCTGGCCAAGTACCGCACGGCGTTCCTCACGGCCCTGGAGGATGTGGAGAACGCGCTGACGGCGCTCGCATCGGAGCAGGAAACCAAGCGCATGCTGGCCCTGGCCGTGCGGGCCAACGAGGAAGCCCTGGCCCTGGCGCGGGAACGTTACTCCAAGGGGCTGACCAGCTTTCTGGATGTCCTGTCGTCCGAGAAGTCGCTCTACGAGGCCCAGGACAGCTTGTGCAAGTCGAGCGCCAACGAGCTTACGGACCTTGTAAGTCTGTACAAGGCCCTGGGCGGCGGCTGGAACGCGGCGGAAACGGCCGTTGCATCCCGGTGAAGAACGGAGCCGGGACGCGGGCGCGCCTCCCACACGGGATGACGGAGTGTCCGGAAGACGCCAAATGTCCCCGGAATGTCGGGAATCGTTACATGACTCTTTGGAAAGATGAAATATTGTTCATGAAACCTCTTGATGCAAGAAGCGGCCTTGGCTAAAGTGCTAAAAACCTTTCGAAAGGAGCCTATTGCCATGAAGAAGCTGCTTATTGCTGGTCTCGTTTTCGCCATGTCCCTGTCCGCTGGCGCCGCCTTTGCCGCCGGAAAGGCCAAGGCCCCCAAGAAGGAAGCCCCCAAGAAGATCGAATGCTCCGTGGGCGACAAGAAGGTCATGACCGCCACCACCGGCGAGTGCATGAAGATGGGCGGCCTGGTCATGAACTTCCCCGGACCTGCCAAGGAAGCCCCCAAGGCTGCCAAGGCCAAGAAGGCCACGAAGAAATAACACTTCTTCAGGGCTTTGATTTCGACCGGCAGGGGCGCTCCGGAAGCCCCTGCCGGTTTCTTTTTTCCGGCGTCCAGGCGCATCGCGCAACAGCGGGCAGAGTCCGCCCCCCCCTCCACCGGGATGACCGGACCGGCCATCCTGAAACGCTGCCGAAAGTCCGGATCATTACCCTTCGCCATCATCCAATCCGGTTCCAGCCGTAACCGCACCGCCCTCCGGCCCATCCATACTTAAGAAGCATCACTGCCATGCCCGGAATGGCTTTCGCAGCACCCCGCCGGAGGACGTTCATGATAATGGAACCCGAACTCGTTTTTCTCTTCACCAATGTGATGCCGGTGGTCCTGTGCGCCACGGCCGCCTACATCGCATTCAGCGGGGCCGTCTGCGCCGCATCCTGCGTCGTCCCGGCTTTTGAGGGCATGTTCAGGTCGTCCAAGGCCAAGACGCTGCCGTTTTTCGTGATGGCCGCGTTCTTCGCAACGCTGCGCTTGTAATCCGTCAAACGAGACGGCGGCCCCTGCGGGGTGACCGATATCCCGCAAGGGCCGCCTTCGACCGGGAGAATTTCAGGGGGACCCTCTCCCCCCGGCTGGGACCTGCCCGGCTACCGGACCGCAAGTCCGTGCTTGTCTGCCACCCGCAACTCCATGCTCGTGGCCGAACTGGGGCAGACCGACACGCAGAGCCCGCAACCGTAGCACTTTGAAGGCTCGTAGTGCATGATTTCGTCCTTCATTGTCCTGGCCTCGAAGACGCACCTGGGCTCGCATGCCCCGCAATGCACGCAGGATCCGGTGTCCGTCGCGGCGATGTAATCGGAGTGGGCGAGCATGTCGGGACGCTTGTATTGCCGCAGGAACGCCACCTCGTGGCAGCAACAGGCGCAGCAGCAGCAAAGGGCGAAAACGTGCTGTTCCGGATTGTAGATCGTCATGTGGATCAGGCCGTGGGCGTCGGCAAGCATGAGCTGTTTCTCAGCCTCTTCGAGCGTAACCCGGCGGGCTTGGCCGTCGGCCGTTTTCTTGTCGGCCACGTCGTTTAAATAGAAGCAGACCTCGGTGGGGTTGTCGCAGCGCTCGTAGCGCTTGCGGCACGCGCAATGGGCAAGGGCGAAGGAGCGGGAGTTGCGCAGGATTACCCTGGCCTGCTCAGTGGGAAGAATCCATTGCAGGCCGGACAGGGATTGTTTCACAGGAATGACTTTCGAGGACGTGGGAATCTTGCCTTCCCGCATCCATTCTGAATACGTGTCGATGCGGTTGTCGAGATACTCGTCGCCCGTACGGATGTTCATCGGGGTACTCCTTTTCGCCAACTGGCTGCTTGCAACCGTTGCCCTGGAAGTCACGTGGTTGACTCGGCCCAACCCTCTTCCCGGTATTGCGTGAAATATCTCCTCTTAACCACCCTCTCGATAAAAGGGCGGCCCCAGCAGGGGGACCGATTTCCCGCAAGGGCCGCCATCAACCGGGAGATTTGCCGCCGCGCGTCCGCCCCGAGTCGGGCGAGCGCGCGGCGTTTTTCGTGAGTGTTAGGACAGCAGGTCGTCGATGAGCTCGACGGTGTGCTTCACGGTGATCTTCGCGCCGTCCTTGTCCAGGCCGCCCTTGATCTGCATGACGCAGCCCGGGCAGTCCATGGCCACCATGGGCGCTCCAGTGGCCTTGATGTTGGACAGCTTGCGGGTGAGGATGGGCTTGGAGATCTCCGGGAACTTGAGCGAGTACGATCCGCCCATGCCGCAGCACATGTCGCACTCGAACATCTCGTCGATCTGGTAGCCGGCCTGGGTCAGGAGCTCCCTGGGCTCCTTTTCGGCGTGCAGGGTGCGCTTCAGGTGGCAGGAGTCGTGGTAGGTGATCCTGCCCAGGGACTGGCCTTCCTTGAAGGTGAGCTTGCCTTCGTCCACCAGCTGCTTGACGAAGCTGGAGAAGTCCATGGTCTTGGTGGCCAGGCGGCGGGCCTTGGGCAGCATGTCGCGCTTGCCCAGGCTCTCGTAGACGTCGATGAACTCGTGCTTGAGAGCCCCGGTGCAGGTGGGGCAGGCCGAGATCACGTAGTCCACATCCTCTTCCAAGAGGGCCTTGATGTTGTCCGTGGCGTTCCCGGCGGCCACCTCGTAGGCGCCGTTGTAGCGCGCGGGCGCGCCGCAGCAGGTCTGGCCCTTGGGGAAGGTGACGTTGTAGCCGGCCTTGTTCATGATGCTCACCAGCTTCTCGCCCATGCCGGGATAGGCGAAGTCGATGAGGCAGCCAGCGTAGAAGGCCACCTTTTTGGGCAGCACGGGCTGCTTGATGGTGTCGAACACGTCGCGGAAGGGCTTGTCGGCGATGGCGGGCAGGCTGCGGAAGTCGGCCAGGCCCGAGAGGAACAGGGGCAGGTGGCGGATGAAGCCTTCCTTGGCCCCGACCAGGCCCTGGGTCTTGGAGGCCGTGCGCAGCATGGCGTGGAACAGCGGGCGGTTGTTGACCACGGAGAAGATGGCCTTCTGGACCACGCCCTGTCCCTGCTCCTTGACCAGCCTGCGGCGGATTTCAAGGATGAGCGCGGGGATGTCGATCTTGCCGGGGCAGACCTGCTTGCAGTTGCCGCACTGGATGCACAGGCCCTGGATGTCCTCGCTCTTCTTGAGCTCGTCGAACCAGGCGGTGAGGATGGTGCCGATGCCGCCGGTGTAGACCTTGCCGAACACGTGGCCGCCCACCAGGCGGTAGACCGGGCAGACGTTCAGGCAGGAAGCGCAGCGGATGCACTGCAGGGCCTGCTTGAAGATGGGGTCCGCGGCCATCTCGGAGCGTTTGTTGTCCATGAGGATGATGTGCATGTCCTTCATGGAGCCGTCGTCGTTGGGGGTGGGGCCGGTGATGAGGCTCACGTAGCTGGTGAGCTGCTGGCTGGTCGCGCTCTTGGGCAGGGCCACCAGGATCGGGGCGGCGTCGGCCCAGGTGGGGACGAGCTTCTCCAGGCCCACGATGGCCACGTGGATCTTGGGCAGGCTGGTGGTCAGGCGGGCGTTGCCCTCGTTGGTGACCAGAGCGATGGTTCCGGTTTCGGCGATGGCCATGTTGCCGCCGGAGATGCCCATGTCGGCCTGGAGGAACTTCTCGCGCAGCTCCTTGCGAGCCACTTCCACCAGCTTGGGAATGTCGTTGGTCAGGCGCTCGTTGATTTCCTTGCTGAAGAGGTCGGCCACCTCGTCGCGGGTCATGTGGATGGCGGGCATGACCATGTGCGAGGGGGTCTGCCCGGCCAGCTGAATGATCCACTCGCCCAGGTCCGTCTCGTTCACCTGGATGCCCTGTTTGACCAGGTGGTCGTTCAGGTGGATTTCCTCGGAGGCCATGGACTTGGACTTCACGATTCGTTTGACGCCCTTCTCGCGGCAGAGGTTGGCGATGTAGTCCTTGACTTCCTTGGGCGAGTTGGCCCGGAAAACCTTGGCGCCGCGCGCGGTGGCGGCCTTGGTGAACTGCTCGGCAAGCTCGTTCTGGTGCTCGGCGGCGTAGCCCTTGATGGCGGCGATGCGCTCGCGCAGCTGCTCGAAGTCGATGCCTTCGTAGGCCTTCACGCGGGCGGTGGCGTAGGCTTCGGAGAAGCGGCCCAGGGCGCCGGACAGGTTTGAGTTGTGCAGCGCCTTATCTACGGATTGTTTGAATTCGGTGTTGGCCATTAGTTGTTCCCTCCCAGATCGTCGACGCAGACGACGATGAGGCGTTTGGGTCCGTGGACGCCAATGGTGAGCACGCGCTCGATGTCGGCGGTGCGGCTGGGGCCGGAGATGATGGCCAGGTAGGCGCAATCCTTGGGATGGACGGTCTCGAGGAGCGCCGGCAGGTCGGGCAGAATCTGGCCGGTGCCGATGATGGCCACGTGGATGATGGGCAGCATGGAGGCCAGGCGTTCCTTGGGGTCGGAAGAATTCTGGCAGACGCTGCCGGTGTTGGCCAGCCCCCAGTGCATCTGGGTGACGCCGATCTTGGCCTGCTCGGAGCGGTCGCGGGTGACGTCGAACGCAAGGCCGGGGAATTCCTTGGCCAGGGCGTCCTTGTCCTCGCCCACGAGGAAGGGGCAGTCAGTCCAGACGGCGTAGGACTGCGGGGCGTCGGCGATCGCTTCCTTGCGGAAAGTTTCCTTGATGAACTCCATGGCCTCGCCCTTGGCGGCGAAGCGGTGCACCTCGGCGCTCACGGCCTCGGCCCTGGCTTTGAACAGGTCAAACATATCAGTCCTCCGGATGTGAAGGGCGCCCGGCCTGGCCGCCCGTTTCGGCAATGGCGCGCACGCGGCGCAGCCTGTATTGAGGCGTTGTGTACGGCTTGTTTTCAAAGATATGAAAAATAATTTTCAATACCCCGTTCCGAGGTCTGAATGGCGGTTTTTGAGGGCTGAAAGGCAGAGCGAATGGCCTGCCGGGAGGGAAGACAGCTAAACTTAATTATTTTAGACAATTAATGAATCGCGCAAGGCCGTTTGGCGCGATTTTCAGGGCCAAGGGAGCGTTTCCGGACCTGAATGGAGAGAATGACTGAGGCAGAAGGCATGCCGGTCGCCCGGCGAATCGACTGCTGGATCACCGGATCGCCCCTTGGCCTGCCCTCGCCAGGGATGAAGGGCCGGAAAAGCTTGTCCTACAGTTCGAAATGAACCTTGAGGTCCTTGGCGTTGTAGCGGCTGACCAGGATCTCGGTGCGCTCGCGGTCGCTCATGATGAGCTTGTAGCTGCCCCCGCTCCAGGGCAGGATTTCGGCCACGTGGTTCAGGTTCACCAAGTGGCTGCGGTGGGCGCGGAAGAAGCCGTGGGGCACGAGCCGGGCCTCCAGTTCGGAGATGGTGGCCTTGACCGTGTAGCGCCCGTGGACCGCGTGCACGGTGATTTTCCCCTCCTCGCTGGTGACGAAGAAGATGTGCTTGGGCAGGGTGGGCACGATGCGCTCGCCGTCGTACAGGGGGATGCGCCGCTCGGGCTGCCCGGGGGCCGGAGCCTGGGGAGCGGCGGCGGCGTCCAGGCGCAGGAAACGCCGGGCCTTGTCCACGGCCTTGCGCAGCCGCTCCAGGGTGAAGGGCTTGAGGATGTAGTCCAGGGCGTCGAGCTCGAACGCCTTGACCGCGTGCTCCTCGTAGGCGGTGACGAAGACCAGCAGCGGCTTCTTGGGCAGGTCGCCGAAGAGATAGGACAGCTCAAGCCCCGAGAGCCCCGGCATCTGGATGTCCAGGAAGATCAGGTCCGGCTCCAGCTCCCGGATGTCCGGCAGGGCGGCGCGGCCGCTGGGGGACTCCCCCACCACCTCCACGTTCTCGATGCGTCCGAGCAGGTGCTTGAGTTCGCGGCGCACCGGGCCTTCGTCGTCGATGATGAAAACGGTCAGGTTCATGCGCGGGGAATGGAAAAGGATATGGAGGTTCCCTGCCCGGGGCTGCTTTCGATGCGCAGGCCGTGCTGGGCACCGTGGATGGCCACAAGCCGGGCGTTGACGTTGCGCAGGGCCAGTCCGGTGCCCTGGGGCGGGGGCGACGCGCCGGTCTCGTCCAGGAGCGAGGCGGCCACGGAGGGTTCCATGCCCACGCCGTTGTCGCGCACGAAGATGCGCACCGCCCCGTTTTCAGGGTGCGCTCCGATGACGATCTCGCCGCCCTCCTCCTTGGGCATGATGCCGTGGCGCAGGGCGTTCTCCACCAGTGGCTGCAGGATCAGCGGCGGCACCGGGCATTCCAGGGCGGCCGGGTCGATGTCGTAGGCCACCCGGAGCCGCTCCTCGAAGCGGGCCCGCTCGATGGAGAGGTAGTCCTCGCAGTGCTCAAGCTCCTTGGACAATGGGACGCTCGCCCCGCCGGGCTTGATGTTCTTGCGGAAGAAGTCTCCCAGCTTCACCAGCAGGTCCGAGGCGGTCTCGGGGTCCGTGCGGATGTAGTGCATGATGGAAGTGATGGCGTTGAACAGGAAGTGCGGGTTGATCTGGGCCTGGAGCATCTTGATCTCCGCGTCCGTGCGCAGCTTCTTCTGGCGTTCGGACTCGAGCAGGGCCAATTCGGCCTGGCGCTTGCTGGTCACGTCGCGCACCACGGAAACCACGCACTTCTCCCCGCCTATCTCCACCAGCTCGCCCGAGCGCTCCGCCGTGATCACCTCGCCGGACTTGAGGCGGTACTGCACCTCCTGCACGCTGGTCTTGCCCTGGAGCAGGAAGGACTCGTCGAGCTCATAGCGCTCGTCGGGGTTTGCGTAGATGCCGATCTCCATGGAGGTCTTGCCGATGACCTCCTCGCGCGTGAAGCCGGTGATGACCATGAAGGCGTCGTTGACGTCCACGTACCGGCCGTCGGGCATGCTGAGGATGGCGATCCAGTCCGGGCTGTGGCGGAAGATGCGCTCGAACTTCTCCTCCGACTCGCGCAGGCTGGCCTCGGTCTTCTTGCGGCCCTGGATGTTCACCCACAACGCCACCAGCATGCCGAGCATGACCATGAAGGCCGCGCTCACGGCCAGCA
The DNA here is from genome assembly GCF_022808915.1 of Fundidesulfovibrio terrae. Taxonomy (NCBI): domain Bacteria; kingdom Pseudomonadati; phylum Thermodesulfobacteriota; class Desulfovibrionia; order Desulfovibrionales; family Desulfovibrionaceae; genus Fundidesulfovibrio; species Fundidesulfovibrio terrae. Next base: position 74,795 of record NZ_JAKZFS010000003.1, read on the forward strand.
CCTTGCCCCGGTGTTCCTCGTAGAACGAGGCCGGGCGGTTGATGACCAGGCTGTCTTCGGGCAGAAGGCTGGTGGAGATGCCGAAACGGCGCAGCTGCTCGTAGTCGAACATGTAGCGGTTGGTGCTCTCCTTGACCACGGGGATGTCGCGGACCTTCTCCCCGTCCAGGATGCGCAGCGCCATGCGAGCAGCCACGCTGCCCTGGTCGACACCGCTGGTCAGAAGTCCCCCCACGATGCCCTTGCCCAGGTAGAAGTCCCACACGCCGTATATGGGCACTCGAGCCTGGCGGGCCACCAGCTCGATGGATTCGTCGTAATCGAAGGGATTGCCCGAGCGGTCGCGATTGAATGTCAGAAGCAGGATGATGTCGCCCTGGGCCAGGGAGCGGACCCGCGTGAGCAGCTCGTCCATGTCCAGGTCGTCCAGGTAGGTCACGGAGACCTTCTTCTCGAATTCCGGCAGCACCTCGGCCAGGACTTTCTTGTTGGCCAAGCCCGTGGCCGAGCGGTCGTTGATCACCACGATGCGGTAGGTTCCGGGCTGCAGGGCAAGGGCGGTGCGCAGGGTATTGCGCACGTCGTAAGCCTCCACCACGCCGGTGAAGAAATCCCTCTTGCCCGCGAGCTTGTCCTCGTCGAAGAAGTTCACCCCGCAGAACACGACCGGCGCGTTGGGAAAGAGCGTGGCCCGCTTATCCAGCAGGAACTGGAAGGCGTCGTCGTCGGAGGCGATGACCGCGTCGAAGCGCACCCGGGCGTACTTGTCTTTGAGGAAATCGGCCAGGCGGGCGTCGTCGCGGCTCTCGTGGACCCGCTTGGTGTCCATGTATTCGGTGAAGACATCCACGTGAGGGGCGGCCCCCAGCACGGACATCATGCCCGCGTCCACGCTGTCGGTCCAGGCAAGCCCCTTGTGATAGGAATGCAGCACCAGGATGCGTCTCTTATCCTGGGGGAAGGCTCCCGTGGCGCTCAGGAGCAGCATGGCGGCGACCGCCAGCAGGGCGAACGGTTTGAAGAAACGAAAACTCATGACGTGCCTTGGCTGGTCAGGATGGAAACCGCCGGGCCGGCGCGGCGGCTGGGGAGCGTCCTAGCACGAACGCGCCCGCAAGGGAATGGCGGCAACGCCCGGCGTTGAGCGCCGGAGGCGGGCTCAGGCCGAGGTGGCCCCGAGCTTGGCCACGTAGCGGGCGAATTTGTCCGCCTCCTTGAACTCGGGATTCAAGCCCAGAGCCTGTTCGAGGGCCTTGGAGCACTCGCCCAGCTCCCCCATGTCGAAGTACACCCTGGCTATGTTGAAATAGACGTTCTCGTCGCGCCCGTCGATCTCCAGGGCCTTGGAGAAATACCCCAGGGACTGGTCGAGATGGCCGTCCTTGCGCAGGCTCACGCCACAGGAGTTGAAGCGCGTGCGGTGCTCGAATCTGACCTTGGGATCACGGCACAGCAGGATGCCGATCACCCTTCCGATGCGCGTCATCAGGGCATGGAGGGCGTCGTCCTGGCCCGGCTTGCCGGGGCCCGGGATCACGATCTTTTCCACCATGAGGGCGTTCAGGGCGGAGCGTTCGACTTCGCTCAGACTGGCGAGGGAATGGGTCTGGCCGACCTCGAGCAGCTTGGCAGCCAGGCTGTCCACCACCGGTACCGGGTTCTTGCTGTAATAGAACGGCTCGGGGGTGTACGCCTTGATGAAATCCTTGGAGGCCATGGGCTTCACCATGCCCGAGGGGAGCCCGGACGTGGCCAGGGGCTGGACCTCGAAGCGCTCCTCCCCGGTCTGGCGCACATACCAGTAGGTGATGTTCTCATGGTCCGTGGTGGTAATGCCGGAACCGATTTCGCTGACCTTCCGGAGCGAATAGACGCCAAGAACCAGTGGATAGGATACGTCGCCGGTCATGATGCCCCTCTCGATGCCAACGCACATATCGGGCGCGCGTATAGGGCCGCCCCGGCCCCCGCCCAACTGCCGGGTTCGCGGCGTCCCCTTGGAATCGCTTTCCTTTTTTATCCGCGCTGCCCGGCAGGGTCAACCTGCCGGGAGGAGGGTTTCACGAAAATGATGCCCCCATGCGGTCCAAAAGAGCTTCACACTCATTGCGCTTGACCGGCCGTGCGCATGTGCTTTCCGGGGCACCCAAGCAAGGGGAGCTGATGACGGAGACATGCGTCACCCTTGCGTCACCTGCGCTGCGGCGCTATGGGATTACGGCTCCTTCCCGGCATGTCCGCAGGCCGGGACACCTACCCTACACCAGCCCGGAGGCTCCATGAGCGGCTACTACGATTCGGACGACCTGGCCCGGTTCGCCGAGATCGGCAAGGATGCGCCGGAAATGGCGCGCAAGTTCTTCGACTACTACGCCACCGTCTTCGCCGACGGCGCGCTCAGCGAACGGGAGAAGTCCCTCATCGCCCTGGCCGTGGCCCACGCGGTGCAGTGCCCCTACTGCATCGAGGCCTACACACGGGCCTGCCTGGAAAAAGGCTCCAACCTGCCCGAGATGACCGAAGCCGTGCATGTGGCCAACGCCATCAGGGGTGGAGCGGCCCTTGTCCACGGCGTGCAGATGCGCAACATCGCCGAGAAGATATCCCTGTAGCCGGCATGTCCCAGGCCAGTCCCAGCTTCCTCCAGACCCTGCGCGCCCATGGCCTCGAACTGTGCAAGGCGGCCGTGAACACCCTCCAGGTGAACACGGGCTACCTCTGCAACCTGGCCTGCCGCCACTGCCATCTCGAGGCCGGGCCGTCACGCAGCGAGGTCATGAGCCGGTCCACCATGGCGGACGTGGTGGCCTGCGCCCGGCGCATCCCCTTCGAAACCGTGGACGTCACCGGCGGAGCCCCGGAAATGGTCCCGGACATCGGCGCGCTGCTTGGCGAACTCGCGCCGCTGGCCCCGCGCAGGATGTTCAGGACCAACCTTGTGGCCCTGCGCGAAAACATGGGCCTGCTGGACACCCTCGCCTCCGGCGGATGGAACCTGGCGGCCTCGCTGCCCGCCGTCAGCGGGAGCCAGGTGGAGGCCATGCGCGGGCACGGCGTCTTCGAGGCCAGCCTGGACATGCTGCGCGCGCTGAACGAGGCCGGATACGCCTCGGGGGACGGGCTCGAGCTGCACCTGGTGGCCAACCCGGCCGGAGCCTTCCTGCCCCCGGCCCAGGAGGCTGCCCAAAAGCACTTCCAACGGGAACTGCTCAGGCGCCATGGGGTGCGGTTCAATTCGCTCTTCGTCTTCGCCAACATGCCGCTGGGCCGGTTCAAGTCATGGTTGGAGCGCTCGGGCAATCTGGAGGGCTACACGCGCTCACTACGGGAACGCTTCAACCCCGCTGTGGTCCCGGGCCTCATGTGCCGCACCCTCGTGTCCGTGGCCTGGGACGGGACCCTCTACGACTGTGATTTCAACCAGGCCGCCCAACTCCCCTCGTCGTCAGTCCGGCACATCTCGGAATTGGCCGCCGGCCAGCCAGGCGGCGACATCCCCACCGGAGATCACTGCTTCGCCTGCACCGCCGGTTCCGGCTTCACCTGAAACGGCGCGGTCGGCGAGTAGGCCGGTCCGGCCCGTTCAGACACGAAAAAGCCCCCGCACGCGGGGGCTTTTTCAGTCCAGACTCGTTCTTGAAAGAAGCTACATGCCCAGCCACAACCTGACGGTGCTGACAGGCATGGACATGTTCCAGTTGAATGCGGCGGTGTTCCAGTCGCTGGCCACGGTGTTGGCCGGGATGACCCCGCTCACGCCCATGCGACCGTTGTAGGTCTGCAAGGACAACACGCCGTTGCTGACCGAGCCGTTGAGCTGGCCCGATCCGATGACCGTCTGCGCACCCTGGGGCTGACCATAGGTGAAATAGCCGGTGTAGGTGGTCACGCCCGTTCCGGAAACCATGGCAGCGGCCGCGGTCTTGTCCAGGCTTATGGACCAGTCCAGCGAGTTGCTGCTGTTCTGATAGGAGAAGTTTCCGCCCGTGGACGTTATGATCAGGTTGTTTCCAGAAACGCCCCCTGTGACCGGACCCGATCCGAGCACATCGAGCTGCCTGAAATCCCCTTGGCTGAAGATCAACTCGCCGGAGTAGGTCGACTGCGCCCAAGCCTGCGATACGACCAGAACCAGAAACAACGCCGTCAGCACACCGTGTTTTTTCATCTGGAATCCTCCTTCATCTTTCATATATACAGGTAATCCGTCTTCCGGGTCAACAGTGAAAAAAATGCATCGGCCTGGCGCGCCGCATCTTTGCGATTTACATTTCCCCCGCCTACGGCAATAAAAAAGAGCACCGGCCGCAACGTCCTGTTCAGCCGCCGGATACGTGAACCCTATCGACCAGGGGCGCTTCACATGTGGGATATCCTGGCCGTCTTGCTCGGCCTGACCGGACTGGCGCTCGCCGTGAAGCTCGTCATGGACCGGCGCGCACGAACGCGCCGGGATAAGGCCAACACCCCGTTCTTCCAAGACCCCCACCAGGAGGACATGTCCCTGGGAGAGGTCGACGCCGGGCACGAGACCATGTGGGCCGACTATTTCCGGGGGGACGGCGGCGTCATGGTGGCCAAGCGCGGCCTGGACGTGGAGACCGAGGCTTGGCGCGAACAGCTGTCGGCCCGCCTGGAGCTTCTCTTCAGCGGCCGCCCTCCGGAGGAGCGGCAGCCGGAACTCACCCTGGACGGCGTGCGCCCCGCCCTGCTGCAGGTGCTCGGGCGGCGCAACGAAATCCTCAGGAGCTTCGAAACGGGATACGCCGTCCTTGCGTCCCTGGGCGACCCCAACATCAGGCTCTCGGAGCTGTCACGCATCATCACGGACAATCCGAGCCTCTCGGGCAAGGTTCTCAAGTGCGTGAACTCGCCCTACTTCGGCCTGCGCGGCGCGGTCAGCTCCATTCCCACGGCCATCCTGATCCTGGGAATGGTCAACCTGCGCAACATCATATACCGCGCGCACATGGTCCAACTGGTGGACATCGAGGACCCAAGGCTGAAGCTCTTCTTCAACCAACTCTGGGAGCACCTGACTTTCACCAGCGTATGCTGCTCGCACGTGGCGCCGGCCTTCGACGGCGTGAACCCCGGCACCCTCTTCACCATGGGGCTCCTGCACGACATCGGGCGGTTCGTCATCGCCACCTCGCCGTTGGTGGACCGAGGCCAGGACCAGACCCTGGCCTACGACCAGCGATTCTCCATCGAGGACGAGAACGAGTTGTTCGGGATCAACCATGCCCTGGCCGGGAAGCTGCTCGCCACGCGGTGGAACTTTCCGGACCGCATCTCCGCCGGGCTTGAGCACCACCACTCACCGGCCTGGACGGAATGCCAGACGCTGGGGCTCGACTCCGCCACCCTGCGCCACCTGACGGCCCTGTACGTGGCGGACAAGCTGGCTGGCGTGTTCGCATCCGGCACGGAAGAACCCGCGGATCCGCTCAACATCTCATACCACCACATGGTGGACAGAGAGCGTCTCGAAGCGGCCGTCCTGAGCCCAGCCCTGGCCCGGGACATCAAGAAGGCCCAGGAGATGGCCCTGCGCACGGCCCGCGCGGAGGAGTGAAGCCGTCGGGGAAAGGTTGGAAAAAGAGAAAGGGGCCTACGGTGTGTATCCGTAAGCCCCTGTAATCTCTTGGTTGCGGGGGTGGGATTTGAACCCACGATCTTCGGGTTATGAGCCCGATGAGCTACCGGTCTGCTCCACCCCGCGTCGTTGAGAAAGAGGTTCTATGCTCGAGACACCGGAGTGTCAACGACTATTTCAAATTACTTGAAAAAAGTTCAGCCGCAGCACTTCTTGAACTTCTTGCCGCTGCCGCAGGGGCAGGGATCGTTGCGGCCCACCTTGGGGCCGGACGCCACCACGGGCTCGTTGGTGGACTTGACCTTACCGTCCAGATAGCGCCACTCGCCAGCCCGCTTGCGGAAGCGGGAGCGCTCGCGCAGTTGCTGCTCCTCGCCGTCCATCTCGAAGCTGGCCACGAACTCCACCTCGCCCTCCTCGTCGCCCTCGGCCCCGGCCTTGGTGGAGAGGATGGTCAGCCCCTTCCACGTGGCCTTCTCGGACCACTCACGCGAGCCATCCACATCGAAGGTGGCGTGCCAGCGCTGGTCCAGCGAGCGTTTCAGGTGGTCCACGTCGCACAGCACGTAGGCGGTGTAGCGCGAGCGCATGAGGGCCTCGGCAGTGGGGGCCGGGCGCGTGCCCGCGACGATGGGGCCGCAGCAGGCGGACAATTCAAGGCCGGAGCCGCAAGGACAGGGATCGTTTTCGTTCATGTGTCACCAACCGGTTAGATAGCGTTCTACGGGTGCGAAATCGTCGGACAGGACCAGCGCCCCGGCGGTGTCCGGGGGATCGAGTCTTCTTTCGAGCCTGGCCTGTACGGCCGCGTCGGCGCTGGTCCACTGCCTGGGAGCCGTGTTCTTGAAACAGAACAGCAGGATGTTCTGCGGCTGCGTCTCGGGTGACGCGGTCCAGGCGCGCAGGGAGTGCACCTGCGGGAACACGCTCGCGTATGTGGCGAAGAAGGATTTGTAAAGCCTGGATTTCGGCCCGTCCAGAGCGGCGATGGTATTCACCACCAGTACGCCGTCGTCCTCCAGGGCGTCGTAGAGGCGTCGCACCGTCTCAACCGTGGCCAGATGGAAGGGGATGGATGCTGCCGAATTGAACACGTCCTCCACGATGACGTCGTAGCGCGCGCCGTTGGTATTGAGGAAGGTTCGGGCGTCCTCGTGGAGAATGCGAAGCCGGGGGCTCTCCGGGAGGAAGAAATGGGCCCTGGCCAGCTTCGTGATGCCGGGGTCCAACTCCACCACGTCCACCGTGGCCTGTTCGTGGCGGGCCAGTACATATTTGGGCATGGCGAAGGCCCCGCCCCCCAGTACCAGCACGCGGCGCATGTCCGGCGCTAAGTGCTCGGCCAGGCTGAGGTAGCGGGTATAGTTGAGGGCCAGGGCGTCCGGATCGTCGGGATAGACACCGCCCTGGACGCCTTCGGGGCCTGTGGAGAGGGCCCGCATGGGCCGTCCTGTGCTGAAATCCAGCGAGGGATAGACCAGCACGCGCTGGTAGGGAGTGTCCACGTCCACCATGCCGGACGCCGCCTGGGCGCGATTCTCCACTGCGGCCAGCAGGTACAGGGCGGCGAAGGCCAGTCCGACCGACGCCTTGAGCGGCCATTTCCCGACGTGGCAGAGGATGGATGCCCCGGCCAACACCGCCGCCAGCAAAAACAGGATGGTGACGCTGCCGAAATAAGAGATGAGGAAGAAACCGCCAGCGAAGGTGCCCGCGATGCTGCCCAGGGTGGACAGGGCATAGAGCCTGCCCACGGTGCTGCCGGCCCGGGCGCAGTCGGTCATGCGGATGCGCGCGGCGAAAGGGGCAACCATGCCGAGCAGCGTGGCTGGCGGGGCGAAAAGAAGCGCCACGGCCTGCACCGACCCGAAATGCAGCCCGCTGCCCGACGCCTGGATCATCTCCACCACGAAGGAGCGCGAGAAGCCGATGAGCCCCGTGCAGACCGAGGCTCCCAGGATGACCAGGGACAGGGCTTTGGGCGACGGCCGTCGGTCGGCCAGGCGTCCGCCCCACCAATAGCCCAGGGCCATGGCCGCCAGGATCACCCCGATGATGCTGGTCCAGACCACCGTGGACGTGCCGAGGGCGGGCGCGAGCACCCGCGTGGCGGCAAGCTCGATGACCATCACCACCGCGCCGCAGAGAAAAACCACCAGTTCGAGCATGATCGCCGGCCCTCCCGCGCGGCGGCCTCGCGCCGCGTCCTCGTGGTCCGCCGGACCGTTCAGGAAAGGGAACCGTCATCCAAAGGCGCCCGGGATCGCCTGGACGCGCACACGTTTTCAGGTGCTCCCGGGCTCGCCCGGCTTGCGCCCCAGCACCACCCGGTCGTTTCCGGCCAGGTCGGGCAGCACGGCCACGCCCTCGAACCCGAAAGGGTCCGCCTCCAGCAGGTACTTCACGTCAGGCCCCTGCTTCCACCCTATCTCCAGCATGAGCACGCCGCCGGGGGCCAGGGCCTTCCAGGCGCTCGCCACCACGACCGGGTAGGCTTCCAGGCCGGTGCCCCCCCCGCCCCGGGGCACCAGGGCGGATTTCGGTTCGAAGCCGGACACCTCGGGCGACAGCGCGGCGTATTCCTCCTCGCTCACATAGGGGGGATTGGAGACGATGAGCCCGAACCCGCCCGCCGGGGCATCCAGTCCAGAAAAATCCGCCTCGACGAATTCCAGCCTGTCCTGGACCTCATGGCGGACGGCGTTGGCCCGGGCCACGGCCAGGGCGGCGGGGCTCGCGTCCAGGGCCACGCCCCGCGAGGCGGGGAACTGCGCCGCGAGCGTTACAGCCAGGCAGCCCGAACCCGTGCCCAGGTCGGCGAAGGAGAGCTCGCCCTCCTTGGGGAACAGGCGCAGGGCCTCCTCCACGACCATCTCCGTTTCAGGCCTGGGGATAAGGACGTCCGGCGTCACCTCGAAGGCCATGCTGAAAAACTCGCGCTCGCCCGTGATGTAGGCCACCGGCTCCCCCCTGCCCCGTCGGGCCACCAGGGGGCGCAGGGCGACCAGTTCCTCTTCCCTGAGAGGCCGGTCCATATCCAGGAAAAGGCCCATGCGGTTGGTGCCCAGCCCTTTGGACAGGAGTATCTGGGCCGACAGGCGCGGCGAATCGACGTTCTTGTCGCGCAGATAGGCTTCGGTCTTGAGAAGGATGTCGCGGACGGTTGGCTGCTTGGTCATGATTGCGGGGGGCATATCCCCCTGCCGCGTGGATTCCAAGCCATTTTTCAGGCTTTGGCTTCTCCGCCCCGGCCGAGGTGCTTTTTCAAGGCCGCGAACAGGACGTCGGGCATGATCGGCTTGGTGAGGTAGCCGTCCATTCCGGCCTCCAGACAGCGCTCCCTGTCGCCGGACATGCCGTGCGCCGTCAGGGCCAGGAGGATCATGGGACGTCCGGCGCGCTGCTCCCGGATGGCCCGCGACAGCTCGTACCCGTCCATGACCGGCATCTGCACGTCGAGCAGGGCCACGTCGAAGTCCTCCTCCTCGAGCATGGCCAGGGCCTCATGCCCGCCGGAGGCGGTCTTGGATTCGACACCGGCCATCTTGAGCAGCTCGAAGGTCAGTTCGCGGTTGAGGGCGTTGTCGTCGACGACCAGGGCGCGCACTCCCTCGAGTCCGGAGGAGTCTTCAGCATGGCCCGCGCTGTCCATCGCGCCAGGGCCCACCAGGGCGAAAGGAACGATAAAGACGAAGGTGCTGCCGGACCCGGGTGTGCTCCGGGCGGTTATCCTTCCACCAAGCATCTCCACCAGCTTGGAGACGATGGAAAGCCCCAGTCCGGTGCCGCCGAAACGGCGGGAGGTGGAGGTGTCGGCCTGAACGAAAGGCTTGAAGACACGGCCGAGCTGTTCCGGGGACATGCCGATGCCGGTGTCGCGCACCGTGAAGGTCAGCTCCGTCCGGCCCTGCCCGTCCAGGGTTCCGGAGACTTCGACGGTCACGACCCCGGCGGAGGTGAACTTCACCGCGTTGCCCACCAGGTTGATGAGTATCTGCTCCAGCCGCAGGCCGTCGCCCACCAGGTCCGTGGGGGTGCCTTCGAGAATGTCCACGGAGAATTCCACGCCCTTCTCGCGCGCCTTGGACACGTAGATGTCCGACACCCGATCCAGGATGGTTTGCAGGTCGAACCGGGCCAGGCTCAGCTCCATCTTCCCCGCCTCGATCTTGGAAAGATCCAGGAGGTCGTTGATGACGCCCAGCAGCACGTGGCTGGCCGAGGATATCTTCGCGAGGTACTTGCGCATGTCCTCAGGCGGGTTGCGGCGAAGCGCCAGCTCCGTGAGCCCCAGGACCGCGTTCATGGGCGAGCGTATCTCATGGCTGACGTTGGCCAGGAAGTCGCTCTTGGCCCGGTTGGCAGCCTCGGCCCGCTCGCGCGCGTCGATGAGCTTGAGTTCGAGCACCTTGCGGTCCGAGATGTCCGAAACAAGCCAGAGCACGCACGGCTCGTTGAACACGTCGATCAATGCCGCCGAACACAGCGCATGGGTCTGGCGGCCGTCCCGGGAGATCATGCCCAACTCGCGGTTGAGCACCACCCGGCTGGCCATGACTTCATCGAGCATCATCCTGCGTGCGGAAGTGTCCTGCCAGATGCCCAGTTCGGACCCCGTCCGCCCCAGTATCTCCTCGGCCGGAAAGCCGGTCAGGGAGCAGAACGCGTTGTTGACCTGCAGGATGCGGTTGTCGTGGACGGAAGAGATGGCCACGGCCACGGGGCTGTACTGGAAGATGGCCTGGAAGCTCTGCTGGCTGTCGCGCAGTTCAGCCTCGGCCTTGACGCGTTCCTCGATTTCGACACGCAGCGATGCGGTCTGGCTGGCCACGGTGTCTTCCAGTTCCCTGCGCCGGGCCTTGAGGGCGTTCAAGCGCAGGGAGAACACGGCGTACAGGGACCCCACGGCGGCGAGAACCATCAGGCCCTTGAACCACAGGGTCCTCCAGAAGGGAGGGATCACCGTGACGGCGATCTCGAGCACTTTCTCGTTCCAGTAGCCCTCGTCGTTGCAGGCTTTCACCAGGAAGCGGTACTGGCCCGGGTCGAGGTTGGTGTAGCTGGCCCGGTGCGTGGTCCCGGCGTCCACCCAGCCGGTTTCGAAGCCGTCGAGCATATACGCGTAGCGGTTCTTGTGGGGATTGGTGAAATCCATGGCCGCGAACTCGAAGGTGAGGCTCTGGTCGCTGGGTTTGAGCACCACTGAATACCGGCCCGGCCCGCCGGCAGGTTCGCTGGGATGGTTGTTCACGTACAGGCCGGAGAGAGCCGTCGCGGGCGCGTGCCGGTTGGGCATGACTTCGGAAGGCTGGAAGGCGTTGAGTCCGGAGAAGCTCCCGAAGAACATCTCCCCGTTGGCCCCCTTGTGGAAGGCGTTCATGTAGAATTCCACCCCGGCCAGTCCGTCGCGGCGGGAGTAGTTCCTGATCTCGCCGGTGGCGGGATCGAGGCGCGATATGCCCTTGAAGGTGCTCATCCAGAGCAGGCCCTTGGCGTCCATGGCCAAGCCCTGGATACCGTCGTCGGCCAGCCCGTCCCGCTCGAGGTAGCGCCTGCATGTTCCGCTGGCGGGATCGAAGCGGTTCAGGCCGTTGTCCGTTCCCACCCAGAGCGCTCCGGAGGGGTCCTCCAGGATGGGCGTGACCCGGTCGTTGGAGAGGCTTTCCGGATTCTTGGGGTTGTGCCGCCAGCAGGTGAATGTCTGGGTGGCTGGATCGAAGCGGTTCAGGCCCGCGTTGGTGCCGATCCAGAGCGCCCCGTCGCGGGTCTGCATGACGTGGCGGACGCGGTCATGGCTCAGGCTGGACGGATTCTTGGGATCATTCAGGTACCGCTTGACCTTGCCCGTGTCCGGATCGATGCGGTTGAGGCCGCCCTTGCTCGTTCCGGCCCAGACGATGCCGGAGGAGTCCTCGAACAGCCACCAGATCTTGTCCTGGCTCAGGGTCTCGGGGTTGGCCGGGTCGTGCCGGAAGTGGGAAAACTTGCCCGTGGCCCTGTCCAGGATGCTTATGCCGTTCTCCACCGTGCCGACCCAGATGCGTCCTTTGGAGTCCTCCATGACGCAGTTGACCTGGTTCTCTCCCAGGCTGGACGGATTCGCGGGGTCATTGCGGAAATGCTGGGCGAGCTTTCGGTCGCGGCCGAGTCTGGCCAGTCCCTCATAGCGCAGGCCCACCCACAGGCTTCCGTCCCGCCCCAGCCACACGGCGCTCACTTCCTTGCCGGGCAGGCTGCCGGCGTCGCCCGGGATGTGCCGGTACGATGCGAACCAGCGCGATCCCGTGACCAGCTTGTTGAGCCCGCCGGAATAGGTGCCCGCCCACAGGATGCCCGACCGGTCCTCGAGCAGGGAGATCACATCGTCCTGGCTGATGGAGTCGGGGTCGTAGGGATTGTGGCCGAAGAGCTCGAACCGCCTCCCGGAGCCGTTCTCCATGAGCCGGCCCACCCCCTTGCTGGTGGCGGCCCAGACGGCCCCCCATTTGTCTCGCGCCAGCCTGAAGACTCCCACTCCAGGCAGATGCTGCTCGAACGCCCCCGTGGACAAGTCCAGCCTGAAGAGCCCGATGACGTCGCTGACGATCCAGAGGATGTTGTTGCCTTCAGGGAATATCTGGCTGATCTGGGCGTTCGCCAGGATTTTGGACAGCTTCTCGTCAACGATGGAAACCAGCGCCCCCTTGGCCTGGTCCAGGCGGTAGACCACCCTGTGCGACGCGGCCCACACCTGCCCCAGCTCGTCCTCGGCGATGGCCATGATTTCGCCCCCGGCCTTGCCCTGGGCGACGGGGACCAGGCGGAAGGATCCGGTGCTCTTCTGGAATTCGGCCAGTCCAGCCGCGGTGGCCACCCGGATGACGCCCCGGCTGTCCTGATGGATGGCGTGGACCTCGTTGCTGGGAATGCCCGACTGATTGGAGGGGTCGTGGGTGTAGCTGACGAAGGAGTCGGTGGCGCGGTCGTAGCGGCAGAGGCCGCCGCTCCTGGTGCCCACCCAGAGGGTCCCCGCGTCGTCCACGGTCAGAGCACGGATGTTGCTGTCAGGGAGCGATCCGGGACTGTCCTGGCCGCCCGGATACACCTTGAAGGTGTATCCGTCGTAGCGGTTGAGGCCCGAGTAGGTTCCTATCCAGAGAAAACCCTCGCGATCCTGGGCCAGGCAGACGGCGGAGGACTGGGAAAGTCCGTCCTCCACCCCGAAATGCTGGAATCTGGGAATGAAGCGGGATTCGGCAAGCCCGTTTCCGGGCAGGATGAGAAGCGCCAGCGCGAGCAGGAGCCAACCCGCAGCCTGCCGGAAGAGCTGGGGCCGCGAAAACGGGTAGCGGGTCGGAAAGGCTGATCTGCAAAACTGCAATGTCGTCCCCATGCTCCGGAATGTTCCCTAAGAAACCAGACCATTGCATGTGCCGTACACGATGTAAAGCCTCGCCCGCCCCAGCGCGGGGCGCCGGGGACGAATTCCTCATCGGAGGACGTGGCCCAGGCCCCGCGCGCACACCTGCCGCAAATCCCTACGCCTGTGCCGCAGGACCATCCTTGCGTGCGTCGTAACGCCCCTTGTAGGACGCGATCAACAATGCCTCGGCGACGGAATCCACCATATGATCCCATCCAATCAGGACGTCGGTTCCGAAACGCTGCAACGTCGCCTTGAAATGATCCCTGTCTCCGGCGAGATAGAGTTCGATTCCTCGTGACTTGCATTTCTTCACAAAGCCTTCGAGAGCATTGACGCCCGTAGAATCGATTGTTTGCGCATGGGACACGTCCAATATGAACACCCTGGGCTTCCCTGAAACCACGTCCAGGATGTCCTGGAAGCGGTCCGCGATGCCGAAGAAGAAGGGACCGTCGATCTCGTAGACCTGGATTCCTTCCTCCAAGAGGGACTGTCCGGTGGGCAGGGGGCAGGACTCCTTGGAATAGGCCGCGTCCTCTCCGCCGGCGGAGATGTCGGCCATGCGGACCCGTTCATCCAGGTTGTCGCTCTGCGGCAGACTGCAGGAGCAGATCTCGGTCATCTCGCTCATGCGCCGCATGAACAAAAGCGCCGCCAGGAGCACGCCCACGTAGACCGCCACGGTCAGGTCGATGAGCACCGTCAGGGCGAAGGTAGTCACCAGCACGGCCACGTCGGAGCGCGGCGCACGCAGCAGCCTTGCGAACTTGCGGTATTCGCTCATGTCGTAGGCCACAACCAGGAGCACCGCCGCCAGGCTGGACAGCGGAATGGCCGAGGCAACGGGCGCGGCGGCTAGCACGAACACCACCAGGACCACGGCGTGGATGCATCCGGCAACGGGCGACACCGCCCCGGACTTGATGCTGGTCACGGTGCGGGCCACGGCCCCTGTGGCGGGGATGCCGCCGAACAGCACCGAGGCGATGTTGGCCGTGCCCTGGGCCAGAAGCTCCATGGAGGAGTCGTGCCGGTCGCCGGTCATGCCGTCGGACACCACGCAGCACAAGAGCGATTCGATACCGGCCAGCAGGGCGATGGTCATGGCGTCCGGCATCAAAGCCCTGAGCGAGGCCCAGTCCAGGGAAGGCACTACCAGGGACGGCAGCTCGCTCGGGATGCCCCCGAAGCGCGTGCCGATGGTCTCCACCGGCAGGTTGAAGGCTGCGGCCGTCACCGCGCCCACGGCCACGCCGAACACAGGGGCCGGTATCCTGGGGAAGAAGCGCCGGGCCAGCAGGATGGCTCCGAGCGAAATGAAACCGATGCCCGCCGTCGAGAGGTCGATCGAGCCCAGCGAGGAGGCCAACAGGGCCACCTTGGGCACGAACTCGGCCGGGACGTGCTCCAACTTGAGGCCCAGGAAATCAGTCAGCTGGCTGAAGAAGATGAGCACGGCGATGCCGCTGGTGAAGCCCGTGGTCACGGGATAGGGGATGAACTTGATGAGCTTGCCGAGCTTGGCCAGCCCCATGACCAGAAGGATGGCGCCGGCCATGAGCGTGGTCAGCACCAGCCCCTGGTATCCGTGCCTGTCCACCACGCCCGCGATGATGACCACGAACGCGCCGGTCGGCCCGCCCACCGCGAAGCGAGAGCCGCCCAGGAACGAAATGAGGAAACCGGCGACGATGGCCGTGAATAGACCCTTTTCCGGCCCCACGTGGGAGGCGATGGCGAAGGCCATGGCCAGGGGCAGGGCCACCACGCCCACGGTGAGTCCGGCCAAAAGGTCTTTCGAGACATCCTGGGCGGAAAGCCCCCTGCGTAAAACCTTGAACAATTTCGGTACGGGCCAAGCAAACTTCTCGCGCCCGCCAGTCATGCTGCGTTCCAAAACCACCCCTCCCAGGAGTCAAAAAATTCAAAAATAGTTCAATAATTTCAAGCAATTATTTGAACATAACAAAAACTTACGAAATGCGGTTCGCAGCCTACTCTCTTTTTACAAGGTTGCAAGTGGCGAGTAGAGGGGGGAGCCCGGCAGGAACAGGGGGAGTGGAGGGGGGGCTGGGATCGAACGGCTGGGTGATCCGCCATGGCCGACGGAACAAGCCAAAGGGGTGCGACGCGGCCGCAAAAAGAAAAGGCCCGGGCGAAGCCGGGCCTTGAAGCCGATGCAAAGAGGGATGAACAACCGGGATCAGGCCATGTCGGCCTGGGCCTTCAAGGCCTCGGTCTGGTAGTGGTTGGTGAGGGCGTCCATCATGTCCTCGATGTCGCCGTCCATGATCTTGTCCAGGTTGTGCAGGGTGAAGTTGATGCGGTGGTCGGTCATGCGGCCCTGGGGAAAGTTGTAGGTGCGGATGCGCTCGGAGCGGTCGCCCGAGCCCACCTGCTGGCGGCGGTTGGCCTCCACCTCCTGGCGCTGCTTTTCCTGCTCCTGCTGCAGGAGCCTGGAGAGGAGCACCTTCATGGCCTTGGCCTTGTTCTTGTGCTGGCTCTTCTCGTCCTGGCAGATGACCACAAGCCCCGAGGGGATGTGGGTGATGCGCACGGCCGAGTCCGTGGTGTTCACGCTCTGGCCGCCGGGACCGCCGGAGCGGTACACGTCGATGCGCAGGTCGTTGGGATCCAGGTGCACGTCCACCTCGTCGGCCTCGGGCAGCACGGCCACGGTGGCGGCCGAGGTGTGGATGCGGCCCTGGGATTCGGTGGCGGGCACGCGCTGCACCCGGTGGGTGCCGGACTCGTACTTCAGGCGGCTGTAGACCTTTTCCCCAGCTATGCTGACGATGATTTCCTTGTAGCCGCCGGTGTCGGAGGGCGATTCGCTCATCACCTCCATCTTCCAGCGGTGGCGCTCTGCGTAGCGCATGTACATGCGGAACAGGTCGGAAGCGAACAGGGCAGCTTCCTCGCCACCGGTGCCCGCGCGGATTTCCAGGAGGATGTTCTTGTCGTCCAGGGGGTCCTTGGGCAGCAGAAGGATCTTGAGCTCGTCCTCGAGGCGGGGAAGCTCCTCCTGGGCGGTGGCGATCTCCGCCTTGGCCATCTCGCGCATCTCGGGGTCGGAATCCTCCAGGAGGATCTTGTTCTCCTCCAGGTCTTCCTTGAGCTTCTTGTACTTGCGGTAGACGGCCACCACCTCGCCCAGGTCCGAGTGGGCCTTGGTGAGCTTGCGGTAGCGCTCCTGGTCGGACAGGGCCTCGGGGGAGGACAGTTCCTTCTCCAGTTCCAGGAACCGGCTTTCGATGCTTTCGAGCTTGGCGAACATGGCTGTGCTTCCGGTTACTTCTGGCCGAGAGCGCCCTTGAGGGCGGCAATGGCCACCTCGATCTGGGCGTCGTCGGGTTCGTGCGTGGTGAGCATCTGCATGGCCATGCCCGGACAGGACAGGGCCTTGCAAAGGATGTTCTTATGGAACTTCCCGGAAAATTTGATGATCTCGTAGGAGATGGCGCTGATCGGCACCATGAGCAGGAACTTCACCGTGATGATGTAGACCTGCTTGAGCACGGCGTGCTGCGGAGCCCAGGTCTGCAGCAGAAGCGGCACAAGGAAGGTGTAGAGCACGATGGACACGCCCAGCACGAAGAGCAGGAACGTGGTGCCGCAGCGCGGATGCAGGCGGGAGAAGTCCCGAACGGCCTCGGGCGAAAGCTCGATCTTGTTCTCGTGCGCCCAGATCACCTTGTGCTCTGCCCCATGGTACTGGAACACGCGCCGGATGTCCGGGATGAAGGAGATGGCCGCGATGTAGCCCACGAACATCAGTAGTTTGAAAAGCCCGTCCCACATATGGAAGGAAAGCGCCTCGGCCCCGCCCGAGAGCCCGAGCCAGTTCATGGCCAGCGAGAAGACGTGGGGGGCCACCACGAACAAGAGCAGGGCGAACCCGATGGCCGAGGCCATGGTCAGGGCCATGGCCCAGGGCGAGATCTCGCCCTCCTCCTCGTCCAGGGACTGCTGCGCGGAGAAATTGAGGGCCTTGATGCCGTTGACCAGGGTCTCGAGCAGAATGGGGAACCCGCGCAGGAAGGGTTTTTTCAGCCACTTGGAGCGCGCAAGGGTGAACCAGGGGCGAGTCTCAACGAAGATCTCGCCGCTTGGCTTGCGCACGGCAATGGCGAGGCAGTCCTTGGAGCGGATCATCACCCCTTCCATGACGGCCTGCCCGCCGACGGTTTCGTTTGCGCCGAGCGCTCCGGATATGGGCATAATGGTAAGAAAAAGCGGCGCCCGGGGCGCCGCTTCACGCTTATGGGCCGCAAGCCCCGTCCCCGTGCGCCGCGAAGGCGCAACGGGAATGTTGCAAGCCGGAACCACGAGTTTCGTTGGATGGAAAAGCCGGAAAGACTTTTCCACGCGGCCTCGCAAATGTCGTCCGCCGGGGCTTTTGCAAGCATGCCCGGCCCAATGCGAAGAACTGCCGGAAGGACCGGTTGGTCCTTCCCGGAAAGGGCTTGTTAGGCCTTCTTTTCCTCGAACTTGGCGTACTTCTTGCGGAAGCGGTCGATACGGCCAGCGGTGTCCACGAAGCGCTGCTTCCCGGTGTAGAAGGGGTGGCAGTTGGAGCAGATTTCCACGCTCACGGTTTCACCCTTGGTGGACAGGACTTCGGCCTGGTATCCGCAGTTGCAGACGACCTTCGCCTTGAACGTCTTGGGATGGATGTCGGTCTTCATCAAAAGCTCCTTGATCAAATCGAAGACGGGCTCTATACACCGTGACCCAGCAGGTGGCAAGCGAAATCAGGGCCTTTTCCGCAGTGAAGGTCCGTGCTAGCTACCGGGCCCAGAAAGAAACCGTCCGCGGGGACTTACCGTCCCCCGCATGGTTATGATAGAGTAACAATCCACTCGGGAGACGGCAACCCGGCCCGGGTCTCCCCCGTATCCAAGCCAACCCCATCGAGGTCCGCATGTCTCTTACAGACAAGAACACCATTGTTTCCAAGTACCTGTCCAGTCACGGCGATACTCTCGCCACCCACGAACACCTCGGCCTGGAGGCCATCCGCGCCGGGCTCGACGCCGGACGCATGGCCCTTCTGGCCAACCCGTCCCATAAGAATGTGTCGCCCACCCTCATCGGTCAACCCGGCCGCGTGAAGGTGAACGCCAACATCGGCACCTCCCCCATGATCAACAATGTGGAGATGGAGATCCAGAAGCTGAAGCTGGCCGAAAAGGCCGGAGCCCACACCGTGATGGACCTCTCCACCGCCGGTGACCTGGACGAGGTGCGGGTGCGCATCCTGGAAGCCTCCCCCCTGCCGCTGGGTACCGTGCCGCTCTACTCCGTGGCCCAGCCCTACGTTGCCCGCGGGCAGGACCCCAGCGACTTCACCGTCGACGAGCTCTTCGAGGAGATCGAGAAGGAAGCCGAACAGGGCGTGGACTTCATGACCCTGCACTGCGGCGTCACCGCGCGCGGGGCCTCCCTCGCCTCCGACGGGCGGCGCATCCTGGGCATCGTGTCGCGCGGCGGAGCGCTCCTGGCCCGCTGGATGAAGCGGCGCAACGTGGAGAACCCACTGCTGGAGAACTATGACCGGCTGCTGAAAATCTGCCTCAAGCACAACGTGACCATAAGCCTGGGCGACGGCCTGCGCCCCGGCGCGGGAGCCGACGCCGGCGACGCCGCCCAGTGGGAGGAAGTCTCGGTGCTGGGCGACCTGGCCAAGCGCGCCGTGGAATACGGCGTGCAGATCATGATCGAAGGCCCCGGCCACGTGCCCCTGCACCTGGTGCAGAGCCAAATCCAGGGCATCAAGCGTCTGACCAACAACGCCCCGCTCTACGTGCTCGGGCCCCTGACCACCGACGCCGCCGCCGGGTACGACCACATCGCCGGAGCCATCGGCGGAGCCCAGGCCGCCTACTTCGGCGCTGACTTCCTGTGCTACCTCACCCCGGCCGAGCACGTCACCCTGCCCGGCCCCGAGGACGTCTGGGACGGCGTGAAGGCCAGCCTCATCGCCGCCCAGAGCGCCGAGACCGCCCTTGGCCGCCCCTGGGCGGTCGAGCGCGACCTGAACATCTCCAAGGCCCGAGCCGCCCTGGACTGGGAGGCCATGGCCGACAACGCCCTGGACCCCTACACCCTGCGCAAGCGCCGCCAGGACTTCCACAAGGAGAAGGAGTGCGCCATGTGCGGCTCCTTCTGCGCCATCCGCATGCTGGAAGGCGTTGAAGACGCCATGATCTGCGGCAAGAAGTCCTAGCGCGCGGGCCGTTCTGACGACGGCTCCGACCACGACGCCATGGCCGCCCGGGAAAGAGACGATCTTTCCCGGGCGGTTTTCTTTGGCCCAAGGGCGTGTTATCGGCAAAAGGCATTCCACGGCCCGGCCATCGGCGCGAACCGGTGGGCGACCGCTTCCCCTGACAGCCAATCCCGGCCTGGGGCCGGGCAAAGGAGACACGCCATGCATACGCTCGTGCTCGTGCGCCACGGCCAGAGCCAGTGGAACCTGGAGAACCGCTTCACCGGATGGACCGACGTCTCCCTCTCCCCCCTGGGCGAGCAGGAGGCCATGGCCGGGGCCAAGGCCATGATGGACGCTGGCTACGGCTTCGACCTGTGCTTCACCTCCTACCTCAAGCGCGCGGTCAAGACCCTGGACATCGTCCTGGAGGCCATGGACCTCATGTGGCTGCCGGTCGAGAAATCCTGGAGGCTCAACGAGCGCCACTACGGGGCGCTGCAGGGGCTCAACAAGGCGGAGATGACGAGTAAGTTCGGCGAGGAGCAGGTGTTCATATGGCGCCGCAGCTACGACGTGCGCCCGCCCGCCCTGGAGCACGACGACCCGCGCCATCCGCGCTTCGATCCGCGCTACGCGGCGCTCGCCCCGGACGAACTTCCGGCGGTGGAATGCCTGAAGGACACCGTGGCCCGGGTCATGCCCTACTGGCACGACACCCTGGCCCCGGCGGTGAAATCGGGCCGGCGGGTGCTGGTGGCGGCCCACGGCAACTCGCTTCGGGCCCTGGTGAAATACCTGGACGGCGTAAGCGACGAGGCCATCGCGGGGCTCAACATCCCCACGGGCGTGCCCCTGGTGTACGAGCTCGGCGACGACTTGAGGCCCATCCGGCACTTTTACCTGGGCGACCCGGAAGAGATCGCCCGCCAGATCGAGGCCGTGGCCAACCAGGCCAAGGCCAAGGCCTAACCCGGCGGGCTAGGCCTTGCGGTCCGCCTTGGGAGGAGCCTCCTCGGGGGAAACACCCTTCGGGGAAGCTTCAGGCGCGGCCTGATCCTCCGCCTGTTCCGGAGACTGCCGTGATTCGTCCGCCTGTGGCGCAGGCTCCAGCCCTGCGCGCAGCACGGGCTTTTCCGGTGCCTCCTCGCCCCGCTTTCCGGGCTTGCGCTCGGCCTTCCGCCACGCGCCCCCATCCGTGAACGAATCCCACCCCCAGCGCAGCCACTTGATGAGCGACAGGGCCATCCACAAGGACCACGCCAGCATCACCCCGCGATACCACCACAACGACACCGACCAGACCTGGGTCGAGGGCAGCACCGCGCCCACGCGGTCGAAGTACCAGCGCAGCATGGAGTCCGTGGAGCCGTTTCCGGCGATCTTCATGGAGGGCATGCCCAGAAGCCCGGTGCGGATGGCCTCGAACAGGCAGGACAGGCCCGCAAGCGTCAGGATCACCAGACAGACCTGCACGGCGTTGAAAGCGACCCGGCCAGACGCCGAATGACGACGGCGCAGCCCCAGGGCGATCAGCCACAGGACCGCCCCCAGGGACGCGCCCATGTCCACCTGGGTCAGGCCCAGGCCCAGCAGGAACCACTGCCTGCGGCGAAGCGGCGTCCCGGGCAGGAACCCCAGCCCCACGGCGGCCACGGCCACGGCCATGACCGCTCCCCAGATGAGAACGGCCGGAGCCATGGGGGTGTCCCCGTGCACCCGGAGAATCCAGCGGTCCCGGGGCATCTCAACGCTCACCGAGGCGTTGACGGCCGGATGGCCCAGGTCCACCTCCGGGGTTTCCACCTCTCCAAGCGACGGGCGGGGCTGCTTCCAGCCCAGATGGATGTCCTGCCTGCCGGGCGGCAGGGCCAGTCCGATCTCACCCGGATTCCCGCCGGACCAGGGGGCGGGCTTGCCGCCCACGGCCACCCCGGTGATTTCCGCCGTAAGGGGCACCTTGAACACGTGGCGCCCCCCGAGGGCTGAGCGCAGACGCACGTCTAGCGCGGCCGCGTCCACACGCTCGCCCGGGATCAGGCGAAGCGTCGCGGAATCGATGGTCAGGCTCTCTCCCGGAGCCGGAGCGGGCCGCGACACCGCTATGACCGCCTTCTCGCCCGGCCACGGCCGCCACAGGGGGGACCAGCGCCCGGCCTCGTCCAGGCTCGCGGACACCGGGATGCCGGACAGCGAGCAGTCCCACACGGGCGAGGCGGTGAGCCGCCACGTCTCAACCCAGGCGGTTCCCCACGGAGCGGTGAGTTCCAGTTCCGGGGCGATCTCCAGCCGGGAACGCCAGCTCGTCTGGCTCTGGCCTGCGGCCAGGGAGACCACGGCCTTGCCGTCCTCCACGCGCACGTCCTGGTCCAGGACGGACTCGCCCGGCAGGAGCGGCACCTGGACCACCACGGGCTCGCCGGAGCGGGACAGCCTGCGCACCGTGGTCACTGCGCTCCATTCCAGCCCGAGCTCCAGGACGCGGTCCACGGCCAGAAACGTCGGGATCACCGCCGTCACGAGCGGCTTGCCGCCCTGCCCGGGGTCTTCCCGACGCGAGAACCGCAGCCCGCCCTCGAAGGTGCCGTCCGGGCCGACGCCCAACACGCTGAATCCCGGTGCATCCACCGATACCGAACGCGGAGCGAATGCCGCCCCTATACTGAAGGACACTCCCGGCGGGGCCGCGCCGGTCACCACGACCGCATGGGCTCCCGGCTCCAGCAGCACGCCCAGGCCGCCCTCGGAGGCCAGCACCGGGGCGGGCTTTCCGTCCACGCTTACGGACTGGGGCCGCCAGCCGTCGCTCACCACGGGCAGGGGCAGCACCAGACGCGCCGCTGCCCCGGTGGCGAGTGTCAGGCGCAGGCTTTTGGCGTCCAGGGACACGGCCAGGGAGGACACCCCGGCGCACGCGGGGAAGCACTCCGCCGGTGCGGTCAGGCGGGCGCGCAGCTCGTCCAGCACCTCCTTGGGCGGGACCGCGCCCGTGGCGGGCCCGGCAAGGGACGGCCCGGCAAAGGCCAGCACGAGCGCCACTGCGGCCGCCGCGCCCGTGGCCGCCTTGCCCGGCGGGTGCCAGCTCTTCCTGGCCAGCAGCACCAGAGCGCCGAGAAAAAGCACCACCCTGATGAAACACAGAATCGAAAACAGTGGCGGCCCCACCAGGATCATGCGCAACGTCTGGGAGGGCTCCACCGGGCCGTTCCAGCGGAGCGAGACCGAACGCCACGCCCAGGCGGGGATGCCCGGCCCGGTCTGCACCAGGCTTTTGGGGTCCTGCTCCAAGGAGGACG
Organism: Fundidesulfovibrio terrae; assembly: GCF_022808915.1. NCBI lineage: Bacteria > Pseudomonadati > Thermodesulfobacteriota > Desulfovibrionia > Desulfovibrionales > Desulfovibrionaceae > Fundidesulfovibrio > Fundidesulfovibrio terrae. The sequence continues at coordinate 97,306 of NZ_JAKZFS010000003.1, forward strand.
CAACGCCTTTCGACAGGAGCTGAGGCGCGTCCTTCCTGGCCTTCTCGCGCGCCAACGTGGTGGCGGCGGGCGACGGGACGGCCTGGGGCTGGGCCGGTTCCTGCGCGGGAGTGGACATGTCCTGGAAGAGCCCGGAGTGCAGGTCCTCCAGTTGCGGATAGACTCCGCTTCGTATCTGCCCGATCAGAAAAGGCAGCGCAGCCAGGATCAGGCTGACCGCCGCAGCCGCGGAAAACAGGCTGGCCAAGCGCAGGGCCTTCCGCCAGGAGTCCGGAGCGCCGGGGCGTTCCAGCGCCTTCATGACGCCAAGCCCTGCCAGAAGCACCAGCCACAGCTCGATCGGCGCGCCCGGCTCGTGCTGGGCCAGCACCAGGTAGGCCAGCAGGACTAGGGCTGCCGCCACGCCCCTGAGCTTCCAGGCTCCGGCCACCATGAGCAGGGTCAGGAAGATGTTCAGGAGGTCCCAGCGGCTCACCCAGGTCTGGCTCGCCGAGGCGGGGCCTTCCACGTGGGCCAGCCTCCAACCCGGCGGCAGCCTGACGTCCACCGCGAGCGACGAGGCCCCGGCCCGCCAGCCCGAGGCGGGAAGATCGGCTTGCGCGTCCGGATAGCGCGATTCGGCCGTCAGATTCACCGCCGAGTCGCGGATCTCAATGCCGCGAAGTTCCTTGTCCAGCAGCACCACCGGCAGGTCCTTGCCCGCCAGGGTGGCCCGGCCCAGCTCTCCGGGCGGGGTCATGGCCAGGGACCAGCCGCGCCGCACCGTGCCCGTCAGGATGTCGCGCGCGGTGATTCCCTTGCCGTCGAAATCCAGCCACAGGATGCGTTTGACGCCAAGCTCGTCGCCTTTCGGGCGAGCCTCGCCGCGCCTGATGACATCCAGGGACAGGGTCGTCCCCTCCTCGGCCAGGAAGGCCGGGAACTTTTTCCAGGCATCGGGCAGGTCTGTGGTCTGAGGATCGACGGAGGCCATGCCCTTGGGTTGCACGTCGCGCAACCCGGGGTCGGCGGCGAAGGCCCAGACCTCCCGGCCGAAGGGCGTTCTCACCGGCCCCAGGGCCTGGGCCTGCTCCCGGTAGCGGCCGGATATCTCGATGTCGTAGCGCCCGGCCCCGGCCTGGACCAGCACGCGCCCGCCCGGGCCGAAGCCCACGGGAACGGGCGCGCTCACGGACATGGGCTCGGTGCCCGGGGGCAGCAGTCCGTCCAGCACCACGGTCCTGGCCCGGCCGGAAACGTCCAGGCGCGCCAGGGTGGTCACGGTGAGGGGCACGCCGTCGCGCACGAGCCGGAACACCTTGGTCTGGACCGAATCCTCGGGCGCAGCCCGCTCCTCCCGGCCGGAGATGTCCAGGCTCCCACCAGCGTCCAGCTTGGGCAGCGCCACCGGCACGCCGTCGATCTTGAGTTCCACCACGCCGGTGAGCGGCGACACGGCCAGGCTCTGGGGCCTGCGTTTCCAGGGCAGCACCCCGGTCAGAACATGCTCGCCCGGAGTGAGGCGAACGCCCGGCACGCCGGACTGATCGACCACGGCCACGCCCCGTCCGTCCGCCTTGACCTGTGCGGGCCAGAGGCCGGGAGCGGCCGGGAGCGGCACCGTGGACTCGGCGAACACGCGCCAGGTCATGGAGAACGACGCTCCATCGGAGTCCACCGACAGGGCCAGCCGGGTGGGAAACAGGCAACGCCTCTGGGCCGGGTCAGTGGCCAGGGGCGGGCACTGGGACTGCTCAAGGCCGTAGAGGACCCAGCCTTCCCACGGTTTCAGGTCATCGGGAAGCCAGGGGCGGTCCTGAGCGAGGCAGGGCGCCGCAAAAAGCGCCAGGAGGATGCATGCGGCCACGGATCGCATAGGGGCTCCTTTGTCGACGGCGGAAAGTGATCGTGCTATACTTCACTTTGTTCGACTTTGGAAACCTACATGCCCGATTCATCCAGTTTTTCCGACCTGCTCTTGGAATGGTTCCGCGCAAACAAGCGCCCCCTGCCCTGGCGGCTGACCTACGACCCCTACCACGTCTGGCTCTCCGAGATCATGCTCCAGCAGACCCAGATGGACCGGGCCGTGGCCTATTTCAACCGGTTCCTGGGCCGCTTCCCCACCATCCACAACCTGGCCCGGGCCAGTGAAGACGAAGTGCTCAGGTTCTGGGAGGGGTTGGGCTACTACTCGCGGGCAAGGAACCTGCTCAAGGCCGCGCGAGAGATCGTGTCGCGCCACGCGGGCGTGATACCGGCCGACGCGGCCGCCCTGGGGGCGCTTCCGGGCGTGGGACGCTACACCACCGGGGCGGTGCTCTCCATCGCCTACAACGAGGATGTGCCCGCCGTGGACGCCAACGTGGAGCGGGTGCTGGCCCGATGTTTCGATATCGCCCTCTCTCCCAAGGACCCGAGCGCCAAGCCGTACTTCACCGAACTCGCGGCCTCTCTCATCCCGGCCGGCCAGGCCAGGGACTTCAACCAGGCCCTCATGGAGTTCGGGGCCCTGGTGTGCACGCCGCGGGACCCGTCCTGCGCGGCCTGCCCCCTGGCGGGCGTCTGCAAGGCCCTGGCGGCCGGAACCGTGGAGGACCGTCCCGCCCTGCCCGCCGCCAAGCCCGCCGTGCACATCGGCATGGGCACGGCGGTGATCCAGCACAAGGGGCTCTTTTTCGTGCAGAAGCGCACCCCGGGGGGGGTATGGGCCGGGTTGTGGGAATTTCCGGGCGGACAGATGGAGCCCGGGGAGGAACCGGAGCAGACGGCGCTACGCGAAGTGGCCGAAGAGACGGGGTTCACGGTCCGGTCGCTGGGAAAGCTTGCGGTCATCAAGCATTCCTACACGCGCTACCGCGTGACCATGCACGCCTACCTGGCGGCATTCCCAGAGGGAGCGGAGCCTCCAGAGCCGGTGCTTACGGCGGCCACGTCCTACCGGTGGCTCCCGTTCGACGCATTGGCGAACCTGGCCTTCCCCACGGCCATGCGCAAGCTGGCCCAGGCCATGGAGCGCGACCCCAGGATAGCGCGCTAGGCCACGTGCGTGAGCGGCAACTTCACGATGAACCTGGCCCCTCTGCCCGGTTCGGACTCCACCGTGATGCTCCCCCGGTGGTTCTCCGAAACGATGAAAAAGGCCACGGAGAGCCCGAGTCCGGTGCCCACGCCGATGTCCTTGGTGGTGTAGAATGGCTCGAATATCCGTTTGCGGATCTCCTCGCTCATGCCGGGCCCGTTGTCCTCGATCTCGGCCACGGCGTACCCGCCCTCGGTCCTGGCGCGCAGGGTGATTCGCGGGGACGCCCCCTGCGTGGAGCGCTCCTTGAGCGCCTGGGCGGCGTTCTTGATGATGTTGAAGAACACCTGCTCGATCTCCATGGGCTGGCATTCGACCTTTTCCATATCCGGCAGGTATTCACGAACTATCTCTATCTGTCTGAAATCAAATTGTTTCTTCAGGTCATAATCGCCTCCAGCCAACTCGACGGTCCTGTCGAGCAGTTCCTCCAGGTCGCACGGAAGGAATTCCCCGCCGGATTTCCGGGAGAACCCGAGCATGTTCCTCACGATCCTGGCGGCGCGCTCCCCCGCCTCCTGCATTCCCGCCAGGAATTCATTGAGGTTGCGGCTTTTCATGTAGACCTTGAGCGCATCCAGATCGAGCCCGGCGGCCTCGGCTGCCTTGACGTTGGCGGGCAGGTCCGGGCTCAGCCTGCGGTTGATCACCTGCAACGCCTGGAGGATGGAAGCCAGGGGATTGTTGATCTCGTGGGCCATCCCGGCCGCGAGCCCGCCCACCGACAGCATCTTTTCGGTCTGGACCATCATCTCCTGGATGCGGGTGCGCTCCGTGAGGTCCTCGATGACTGCCACCACTTCCGCCGGCTGCGCCCCCCCTCTGTCCAGGGGAGCCGCGCCCAGATAGAGGATGCGGCGCCCCCCGGCGGGGAGCCTGTACCAGACCATCCTTCCCTGTTGCGGACGCACACCCGAACCGGCCTGCCCCATGGGAAGCTCGTGAAAGGCCAGGGGCTGGCCCTCCCTGGTTTCGAACCGGTCCGTCCATGTTTCCGTGTTGGAGAACGGCCCGTGCGCCAGGTCGAGGATGTCCATGGCGCGCTGGTTCAGGTAGGAGGGCGCCCCCTGTCTGTCGAATGTGGCGATGCCCACGGGGGTCGTCTCGGCCAGGGTGCGGTAGCGCGCCTCGGAGGAGCGCAGGCGGTCCATGGCGTTGCGCAGCATCCAGAGGGCCACGGCCACCAGACCGAGAACGGCGAGCGAGATGGCACCGTTGAGGGCGGCGAGGCGGCCGGCAGGACGCAACACATCTGCCGAGTCGGCCTCAACAACGAGCAGCCAGCCGGTTTCGGGGTTCCGGGCTGCCAAGGCCATGCGCTCCCTGTCTCCGGCCTGATAGCGGATCACCTGCCCCGGTTGCGAAGCGCGCAGCGCAGCGGCCGTATCCGGCGGAGGGCTGAACTCCCCATCCCGCTTCCAGGTGGGGGTGGCCAGAATCCTGTTGTTCGTGGCCAGGATGAAGGCTCCTCCGGTCTGACCGATGCTCACGTCGTTCAGGATTTCCCGGGCGACCCTGGGGATGTCCACCACCACCGCCATGACGCCGGTGATGTTCAGTTCCGCGTCGCGCACGGGCGCTGAAACCACCATGATCGGGATGCCGGAGGTCTTGCCCCGTTCCAGAGTGTCCAGGGCCATCTTGCCGGCAAGGGAGCGGTGGAAATAGTCCCGGTCCGAGATGTTGAGAACCCCAGCCATGTTGGCTTCGGAGGCGGAAACGACGCTTCCGTCCGGGGCGGCGATCAAGGCGCGGCCGTACCCGTTGTAGTAGACCCGTTCGGCCAGACGCCGGTCCGAGGCGGCCCTGGCCGAACGTCCCAGGTAACCCTGCGTGAGGGCGAGCCGGAAGACCTCTTCCTGGCTCCAGAGAATCACGTCGGAGTCGATGCCTTTGACCTTTTCCGAAATCTCCCTGTTCAGGAAGGACAGGGCCTGGGTCATCTGGCCGATGGCCAGGGCCTCGACGGAGCGTTTCGTATGGAAATAGGAGAGCGTCGTGGTCAGGCCGACTCCCAGCATGACCACCGAAAGGATCGGCACGAGGTAGCGCTTGTAGAAGGGAGTCCGCATGTGCTCTCTCACGTCCGGCGCCTTACTGGATCACGGCTCCCGCCGCCTCGATGATCTCATAGGGGATATCGATGTGCAGGCGTTCCGCCGTCTTGAGGTTGAGCATCACTATCCCGGTGTCGTTGATGCGCATGGGCAGCGTTCCGGCGGGGACGTGATCGGACAACGTCTTAAGGGCCATCGTTCCGGCCAGGTAACCCTGCTCGTGCGCGGACTCCAATACGCCGCAGAGGATGTCGTGCTCCAGTGCGTAGTCAGCGAAGCCCAACGTGGGCTTCACGTTCACCGAGTTGGTCCAGGCCATGACCTCCTCCGGGGACACCACCTTTCCCGTGCTCTCGTCGCGCAGCGATTGGTAGATGCCGAGCGCCAGGGCGTCCACGGTGGTCTGGCACGCGATGACCCGCCTCTGCCACTGCTGGTAGGAACCTATGACATCAATGTTTTTGATTTCCAGGGCGTAGGGGCCTCTTTGCTTCAGATCCTCCTGCATGTCCTGGATAATATAGTCCGAGGATTCGGAGGCGTCGGTCAGAAAGGCGATGCTCTGGACAGAGGGGATCAGCCGTTTGAGCAGGGCGACCCCCTCCCGGTAGTGCCAGCGCTCGCGCACGCCCGAAACATTGGACGCGGGAAAGCCGTAAATGGACGGCGGCGCGTTGACCCCGCAGAACACCACCTGCGGGCGCGGCTTGTCCTTGAGAAAGGGAACGACAACATACGCCTGGGCGGCGTCGTCGGCGGCGATGACCACATCGGGATCGAAGTCCCGCATCCGGGTGATGACCTTCCCCGCCGCCTCGGTAAGCAAAGCCCTGGAGGGGGTGCGCTTGGCGTCCAGGTAGGCGTAGTCGTAAACCACGGGGAGACTCTCGAGCGCCTCGAGTATCCCCTGGTTGATGTTCTGGGTCCAGACGTATTCGGGATTGTAGCTGTGAAGGACGAAGACGCGCTTCCAGACGACCGGGGGCTGCGCTTCCCCAGGCGCGGCCGGAGACGGCGCCAAGGCAGCGCCGAGGACCAGGACCAAAAACATCGCCAGGATGCTTCTTCTCACGTCCCCCCCCAGGCATCGCTGTTGCGCGGTTAGAGGCGTGGCGGCGTCAACCGGTTTTCAGGCTCCCCCGCAGTTCGTCGAGGTCAGTCACGCCCATGCGCTGCATGAGGGCTGGAAGCTCCTCGACCAGCCGGAAGCTGAAGTCCGGACGGATGAAGTTGGCCGTTCCCACCTGCACCGCATGCGCGCCGACCAGGATGAATTCCAGCACGTCCAGGGCCGAGGCGATGCCGCCCATGCCCACAACGGGGATCTTCACCGCCCGGCTGGCCTGCCAGACGCAACGCAACGCAACGGGCTTGATGGCCGGCCCCGAGAGCCCGCCCACCACGTTGGCCAGGCGGGGCTTGCGGGTGCGCACGTCCACGGACATGCCCGTGAGCGTATTGATGAGCGAGAGGATGTCCGCCCCGGCCGACTCCACGGCCTTGGCCATGGCCGCTATGTCGGCCACGTTGGGCGAGAGCTTGACCATCACCGGCTTGTTTCCCGCGCGCTTCTTCACGGCCTCGGTCACCGAGGCCGCCAGGGCCGGGTCCTGCCCGAAGAGCACCCCCCCCGCCTTCACGTTGGGGCAGGAGATGTTCACCTCCAGGGCGGCCACGCCCTCCTCGGCGGCCAGGATCGAGGCCAGCTCGCCGAACTCGTCCGGATCACAGGCGTAAAGGTTGGCCACGATGGGGGTCTCGCGCCAGGGCAGCGAAGGCAGACGGCGCTTGAGGAATGCCTCCACGCCGCAGTTCTGCAGGCCGATGGCGTTCAACATGCCCGAGGGGGTCTCGGCCACGCGGGGCATGGGGTTGCCCTCGCGGGGTTTGAGGGAGAGCCCCTTGACCACGATGCCGCCCAGGGTACGCAGGTCGCCGTAGGGGGCGAACTCCAGGCCGTAGCCGAAGGTTCCCGAGGCGGTCATGACCGGATTCTTGAGATCGAGGCCGGAAAGTTTGACGCGAAGATCCATCGAAGCTCCTACAAGGTGATGTCGCCGGACCAGAAGACCGGCCCCTTGGTGCAGGTCTGGACGTTGTGGCCGTCCTTGTCCGCGGCCACGCAGCCCAGGCACGCGCCCACGCCGCAGACCATGCGGTTCTCCAGCGATATCTGGCAACGCACCCCGAACTTCTTGGCCGCGGCCTGCACGGTGCGCAAGAACGGCGTGGGGCCGCAGGCCAGGGCCAGGCCGCCGGCGTGCTCGGACATGTGCTTCTCCACCAGCGCCACGAAGCGGGGGATGTCCTCGGGAGTCTTGTCCTGGAAGGACTCGCAGGGCACGAGCCGGGCCAGGTCTTCATAGGGATAGCAGGACAGCGGCGGGCGATGCCCGAAAAGAAGCGAAAGCTGCCCCGGCGCGGGGTGCGCCGCGGTGTACTCCACGAAGGGGGCCAGGCCGATGCCCCCGGCCAGCATGAGGGTGCGTGTTCCGGGCTCCACGGCGAACCCGTTGCCCAGGGGGCCCCATACCGTGACCGTGTCGCCTGGCTTCAGGCGCGTGAGCGCCGAGGTGCCCCGTCCGGCCACCAGGAAGTTGAACACCCACCTGTCCGGCAAGGCCCGGCAGATGGACAAAGGCCTGGCCCACAGGGGGTCGAAACCCCAGGACGGGGGGCGCAGCATGGCGAACTGGCCGGGCCTCACATCCGGGAAACCGGGGTTTTCCAACTCCAGCAGCCACAGGCCGTGCTCCAGCCCCTCCGGGCCGTGCGGGTTCAGGGCAATAACCTTCACGTCATGGCATCTGTTCAAGGGCATGTTTGGCTCCTGGACCGAAACTACCTTCAAGGCGAGCATTAGTAAATGTTTTCAAGGAGGATCAACGCCGTCTTGTATTCCGGACGCTTTGCGGATACCGTAAGTAGGGATTGGCCGAAGAATTATCTGCGTTTCGAGGCCCTTGCCTATTGACACTACCAGCCTCCCGCCGCATCTGACAATGGATACGGGTGAAAAGTCCCTGGACGTACCGGGAGGCGCAATTTGGACCGGAGAGCGGCGATGAAGACACCGGAAGTGGGAGACAAGAGCAAGATCTTCCACAAGGGCCAGGTCATCTACAAGGAAGGCCAGTCCAGCAACGAAGCCTACATCATCAAGCAGGGGGCCGTCGGCCTCTACAGGCTCACCGGCAACAAGAGAGTCAACCTGGGCATCCTGCGCCCGGGACAGATTTTCGGCGAGATGGGCGTCATCACCGAGGAGAAGCGAACCGCCTCGGCCGAGGCCCTGGACTACACCGAGGTCATCGTCCTCGACCAGACGCTCCTGCACACCCTGCTGCTCAAAAGCCCGCGCCCCATCCAGATCATCACCACCTACCTGGTGGAGCGCGTGCGCGCCCTCAACTCCCGCGTGTCCGACCGGCCCAGCGCCAACATCTTCGCCTCGGCCTGCAACGTGATGCTGCTGGCCTGGAAAGCGGCCGCCAAGGCAGCTCCCAAGAACGAGGCCGCGCAGATATCCACGGTGGAGCTTTCCAAGACCATCAAGGACATCCTGCTCATCTCCCAGGTGGAGATCGACGAGATATTCGACAAGCTGGAGAAGGTGCACATCATCACCATCCTGGACATCAAGGGCACCTACTTCCGCAAGGATCCCCTGCTCGGCACCATGAAGAAGTCCAGCGAGTTCGTGAAGGAGCGTCTGCTCTCCATCCCGGACGTGGACCGCTTCGCCAGCGTGGTCAAGAACATGGCCAAGGACAACCAGGACCACTGCGGCACCGAGATGGAATTCCTCGACCTGGACGACTTCGCCAGGGAGGTCCAGGCCCAGCCGGAAACCCTGCTGAAAAAGATCGCCTACGGGGAGTTTCCCGAGAACGTCTTCTTCTTCCACAAGGCGTCCGCCCTGGCCTTCGCGGCCAAGAAAGGCCCCGAGTTCTTCCAGCGCGCCAAGCGCCCCCGCCTCAAGGTCGAAGACCTGGAAACCGTGGACGACATCGTGTCCGTGGACAACGCCACCCTGGACGAGGCCCTTTCCAAGCTGGGGTTCTACAAGGTGTCGGTGCTGGCGGCCATGGCGGGAGAGGACGCGCGCAAGAAGATATTCCACAATCTTTCCAAAAAGATAGCCACCGTGGTCAAGGAAGAGATGGAGCGCATGGGGGAACCTGACCCAGGCGAAGCCTCCGACGTGGAAGACGAGCTCATCTCCTGCATCAGGACCATGAAGGGGCTTAACGGGTGAACATAGCAACGGTCATCGGTTTCGTCGCGGGCGTCATCATCCTGGGCACGGCGACGTTCTTCGCCACGGACTCGGCCCGGGTGTTCATCAACCTGCCGGGGCTGGCCATCGTCCTGGGGGGCACCCTGGCCTCCACCTTCATCTGTTTCCCGCTCAAGGAAGTCACCCGGGTCTTCAACATCTTCCTCACGGCCCTGAAGCGCGAGGAACTGCCCATCGGCAACTACATCGAATCCATCGTGCAGATCGCCCGCGAAGCCTCGGCCAGGGGCAAGGTGCACCTGGAGCGGGCGCTCCCCGGCATCGAGAACGAATTTCTGCAGAACGCCCTGCAGATGCTGGTGGACGGCTACTCCCGCGACGAGATCAAGGAAATCCTCGAAACGCGCATCGAGCAGACCTATCAGCAGGAGATATCCTCGGCGGGCATCTACCGCACCATGGCCAAGCTCTCGCCCGCCTACGGGCTCATCGGCACGCTCATCGGCTTCATCGGCCTGATGCAGGCCATGGGCGGCGGCGGGCTGGCGGCGCTGGGGCAGCACATGGCCGTGGCCCTCACCACCACCCTGTACGGCATCCTGCTCTCCAACCTGATCTTTCTGCCCATCGCGGTGAAGGTGGAAAAACGCATCGAGGAGCGGGTGCTGCTCATGTGCGTGATCCGCGACGGGGTGCTCTTCATCAAGGACAAGGCCCCGGCGGCCATCGTGCTGGACAAGCTCAAGGCGTACCTGCCCCCGAGGCGCTGGGCCTCCATCGGGACGAAGTCCTAGTCCCGCGTTCTTGAAAACACGGTTGCAAGGCGGCCAATGCTCAAGCTTTCCCAACTCAGAGGGCGCCTCAAGGAAGAGGACGAGGGGACGTGGTTCATCTCGCTGGCGGACCTGCTCACCCTGCTGCTCTGCTTTTTCGTACTCATGCTGTCCGTGTCCCAACTGGACCAGGAACGCTACAAGAACGTGGCCAAATCCATGGAGGACGCCCTCAAGGCCGAAAAAGCCAAGCGCGCGTCCACCCAGAGCCCAAGCCGCCCCATGGGGTTCTCCCTCAACCAGGACGCAAGCTCCAGCGGCCAGCTCTACCCCGTGATCCAGCCCGCCCTGCCCCCGCAGGTCTACCAGACGCCTCCGGGCCCGGCCACCCAGCCCCCCATGGAGACAGGAGCGAGCCAGCAGCCCAAGACCCTGGACGAACTGGGAGCGGAACTCGGCCTGCGCTTCGCCCAGGACCCCTCCGGCGTGCAGGTGGAGAAGCGCGAGGGCGGCTATGCCGTCACCCTCAAGGGCGCCGTGCTCTTCGACCGTGGCAGCGCCGACCTGAGCCCCACTTCCACCCATTACCTTGATTCCATCGCCACCTCCCTCAAGGGCACGCCCTACAAGGTGACGGTGGAAGGCCACACCGACAACATCCCCATCCAGTCGTTCCTCTACCCCTCCAACTGGGAGCTTTCCGCCGCCAGGGCCTCGCGGGTAGCCCGCTACCTCGTAGACCACGGCGTGACCAAGGAACGCATCCAGGTGGCCGGATTCGCCGACACCCGGCCCGTGGCCCCCAACGACTCTCCCCAGGGACAGCCCCTGGCGGATAACCAGGCCCGCAACCGCCGCGTGGTCGTGCTCATCAACCCCTGATGGCATCCGACACCCTGGACCGGGGGAACGAGCCCTCCTCGCACAAGCTCAAGGGGATATTCTCCTCCCCCGCCATGCCCGGCGAGGCCCCCGACCCCGCCGTGCCCAAGCGGTACTGGTTCGCGCGCCAGATCGACGACATCACCATCAACGCCCAGCTCCTGGACGAGCACTACCTGCCCACCCCCCGGCAGCACGTCCTGCCCAAGGACGTATTCCTGGCCGACTTCACCCTGGAGCCGGACCTGGGCTACAAGCTGCTCACCCAGCGGGTGCTCATGGGAGACTATTTCCGCAACCAGGGCCTCAACGTCGAGGCCAAGATCGAGTACCAGAAGCTTCTGCGCATCGACGAGGAGAACATCCGGGGCAACTTCGGCCTGGGCCTCGCGTATCTGGCCCTCAATCAGCTGGAAAAGGGGCGCTACGCCTTCGAGAAGCTGGTGGGCATGGAGGAAAGCTTCTCCGCCGAACACAAGCACCTCTTCAACGAGTTCGGCATCGCCCTGCGCAAGAAGGGACTCTTCGACGAAGCCCTGGCCTTCTACAACCGGGCCAGGGCGCTCTGCGCCGACGACGAGCACCTGCTCTTGAACATCACCCGGGCCTGGTTCGAGAAGGGCGACACGGAAAAAGCCTACGAGAGCCTCAAATCGTGCATCGAGATCAAGCCCGACTTCCGTGAAGCCCTGGCTTTCCTGGCCTACCTGCGCAAGAACCACATCTTCCCCAAGGATGCCGCCCTGAAAGCCCACTTCGACCGCGAAGTGCTGAAGCGTAGTGAATTCTCCTCGCTGGTGGGCGAGGACTGATCGCGCCCCGATCCTTGCCCCTCGCCCCCCGCGCGCGTATACGGTCCTGGTAGGTTCCCGTCTCTCACGCGCCGGACGGCCATCCAGGGAACCGAGGAGCCGCCATGTCCACCATCCTCTACGTCAAGGCTTCGCCCCGAGGCCCCAGGTCCCATTCCATCGCCGTGGCCGACGTCTTCCTGGAGGCCCTTCAGGAAAAGATCCCCGAGGCCATCGTCAAAACCAGAAATCTCTTCGAGATGGACCTGCCGGCCTTCGACGGGCCGGTGCTGCAGGCCAAGTACAATGTCCTGCACGGCCTCACCCACGACCCTGCCCAGCTCAAGGCGTGGCAGGACGTGGCCGCATACGTGGACGAGCTCAAGTCCTGCGCGGGGCTGGTCATGGCCGTCCCCATGTGGAACTTTTCCATCCCCTACCGCCTGAAGCAGTACATCGATCTGATCGTGCAGCCGGGGGTGTCCTTCGAGGCGGACGGAAGCGGCGCGCGAGGGCTGATCCCGGACAAGCCGGTGTTCATCGCCTACGCCAGCGGCGGACAATACCCCCCGGGAACGGGAGCGCAGGCCCTGGACTTCCAAAAACCCTATCTTGAGACGATCCTCAATTATGTCGGCCTCAAAGACATCCGCTCGGTGCGGGTGGAGGCCACCCTGGCGGGCGAGGAGACGGTGACGGAGCGCCGCGCGCGGGCCTTCGAGCAGGCCTTGGCCATGGCGGCGGCGTTTTTCGCGACCCGCGGATAGCTTCGCAAGCCCCGGCAGGGCCTGGATGCGTGAGCCGGTCCGACACGCGGTCGGTTCCGCTGCCCGCGCAGGATTCTTCATGCAGTCTCGATCATTCTCGTGCCGTCGCACCCCGTCCGCAGCCACTTGCTTGCGGCACGCATCAACTGTATAGAGAACGCGTGATGACCTAGGATGACACTTTTCAGCGGGACTGCGACATGAAGGGCTACAGGCGACTGCTTGTCATGGGAATATTGTTCAGCGTTCTCTGGACATCATTCGTCTATTATTTATACAAGAACGCACTGGACTCAGACGAAAGAAACGTCAACGACAACGCCCTTATCGAAGCCCGCATCGCATACGAGAAGGACATCACCTACCGGCGTTGGGCGGCCCAACTGGGAGGTGTTTACGTCGAGATCACGGATTCGCTGCAACCCAACCCCTACCTCGACGTTCCTGAGCGCGACGTGGTCACCGATTCAGGAAAACGCCTGACCCTGGTCAATCCCGCCTACATGACGCGCATGGTGCACGGCCTGATGGAACAATCGAGCGGCGCCAAGGGGCACATAACAAGCCTCAATCCCATCCGCCCCGGCAACGCGCCCAGGCCATGGGAGGCCGAGGCGCTCAGGTCCTTCGAGCAAGGGGTTCGGGAAACCTACTCCGTCGACCAGGAAAACGGCCAGCCGGTTTTTCGATACATGCACGCAATGGTTACGGAAAAGCCCTGCCTGAAATGCCACGCCAAGCAAGGGTATCGCGAGGGGGACATCCGGGGAGGAATAAGCGTCACCCTGCCGCTGGGCGGCTACATGGCGTCCCTGGAGAAAAGCACTCGGGAGACCTCGCACCGCTACACCATGATTTTCGGGGCGGGCGCCCTGTTCATCCTCATCACGATGAGCGTCCTCGTCCGGCACGAGGTCCTTCGCAGCAAATCCATGCGCGACATCCGCGAATCGGAGAAGAAAGCCTGGGACAGCGAAAGGCGCTTCAAGGGCATCGTTGAGGGCGCGGGAGACGCCATATACATCACCGACATGGCCGGCCGCATCCTCGAGGCCAACGCCGAGGCCGAAAAACAGACCGGATATTCACGCGACGAACTGCTCGCCATGAGCGCCCGCCATCTGGATACGCTTTTCTCCACTCCCCTGGCCGTGGAGGGCGTCCTCCACGATCTCAGCACCTGCAACAAGGCCTCCTTCGAAACGGTTCACCTGCGCAAGGACGGGACGGACTTCCCCGTGGATCTGCGCGTGGTGCGCCTGGAATTCGGCGAGGAGACGGTGCTGATCGCCATCGCGCGCGACATAACCGAACGCAAGCTCTCCGACCACAAGATGGAATCGGCCCTGCGGGAAAAGGAAATCCTGCTGCGGGAGATCCACCACAGGGTCAAGAACAACCTGCAGATCATCTCCAGCCTGCTGTCCCTGCAAGAGCAGCGTGCGGACAACTCGCCCGCCTCGGACGTCCTCGCGGAGAGCAGGGGCCGCATTGTGGCCATGGCCATGATCCACGAGCAGCTCTACATATCGAACGACTTCTCCGAAATCGAGATCGGAAGTTTCCTGCACAGATTTCTGGCCAGCATACGGTCCACCTACAGGAGCAATTCCAACATCCAGATCAGGATCGAGGCCTGCTCCGCCACGTTGATGCTCGATCAGGCCATACCGTTCAGCCTCATCCTCAACGAACTGGTCACCAACGCCTTCAAGCACGCTTTTCCAGGAGGGCGCAGCGGATCGATCGAAATCATCACGCGCCTCGTCGACGGAGATCTGGCATGCACGGTCAAGGACGACGGAGTCGGCCTGCCCGCGAGCTTCTCCCTGCCGGAAACCACGACCCTTGGGTTGCAGATCGTGTATCTGCTGGTGAACCAGTTGCGCGGTGAAATAACGGTGGAGTCGTCCGGCGGGGCGCGTTTCGAACTGCGCATCCCGTTGAAGAAGAGATAGCCAGCCAACGCTGACGGCCGAGACGCTGCGGAGAAGACGCCCGCGGCCCCGGCGCCGAGTGTCGCGTCCCTGAAAAACATGAATATGTTTTTAGGGATAAAAATAATAATTTCTACTTGTTGCCCTCAAGATAAATGTACATTTATCTTGAGGGCGCCACACTAGATATCCTGCATGCTGTCCAGCGTCCCCGAGGACGGCGGCCCGCCGGGCATGGCCGCGCCCTTGGGCGGCTTGAACTCGCGCCCGAACAGCTTCAGGTGGAGCTTGAGCCCCTCGGTGAAGTTGGAATTGATCCACAGGGCCTTGAGCAGGGCGTCCTGCGCCCCCTTGTTGTCGCCCATGAAGAACTGGGCCTTGGCCATGTTGAAGTGGATGTTCTCGTCGTCCGGGGTGAGCTCCAGGGCCTGGCGGTAGGCGTGCAGGGCGCCCGGCAGGTCCCCCTCCTTCCTGAGCTTGACGCCCAGCGAGTTGAAGGGGTTGGGGCTGGCGGCGTCGTACTTGAGGACCTCGATGAAGAGTTCCTTGGTCTCCTCCAGGCGGTTGAAATGGGCGAAGGTCTCGGCGGCCTTCTGGAGGTAGTTCTTGTAGCCCTCCAGGTCGCCCTTGCCCTTGTAGGCCTCGGCCAGGCCCTTGTAGGCCTCGGCGTAGAGCTCGTTTATCTTCACGGCCTTCTTGAAGGCGATGATGGCCTGTCCGTACTTGAGCTTCACCAGATACTTGCAGCCCATGTCGTAGTATTTCTGGGCTTGGTTGTCCTCGCTGACCAGCTCCTCGAAGGCCTCGATGGCGTCCTCGTACTTTCCGGCCGCCAGCAAGCGCTTGCCTTCGCTCAACTGGGCGTGTTCGATCTCCACGAGCCTGTCGATCTTGAGCGCACGCAGCATGTGGCGCTGGAAGGTCTCCACGGAATAGGGGCGCAGCACGTAGCCGTCCACTCCGGCGGCGATGGCCTCGAGCACGCGGTCCTTCTGGCCGTCGCCCGTGACCATGACCACGGGCGTATCTTTGAGATTCATGTTCAGGCGCAGAAGCTTCAGGAACTTCACCCCGTCCATGTCGGCCAGCT
This sequence comes from Fundidesulfovibrio terrae, assembly GCF_022808915.1. Taxonomy (NCBI): domain Bacteria; kingdom Pseudomonadati; phylum Thermodesulfobacteriota; class Desulfovibrionia; order Desulfovibrionales; family Desulfovibrionaceae; genus Fundidesulfovibrio; species Fundidesulfovibrio terrae. Next base: position 112,904 of record NZ_JAKZFS010000003.1, read on the forward strand.
GCGAGTCGAGCACCACCAGATCCACGTCCTGCGCGCCCAGGAAATCAATGGCCTCCGAACCGGAAGAGAACTGCTGGATCATGCCCGCCCGGAGTTGCTTGACGCACTGGCGGTCACGCCGGGAATGCTCCTCCACTCCGGTGACGATGGCCACGACATCCAGCCTGACCGAGGATGCGCCGATTTCCTGCACGAATGGCTCCGGTATCTCGAGGGTTGCGGCAGAGAAACCTACCGATTCAAGACATCATAGATGCTGTCTTCGAGTTGCGTCAACTCCGGGGTGCTGGGCAACAGGCCGAAAAGCTCCTTCACGTGTCCCCTTTCCAGAAACGCCCGGCGCGAAGGCGCGAAATTGAGGTCGAACACCCAGCTCAAAAGCAGCAGCTTGAAGTCGTTCTCGTAGCGCATGAGCGAGTAGTCTCCGATGCGCCCGGCACGTATCTGCGCAACGATCTCGCCGGAATAGCGGTCGGGCTCGTCGGCCATGTGCAGCACAACCACGTCGGAGCGCTTGCCACCGGGACGCAGGTGCTCGAGCATGATGTTCACGATGTCCAGCTTGTCGCTGTCGCGCACGATGCGCGTGACGGTGTCCAGTCCGGCGGAGAGGCGGCCCGGAACCGCGCGCCGGTTGTGCATGGCCACCGCCCCCAGAACCAGGACGCGCAGGTCCGGATCGAGCGGAGCAAGCACCCCGCCAGCCCGGAGCGACCGCACGCCCAGCAGGGCGTGGTTGGTGGACAGGCCGTCCCGGAACGTCTTGAAGTCGCGGTATTGCGGGAAGCGCCCGGCGTCGTGGAACAGGGCCGCCAGGTGCGCCGCCTCGGCCAGGCGCGGGGCGATGTCCAGGGCGGACGTGATGGCGCGCGCCTCGGCCAGGACGTTGAGGGAATGGCGTTTCTTGAGTTCGATGTGCGAATCGTCCTCGGCGTCGCCGGTCAGAAAGCCTCGGACGTGCTCCTCGAACCAGGAAATGTGCGCTGTAAGCACGTGAGCCCCTTGTGAGTGTTCTTGGCGGGCATCACTGCCCCAACCGGCGCATCTTATCAAGACCAAACCCTTGTCTCAGAGGTGCTTTCCCGGTATGGGAGTGATGATGCCCAATGCTGGAGGGAGTACATGAAAGCGCTCGTGGTTGAAGACGATTTCGCCAGCAGGAAACTCCTGCAGAAAATCCTGGCCCCATACGGAGAGGTGGATATCGCGGTCAACGGTGTGGAGGCCATCGACGCCTTTTCCAGGGCGCTGGACGAAAACGCCCCCTACGAGCTGATCTGCATGGACATCATGATGCCGGAGATGGACGGCCAGGCCGCGCTCAAACGCATCCGGGAAATCGAGCGGTCAAAGGACATCCCCCCGGTCCAGGAAGCCAAGGTCATCATGACCACCGCCCTGGACGACCCCAAGAACGTCGTGGAAGCCTACTACAAGGGCGGGGCCACGTCCTACGTACCCAAACCCATCGACAAGCAGATGCTCCTGCACCTGCTCAAGAACCTGAGCCTGATCTCCTGATGAAAACGCTCCTTATCCTGGCCGCGTTCGCGCTCGCCCGGACCGCTTGCGACGCCTTGGCGGCGGATACGGCCCTGGCCCAGACCGGGCCGGGGTTCGGCATGCTGGACATCGTCTTCCTGGCCATCGCCGGATACGTGGTCTGGCGCATCATTTCCCACGTGGCGGGGCGCAAGCCGGGCGGCGACGAGGACGACAAAACCCACGATGTGCCCCCCGAAGACCGCGACGACCAGGACGGCGGCGACCGGCGCAGCCGCACCGCCCAGGCCGCCTGGGAATACCTCACCGGCGAGAAGGGCCCCGACCTCCACCCCGAGGCCGAACACGCCCCGGACGAGCCCGGCACCTTCAACGAACGCGAATTCCTGCGCGGGGCCAAGATGATCTACGGGCGCATCCGCCAGTCGCTGGCCATGCGCAATCTGGCCGACCTGCGCCAGTTCGCCGCCCCGGACATGATGCGCGAGTTCGAGCAGATCGCGAATGATAAGCCCGACCGGGAAACCCTGGTGGTGATGCTTGTCGAGGCCCGCGTGACGGACCTCAAGCGCGACGGCAAACGCACCGAGGTCGAGGTGGCCTACGACGCCACCATAAGCGACGATCCCAGGACCAACGCATCCCGCAGGGTCAGCGAGGTGTGGCGCTTCAGCCGCGACGAGACCGTGGCGGACGCCAAGTGGCTCCTGGAGAGCATTGAAGCGACGCAATAGGCGGCCCTGGGCGCGGCGCAGCCGCGCCCGATTCCGACGATCCTTCCGGCGGGGCCTCTGAGCCCCGCTTTTGTTTTCTCTTTTTTTCCCTCACCGCGTTGACTTTACCTCCGGATACTACAATATGGAAAGAACACTCACAATATTGTAGCCCTTGGAGGTCTGGAATGGCGGCGACATCACAGATCCGGGAAGCTCTTTCTCCATGGTGGAAACAAGGCGTCCTCCTCACGTTGCTGATCGGATTCACCATCCAGATTCTTATTGCAGTCAAATCCTACCAAAACGCACCTCCTATTCCGGAAAAAGTGCTCGATCCGTCCGGGCAGGTGGTCTTCACCGGCCAGGACGTGATCGAAGGGCAGCAGGTGTTCCTGAAGTATGCGCTCATGGAGAACGGGACGATCTGGGGGCACGGGGCCTACCTGGGGCCGGACTACTCGGCCCAGTACCTGCACACCCTGGGGCTTGCGGCCAACCGGTTGCTGGCGAAAAAGATATTCCAGCGCGACTTCGACACGCTTTCGGCCGAAGAAAAGGACGTCGTCTCGGCTGAATCCACCGTGCTTCTGAAAGAGAACCGCTACGACCCGAAGAAGGACACCCTCCTCTTCACCGCCGCGGAAGCGATCTCCTTCCGTGACCAGATCGGCCTCTGGGGCGATTATTTCTCAGACACCGTGGCCAACGCCGGGCTCAAGAAGAAATACATAAGCGACCAGGGCGAGCTGCGCGCCCTGACCGCCTTCTTCGCCTGGACGGCCTGGGTGAGCATCGCCAACCGCCCCGGCGACGACTTCTCCTACACAAACAACTTCCCCTACGAGCCCATGCTCGGCAACAAGCCTACCAGCGCGGCCGTTCTCTGGAGCGGCCTCTCCCTGATCACCCTTCTGGCGGGCACGGCCATCGTGCTGTTCTCGTTCGGAAAGTTCAACTATCTCGGCTGGAAGGGCACCGGCGAGCACATCCACCCGCACATGCTCCCAGGCGTGGCCAGCGCCACCCAGCGGGCGACCATCAAATACTTCGTGGTGGTGGCCCTGCTCTTCCTGGTCCAGGTGATGCTGGGCGGCGCCACCGCCCACTTCCGCGCCGAACCCGGCAGCTTCTACGGGTTCGATCTGGCGGCCGTATTCCCGAGCACCATCCTGCGCACCTGGCACCTGCAGTCGGCCATCTTCTGGATCGCCACCGCCTTCGTAGCCGGCGGCCTGCTGCTGGCGCAGGCGTTGGGCGAGGGGGAGCCAAAAGGGCAGACCATCGGCATACACGCGCTCTTCTGGGCGCTGGTGGTCGTGGTGGCGGGCAGCTTCCTGGGCGAACTCCTGGGCATCAACCAGATGCTCGGGGCCATGTGGTTCTGGTTCGGCCACCAGGGCTGGGAATACCTGGAACTCGGACGCTTCTGGCAGGTGCTCCTGGCCATCGGCCTCATCGGCTGGGTGGTGATGCTGCTGCGCGCCGTGCAACCGGCCCTGCAGGACCCGGAGCGCCGCGAAGTCAGCTCGCTCTTTTTGCTGGCGGCCCTGGCCATCCCGGTGTTCTACCTGCCCGCCTTCTTCTTCGGCAGCACCACCAACTTCACCGTGGCCGACAACTGGCGCTTCTGGATCATCCACCTCTGGGTGGAGGGCTTCTTTGAGCTCTTCGTGACCGTGATGGTGTCCGTGATCTTCTTCCGGATGGGCCTGGTGTCACGGCTCACCGCCACGCGGGTCATCTATCTGGACGCCATCCTCTTCCTGGGTAGCGGCATCGTGGGCACAGGCCACCATTGGTACTGGACCGGCCAGACCAACCTGAACATGGCCCTGTCCGCCCTGTTCTCGGCCATGGAGGTGGTGCCGCTGACGCTTCTGACCCTGGACGCCTGGGATTTCGTCAAGCTCACGCACTCGGAGTGCGCAGTGTGCGGCAAGCGGGTGGACATCCCGCACAGGTGGGCGTTCTTTTTCCTGATGGCCGTGGGGTTCTGGAACTTCGTCGGTGCGGGGATTTTCGGGTTCCTGATCAACCTGCCCATCGTGAGCTACTTCGAGGTGGGCACGATCCTGACGCCCAACCACGGCCACGCAGCGCTCATGGGGGTGTTCGGCATGGAGGCCATGGCGCTCATGGTGCTGGCCTTCCGGCAGGTGCTCGACGACGAACAGTGGAAGCGGCCGGAGAAATTCGTGCGGATATCCTTCTGGGGGCTGAACGTCGGGCTGGCCCTGATGCTGGCCGGGAGTTTGTTCCCCGGCGGAGTCATGCAGCTCTATGACGTGCTGCAAAACGGATACTGGCACGCGCGCGGGCTGGATTACCTGAACCAGGACCTGGTTCGGATGATCGAATGGGCCCGCATGCCCGGCGACGTGGTGTTCATCGCCTTCGGCGCTGTTCCCATGGCGGTGGCCGCAGTGCTGACGTATCTGGAGATGAAGCGGGGCAAGCCCATGGCGGCCTAAAGTTGCCTGAGAGAGTGAACGAAGAAGGGGGCCGAAAGGCCCCCTTCTCGTCTTGATAATGTCTTGCGGCTACAATCCAGCGCAATAGGCCGCCGCGCGCCCTCATGGCATTGAGCCATGCATGTGACACGGTATGTGTTGACACCCGCGAAATACCCTCCTATTGTCGTACACGCTTGGCAATCTGTTAGCGCCCACCTGTACTCAGTACTCCGTTCCGGCTTCCAGTCTTACCAGACATCTCTCTGTACTTCGCGATGGCTTGCGTTACGGGTGGACACTCTGAACCGCCCTCCGCCCCAATCCGTTTGCCGCTTTCTGAGCCGAACAACCGAGAGGATATGACCATGCTGCCCAAGCTTGACCCAAATCCGAACGTCTTTCTCAATGTCCAGCAAACCGAGTTTTCCTTCGACGTCCTCGGGCGGTGGATATGCAGCACCTGGCCCGAGGTGAGCAACAATGGCGGTGATCCGTTCGACATCGTGGTCATCGGGGCGGGCATGTTCGGCGGGTACATCGCCGACAAGCTGTACCGCCGCGCCGAGAACCTAGGCCTGCGCGTGCTGGTGCTCGACGCCGGATCATTTCTGCTTCCAGCCCACACCCAGAACCTTCCCCGCCTGGGGCTGAACGCCCCCACCGAGCAGGTCGTGGCCTCCAACGCGCAAGACCCCGGGCCGCAAAACCTGGTGTGGGGGCACCCCTGGCACAGCAGCCAAGCCTTTCCCGGATTGGCCTATTGCCCGGGCGGACGATCGCTCTTCTGGGGTGGATGGTCGCCGCGCCTGACCAGCGCGGACCTCGGCGCGCGGCCTGCGGGCGAGGCCTCCTGGCCGGCGGATGTCGCCACCTACCTGAGCGCCAACTATGCGGCGGTGGAAACGGAGATGGGGGTGCAGCCGACCACCGACTATATTTCCGGGGACCTCTTCAACAAATTGAAGGCCCAGTTCCAGACCGTGCTCGGTTCTGGCCAGTCGCTCGAGGAAGCGCCTCTGGCCGTGCAGGGCCAGGCCCCGGAATCCGGGCTGTTCCCGTTCGACAAGTACAGCAGCGCGTTCCTGCTCTTCGATGCCATCAGGGAAGACATCGGGAAGCGCTGGCGCAACAACATCGACGCCTGGCGACGATTGATGCTGTTGCCGCACACGCAGGTCATCGGCCTGAAAACCGTGGGCAACCGGGTCACCGAACTGGAGCTGCGGGTGGGTGGGGTGCAGCAGTTCCTGCGTGCGCCCCTGCTCTCCCCCGACTGCACGGTGATCCTGGCGAACGGCACCATCGAGGCCACCCGGCTCGCCCTGGACTCCCTGGCGCCTCCGGCGATGATCGGCGGCCGGATGGGGTCGAACCTGATGGCCCACCTGCGCAGCGACATCTCGGCGCGCATCCGACGGACGGCCATCCCGGGCTTGCCGGCCCTCGCCACGGCGCTGGAGACGGCCGCCCTGCTGGTGCGCGGCGCCACCACCGACGGCCACGAATACCACATGCAGGTCACGGCCAGCGCCGGCGTCGCCTCCGACGTCAATCTCTTCACCTCGGTCCCGGACCTGGACCTGTTGGACGCCATCAAGGCCAATCAGGACCCGGCGTGGATTCCCATCACCTTGCGGGCCATCGGGCAGATGATCGGCCACCCCGGCGCGCAGCCCGGAGACGCCAAGAAAAGCTGGATCGACCTGGCCTGGCAGAACGACCCCGCCACCAACCGTCCGCGAGCCTGGGTCAACCTCGATCCCTCGGACGCCGACAACGCGGCCTGGACCGAGATGGAAAAAGCGGCCCAGGATCTTCTCAACGCCATGGCCCCAAACCCGGCGGACATCCAGAACCTGAAAACAAACCGGAACAACATCGGCACGACCCACCACGAGGCCGGCACCCTGTGGATGGGTTTACCCGGACAGTCGGTGACCGACTCCTCCGGGAAATTCCACCATCTGGCCAACACTTACGTGGCCGGCCCGGCGCTGTTTCCGGTCATAGGCTCGGCGAACCCGTCCCTGACCGCGACGACCCTGGCCCGCAAGACCGCCGACGCCATCGTGACCGGCTACACCCCCGCCCCGAGTCCGGCCTTCAAGCCGCTCTTCACCGGCTCCCGCCAGGGCTGGCAGATGGCCGGCGGAGGGGATTTCCTCACCCTCTTCGGCACGATCCTGGAGGCCAGGCCCAACGGCTTGGGGCTGCTCTGGTATACCCGCGAGGTGTTCCGCAACTTCGTGCTGAAGGTGGATTGGCTCTCCTTCAACCCCACCACCAGCGTCCCGGGCGGCCGGGCGGACAACTCGGGCGTGCTGATCCGGTTCCCGGCGCTGAACGCCAGCGACCCCGCGAACGATTGGATGCTGGCCTCCAACAAGGGCTACGAGATCCAGATCGACGACATGGGGTTCAAGCCCGACCCGATCAACCCCAATGTGGGGACGAATTTCGATCCACTGCATCAAACGGGCGCCATCTACGCCCTGGCCCCGTCCTCCACGCTGGCCTCGAAATCGGCCGGACAGTGGAACACCTTCGAGATCGAGGCCACCGCCGCGGCGATCAAGGTCACCCTCAACGGCCAGTTGGTCACCAACTACGCGATCCCGGCCAACGACGGCCGGAATCGGGAAGGGCACATCGGATTGCAGTGCCACTCCGGAAACGTGCAGTTCCAGAACGTCATGATCCGCACATTGCCCTAAGCCGGGCCCTAGGCCGGGCGAAGCACTCCGCACGAAAAAGGGGGCCGCGCGGCCCCCTTTTGTTCTTTCCGTTCTCTTCTACGCGCGTCTCACAGCTTCACGCCGTTCTCCGCCAGGTCCTTCTTCAGAAGCTCAAGCAGGCGCCTGCTCACCGGCCCCGGTTTGCCGTCGCCCACGGGCTTGCCATTGTACTCCACCACCGAGATGCACTGCGCCGTGGTGCCAAGCACCAGCATTTCCTTGGCGGCGTAGATGTCCTCTTCGCTGATGGATTTGTAGCAGTGCGGGATCTCGCCCTGGGCCAGTTCCAGCGCGCGCAGAAGCGTCGTGCCCGAGAGCGCGTTGTCCAGCTTGGGCACGGTGATGCAGCCGCTCTCGTCCACCAGGGCGATGTTCTCCGTGGCCCCTTCAGCCAGCAGGCCCCGCGAGTCGAAGCACACCGGGAAGTCCTTGCCCTTGGCGGCGGCCTCCTTCTTCATGAGCACGTTGGGCAGGTAGTCGATGCTCTTGATGGTGGCCAGGTAGCTCTGCTTGGCCGGGATGGACGTGCGGAACGCCGTGACGCCCTTCTCGTAGAAGGACGCGGGCTTGGGCGAGTACTGGTACGCGGCGATGTAGATGCTCGGCTCGGGGCACTCGGACGGGTCGATGCCGAATCCGCCCGGGCCGCGCCCCAGAAGCATCCTGTACAGGCCGGACGAGGTCCCGGCCGCGCGGCCGACTTCCAGCACGATCTCACGCACTTCGTCCCACGGACACGGCGGTTTGAGCCCGATGGCGTCGCCGGAGCGCCCCATGCGTGCCAGATGTTCATCCAGCAGGTAGACGCGGCCGTCCACCCATTTGACCGTCTCGAACACGCCGTCGCCCCGGTGTACCAGGTGGTCGTCCCAGGGCATGAGCATGAGCGCCGGGTCTTTGCAGACGGCGCCGATGCGGTGTTCATAGAAGGCCAGCACCTGCCCGGAACCCGGGCGGGGCGCGGCCAGCATCCTTGCCAGATATTCGGTGCTACTAAGTATTTCCACGTTGGTTTCCGTTTGAGTGATTGCGGTTTGCGAATGGGAAAGAAAGGCAATCGGCGGGGAAAAATCGAGCCCCGCGCGTATGCATCATACGCGCGGGGACACGCTTGTAAAGCAGGGTCGTCAGAACGGCCCTAAGAGCCGGGCGCTACACCTTCAGTTTGCCCTTCTTCATGAGCAGCTCGGCGATCTGCACGGCGTTCAGCGCCGCGCCCTTGCGGATGTTGTCGGCCACGATCCACATGTTCAGGCCCGACTCCACGGTGTCGTCCTGGCGGATGCGTCCCACGAACACCTCGTCCTCGCCCGCGGCCATGATGGGCATGGGGTACATTTTCTCGGCGGGATTGTCGTACACCTGCACGCCGGGAGCCTGGGCGAGGATGGCCCGGGCCGCCTTGGCCGTGACGGGCTTCTCGAATTCCAGGTTCACCGACTCGGAGTGGCCGTAGAACACCGGCACGCGCACGGTGGTGGCGGTGACCTTGATGGACTCGTCGCCCATGATCTTGGCCGTTTCCTTGATCATCTTGATCTCTTCGAAGGTGTAATCACCCTCGGAGAACACGTCGATCTGGGGCAGGCAGTTGAAGGCGATCTGGTGCGGATAGACCTTCACTTCGGGGTCGATGCCGTTGAACATCTGGCGCACCTGGGTCTCGAGCTCGGTGATGGCCTTTTGGCCCGTGCCGGACACGGCCTGGTAGGTGGAGACCACCACGCGCTTGATGGTGAAGGCGTCGTGCAGGGGCTTCAAGGCAACGACCATCTGGATGGTGGAGCAGTTGGGGTTGGCGATGATGCCGTTGTGCCAGTCCACGTCGTCGGGGTTCACCTCGGGAACGACCAGGGGGCACTTGGGGTCCATGCGCCAGGCCGAGGAGTTGTCCACCACCACGCAGCCGCTCTTCACGGCGTAGGGGGCGAACTTCTTGGAGGTGGAGCCTCCGGCCGAGAACAGGGCCAGGTTCACGCCCTTGAAGCTGTCTTCGGTCATCTCGCGCACGGTGAGCTCGCCGCCCTTGAACGGGACGGTGGTTCCGGCCGAACGCGAGGACGCCAGGGCGATCACCTCGTCGGCGGGGAAATTACGGTCTTCAAGGGTCTTGAGCATCTCGCGGCCAACGGCCCCGGTGGCTCCGGCAACGGCAACGACGAGCTTGGACATGGCAGGCTTCTCCTCACTGTATCCGTTAAAATATCCTGTCAAACCAGGAACATCTGTCCTAGTCGAATTTCAAACCCCTCACGATATCGAGGCAGGCCTGGGCCTTGTTGAGCGTATAGAGGTGCACGCCCGGCGCTCCGCGCGCGATAAGGTCCCGGCACTGCTCGCGGGCGTATGCCACGCCCAGCTCCCGAACTGCGTCGGCCCCGCCTTGGTCGTTGGCGGCCTCCAGGCGGGCGAGGTAGTCCGCCGGAAGTGTGGCCCCGCACAGGGAGAGGATGCGTTTGATGGAGGCCAAGTTCAGAATCGGCAGCACGCCCGGTAGGATGGGCACGTCGATTCCCTTGGCCCGGCACCTCTCCACGAAACGGAAATAATGGTCGTTGTCGAAGAAGAGCTGGGTGATGGCGAACTTGCCGCCCTTCTCGACCTTGAGCTTGAGATAGTCGATGTCCTGCTCCAGGCTTTCGGCCTGGGGGTGCTTCTCGGGGTATCCGGCCACGCCGATGCACAGCTCGGGGTAGGCCTTGTGGATGAACCCGGCCAGGTCCGAGGCGTGCTGGAAGGCGGCGTTCTCGGGCTTGAAGTCGGCTTGTCCCTGGGGCGGGTCGCCGCGAAGCGCCAGGACGTTATCCACCCCGGCGGCTTTGAGCCCGTCCAGGAAGGAGCGCAGATACTCCTCCGAGGCTCCCACGCAGGTGAGGTGGGCCATGGGGTTCAGGCCGAAGTCGCGAGAGAAGCGCGACACCAGCTCCAGGGTGTTGGCCTGGGTGGAGCCGCCCGCGCCGTAGGTCACGGACACGAACAGCGGGTCGAGAATGGAGAGCTTGCCGACCTCGTAGAAGAAGGCGGGCCAGGCTTCCTTGTCCTTGGGAGGAAAGAACTCCAGGGAGATGAAACGCTTTCCCTGGGCCAGAAGATCGCTGATACGCAAGAAAGGCTCCGTGGGAGATGGGAGTCCGGTTTATGCGCGGGGGTGCGCCAACAGCTCCGTGACGATGTCCCGGTCCGCTTCGAGAAAAGGCAGGTGCTCGGCTTCGGCCGGTGTCACCCAGCGAAGCCCCTGGCCTTCCATGGGACGGGGAACCCCTTTGAAATCACGGATATGAAAAAAAGACAAGCGTACGGTGAAGCCGGGGTACTCGTGAATTTTTTCCCGCCAGAACTCCACGGACGAAACCTCGATGTCCAGCTCCTCGCGCAGCTCGCGGACCATGGCGCGGGGAGCGTCCTCGCCGGGCTCCACCTTGCCGCCGGGGAATTCCCACAGGCCCGCGTGGGACTTGCCCTCGGGACGCTTAACGCCGAGATAGCGCCCGTCGCTCCAGATGATGCCCGCCACCACGTGGATCATGCGCCCTCCCCCGTGGCGGAGAAGACGCTCCGGCGGGCAACCACCGGCCCTATCTGCCGGAGAGAACATTCCGGGCGCGGGTGGATCACACCGCCTCCCGTCGGGCTTCCAGGGCGGCGATGTCCTCTTCCAGGGCCGCCAGTTCCAGCACCAGCTCGTCGCTCTTTTCCTTGAGGACGTGGTACTCCTTGGAGAGCTCGGAGAACTTGGCGGCATCGGCATAGGTGGCCGGGTCGGCCATGACCTGCTCCACTCCGGTCTGGCGGGTGAGCACATCCTCCAGCTCGGCCTCGAGCGTGGCGTAGCGGTCCTTCTTGGGCTTGAGCTCGCGGCTGATGGCGTTTCGCTCCTCGGCCTGGCGGCGCTTCTCGGCCTGCCTGCTCTCGCGGGTTTCGGCCTTGACCTTGGGCGTGGAGGACATCCCGCACGCGGCCTTGGCCTGGTCCTTCAGGTGGCGCTCGTAGGCTTCGTAGCCGCCCAGGAACTCCGACAGGCCGTCCGGTCCCACGGTCCAGATCACCTCGGCCGCCTCGGAGAGCAGGTAGCGGTCGTGGGCCACGAAGAGGATGGTGCCCTCATAGTCGGAGAGGGCGTTGACCAGAGCCTCGCGGGTCTCCAGGTCCAGATGGTTGGTGGGTTCGTCCAGCACCAGGAAGTTGGCCCGGGCCAGGAAGAGGCTGGCCAGCACCAGCCGTGACTTCTCGCCGCCGGAGAGGTCGCGCACGAAGCGCTCGAAATAGTTTTCCCCCAGCATGAAGAGCCCCAGCACCGAGCACAGCTCCTCGGTGGAGGACTTGGGGTCCGAGAGGCGGCGTATCTCGGACATGACGGTCTCGTTGGGCCTGAGAATCTCGGTCTGATGCTGGCTGAAATAGCCCATGCGCACCATGGAGCCCATCTTCACCGATCCGCCCGAGGGCTTGAGCTCGCCGGTGATGCACTTGAGAAGAGTGGTCTTGCCCGCGCCGTTGGGACCGGCCAGGGCCACCTTCTGTCCCCGGTAGAGATTGAAGGTGAGCTTGGGCCAGAGCGATTTGCCGCCGGGGAAGGAGAACTCAAGGTCCGCCGCGGAGAGGATGTTCTTGTCGGCGCGGGCGGGCGTGGGCAGCTTGAAGTCCAGCACCTTCTGCTTGCGCTCGATGTTGGCGGCGACTTGGGCAAGCTCTTTCTGGAGCTTGTCCACGGCCTTCAATTTGCTCTGGGCCTGGCGCGCCTTGGTGGCCTTGGCCCCGAAGCGGTTCACGAAGGCCATCTGGCGGCCGATGGCCCCGGCCAGCTGCGCGGCCTGGGCCTGCACCTGCTGCTGGGTCTGGGCGCGCCACTCGACGAAGTCGCTGAAGCTGCCGGGCCTGACCAACGGCTTGTCGCCGCCCAAAAACAGCACCTGCGTGCCCACGCGGTCCAGGAAGATGCGGTCGTGGGCCACGAACACCAGCACTCCCGGGAAGCACAGGAGGTATTCCTCCAGCCACTCGACCGCTTCCAGGTCCAGGTGGTTGGTGGGTTCGTCCAAAAGCAGCACGTCGGCACCGGCCACCAGGACGCGGGCGAGCTTGGCCCGCTCCCGCCAGCCGCCGGAGAGGAGCTTCACCGGACCCGGCCAGGCATCCTCGGTGAACCCAAGGCCCGAGAGGATGGCCTTTGCCCGGTGTTCCGGGTTGTAGCCGAGGGAGTGCTCCATCTCGGCCTGGCGGGCCGTGAGCTCCGTGAGGGCGTGCTCGTCGTGGGCCAGGTTGGCGTGTTCCCACTCGCGCCAGAACTCCTTCCAGGAGGGAAGCGCGCTCATGACCCAGGCCAGGAGCGGTTCCTCCAGGTCGGAGGAGGCCAGCTCCTGGGCCACGTAGCCCAGGCGCGCCCCGGCGGGCAGGATGACGCGGCCGGAATCCGGCTCGGCCTCTCCCGCCAACAGGCGCAAGAAGGTGGATTTGCCGCAGCCATTTGGGCCAACTACGGCAAGGCGTGTCCCTGCCACCGCCTCGAGGCTGAAATTGGCAAGGAGGTCGCGGCCGCCCAACGACTTGGAAAGATTCTGAATGGTGATTTTTGACATAAGAAAAGTGCGCGGGGGAATATGCGCCCTCCCCAGCGCTCTGTCAAACCCCGATCCCCGGCCGCGCCAATGCGGATGCTGAGCGATCGGGCATGCCAGGAGTCCGCGTCGATGCGACCCGTCCCCTGCCTGCCCGATGCCCGGCCACGCCGGTACTTCCCCGGCGCCAGGAGTCGAGTCGCCGCTACTTGGGCGCGGTGGCCTGCCGGTTGCGGGTCTTGTATTTGGGATCGATCACTTCCTCGAGCCGGTCCGTGGCCGTGGGCGGCTGGATGGAAAGCCTGGTGACCTCCTCAAGCTGCTCCAGGGACAGATCGAGTTCGACGGAATTAAGCGACGCCTTGAGCTGTTCCACGCTGCGCGCGCCGATGATGGGCGCGGTGACTCCCGGATGCGACGCCACCCAGCGCACGGCCAGGCTCACGGGATGCACGCCGATCTTTCGGGCGTACGCAATGAAGCGTTCGGCAACCTCGTAGTACACCGGGTCGGAGTAGCGGGTGTTGTACATCTTGTTGTCCTTGATGCGACCCTGCTCGGGCGCGCCCCCGCCGCTGTATTTGCCCGTGAGCAGCCCCGCCGCCAGCGGGTTGTAGGGGATGACCCCGAGCTTCTCGGAAAGGGCCAGGGGCAGTATCTCCACCTCGGCCTGGCGCTTGACCAGGTTGTACATGGGCTCCAGGCACTCGAAACGGGCCAGCCCCCTGGCTGCCGAGATGCCCAGCGCCTTGGCCACCTGCCATGCCGCCCAGTTGCTGGCCCCCAGGTAGAGCACCTTGCCCTGGCGCACCAGGTCGTCCAGGGCGTGCAGGCTCTCCTCCATGGGCGTGAGCGGATCGAAGTGGTGGATGAAATAGATGTCGATGCGGTCGGTATCCAGACGAGCGAGACTCCGCTCCACCTGCTGCATGATGTGCCGTCGGGAAGCGCCCAGGGCGTTCACGTCTGGCCCGGCCACCTGGGCCACCTTGGTGGTTACGACCATCTCCTCCCGGCAGCCCTTGAGGAGCTTGCCCAGGATCGTCTCAGCCAGCCCGTCGCTGTAGACGTTGGCGCAGTCGAAGAAATTCACTCCTGCGTCCCGGCAGACGCCGAACATGCGTTCCGATTCGGCCTCGTCGGCCTCCTTGCCGAAGGTCATGGTGCCGAAGCAGAGTTCCGAGACCAGCACGCCGGTTTTGCCTAGAAGTTTATACTGCATGCGACGCTCCTTAAGGTGCGGGATGATTTCCCGCCGACGGTATTCCCGAGCACCCCGCAAATCAAGTCGCGCCGCGCCGCTTCCCGGTTTCCCCGCGCATGAAGAAAGAAAATCACCCTCCTATGTTGACAATGAAAATCATTTTCAATAATTCATGCCCAACGTCCCCGCAGGAGGCATTCATGACCACTCCCCAACGCCGTAAACTCTGGGAACACCAGGACTACCAGTGTCCGATCCTCGGCACCTGCCTGAGCATGGGTGAGCTGCGAAAACTGGCCCGCAAGCTGGACGTGGTGGTGAAGCCCGGGGCCTCCGACTACGAGTTGCACGCCTTCTTCGTGCGCGAATGCAGGCAGGAGACGCCGCTCTCCTCCTACGTGAACAAGTACCTGGACAAGAAGTTCCGCAAAGATCTTCGCTTGTTCGCCAAGGCCTCGGAAGAAACGGCCCTTGCAGCCCTGTGGAGCCACAGCGTGCAATCCGGCGACATCCCGGGACCGTTCTGGGCGCTGATGTCGCACCCGGACGCCGGGAACCTGCTTCTCAACAAGGCTTTCGGAGAAATCCACATGCTCTCGCATCTCATGGGCGCGGCCAACCGGGCGGACCTGAAACGCCTGGGGAGGCTCGAGCGCCGCGTGGATGGTCTGAGCCAGGCCTTGTCGCGCGTGCAGGCAGCACGGCGCGCCCAGAAGCTCGAAGGAGCCGTGCGCGTCAGGGAACTGGAGGAAAAGCTCGAAGCCGAGCGCACCGAGCGGCTGAAGCTTTCCCGCCAGATGCGCGAGACCGCCCTGCCCCGCCAGGACCTTATCGCGCAACCCAACGCCGACACCCTGCGTGAGCAGATCGAGGCCGCACGCAACGAGACGCGCCGCCAGGCCGCAATCATCGAGGAGCGGTACTCGGAAAACGCCGCCCTGTGCGAAGGCGGCGACGGCTGCCCCTGCCCGGCCCTTGCCGGAAAGAGCGTGCTCTACGTGGGCGGGCGCTGCAACCTGGTGCGCCACTACCGCGAGATGGTCGAGCGCCAGGGCTTGCGCTTCAACCACCACGACGGCGGCATGGAAAGCTCTCCCGCCGAACTGCACGGCAAGCTGGCCACGGCCGACGTGGTCATCTGCCCCGTGGACTGCGTGAGCCACGAAGCCTGCCTGACCGTGAAGAAGGCCTGCAAGCACCGCATGAAGCCGTTCGTCATGCTCAGGAGCTCCGGGCTCTCGGCCCTGGCCCGGTCCCTGGACCAGCTGGGGCAAGTCGTTAACTGACGCTTAAGCGGCGGGCTCCCCTCACACCAGGGGAGCCCGTCCCTCCCTTACATTTGGCTCCGCCGTGCGCTATGGGACCGGGAAACACCGGGAGGTCCCATGATGCGTCCGTCGAATCGCGTTTATCTTCTTCTCTTTCTCCTGCTCCTGCCCCAATACGGCTGGGCCGAGGAAACGTATTTCGTCACCGGCTCCCAGATCGATTTCGCAAGGCTCCTGGCTCCCCCGCCCGCCGTGGGATCGCCCGAAGAGCGCCGGGAGATGGCCGTGCTCATGACCCTCCAGAAGAACCGCACCTCGGCCCAGGAAGCGTTCGCCCAGGCCGACATGGAGCGCACGGTCTTCCGCTTCGCCGACGTGGTGGGCCAGGACTTCACCGCCGAGAAGCTACCTCTGGCCAGGGAGTTCTTCGAGAAGGTCAGGAAGAATGCCGATCTCCTGCTGGCTCCGGCCAAGAAGCATTGGGACCGGCCCAGGCCCTACGCCACCAACCCCGCGCTGCACCCCTGCGTGAAGAAGCCGGACAACGCCTCCTACCCCAGCGGGCACTCCACGTTCGGGACGGTCACGGCCATCGTGCTGGCCAACATGGTTCCGGAAAAACAGGCGCAGATATTCGAGCGCGGCGTGGTCTTCGGGCACAACCGCGAGATCGGCGGCGCCCACTACCCGAGCGACGTGCTGGCCGGGCGCATCTGCGGCACGGTCATCGCGGCGTTCATGCTCCAGAGCCCCGCGTTCCAGGAGGAATTCGCCAAGGCCAGGGCTGAAGTGAGGCAGGTGCTGGGACTGAATTGATCCCGGACAGGTATTGAGGGTTGGAAGCCTCCGGCGGCCAAAGGGACAAGTCCCTTTGGAATCCCGTATAGGAGCCGGGGATGCGCCGGTCCTGGCGTCCGGATGACGCGCCAGGGTAGCGTGGTGGCCGGAAACGAGCAAAATAGCGGCCGCCTCCGTACGGAGGCGGCCGCTATTTTGAGTGGAGAGGCGAGGCTAGATGCCCTTCTGGGCCATGAAGCTGATGAGGTCCCCCACGCGGCAGGAATACCCCCATTCGTTGTCGTACCAGGCCACGATCTTGGCCAGCACGCCATCCTGCACCGAGGTGAACTCGGACTCCACGATGCCCGAGCGCGGGTCGCCCTTGAAGTCAGAGGAGACCAGCGGCTCCTCCGTGTACCCCATGATGCCCTTGAGCGGGCCATCGGCCGCCGCCTTCAGGGTGGCCTGCATGGTCTGGGTGTCCGTGGGTTTTTCCAAAATGGCCGCGAAATCCACCACGGACACCGCAGGGGTGGGCACGCGCAGCGAATAGCCGCTGAAGCGCCCCTTGAGCTCCGGAATCACCAGGGCCACGGCCTTGGCCGCGCCCGTGGAGGTGGGGATGATGTTGCAGGCGGCGGCCCTGGCCCGGCGCAGGTCCTTATGGGGGAGGTCCAGGATGCGCTGGTCGTTGGTGTAGGAGTGGATGGTGCACATCACCCCGGACTTGATGCCGAACGCCTCGTGCACCACCTTGGCGATGGGGGCCAGGCAGTTGGTGGTGCAGGAGGCGTTGGAGACGATATGGTGCGAGGCGGGGTCATAGGCCGAATCGTTCACGCCCATGACGATGGTGATGTCCTCGTCCTTGGCCGGGGCGGAAATGATGACCTTCCTGGCCCCGGACTCGATGTGCATGGCCGCCTGGGGACCAGTCCTGAAGATGCCGGTGGATTCCACCACCACGTCCACCCCGGCCTCGGCCCAGGGGATGTTCTTGGGGTCGCGCTCCTTGAAGCAGCGCACCTTCCAGGAGCCCACGGCCATATCGTCGCCCTCGGTACGGATGTCCACCTGGAAGCGGCCGTAGTTGGTGTCGTAGCCCAGCAGGTGGGCGTTGGTGTGCGTATCGAAAAGATCGTTGATGGCCACCACTTCGGCGGCCTCGCCGTGATGCTCGTAGAGGGCCTTCAAAACCTGCCGCCCGATGCGGCCGAATCCATTGATGCCGACCTTGACCTTGCGCATGAGCGACCTCGCTAGTCCTCGAAGGTTTGATACTGAAAGGCCGTGAGCAGTTCGTAGTCCGACTTGAGGGCCTGGTGCAGCCGGGCGTTCTCGATGGCGATGGCCGAAAGGTTGGCCATGATGATCAGAAATTCCACCTCGGACTGGCAGAACTCGCGCTCCGTGTCGGAGTAGACGCGCATGACCCCGATGGTCTTCTTGTCCTCGAGCTTGAGCGGCACCACCAGCACCGACTTGATGCCCTCGGCCTTGGCGGCCTCCTGGTACTGGAAGCGCTCGTCGGTGGCGGCGTCCTTGACGTGCACGGTCTCGCCGGCCAGGGCGTGCTTGTCGAGCTTGCTCTTGGCCACTTCCACCTTCCCCTTGCGCAAATAGCCCTTGGACAGGCCGTAGGACGCACCCGGCAGGAGGTTCGCGCCGGAACGGTCCAGCAGGCGCAGCGAACAGGCCTTCACTTCCAGGGCCTTGGCGGTCTGTTCGGCTATCTTGCTCAGAAGGTCCATGGGCTCCAGACTGGAGTTGATGACCCGGATAGCCTCGTAGAGCGTTTTGAAATAGTTTCTTTCGCAATCCAACATGTCGGCTCTCCTTGATGTGTTTGAGCTTTCAGGGATCACATGGCCCAAATGCACGCTTCTGTCCACGGAGATCACCAGATGTCACGCTGTCTTCGCGCAGGCGCGCCGGAACACATACGTAAACAGCCGACAAGGAGCGCTCCTCCGTGGGACTCGGACCGCGCAATTCGTACCCAACAATATTATGCCTTTTTTGACACGGCACGCGTCACCCCGTAAACTGAAAAATGGCGGAGAGAAACACCGCCGTCCGCGCCCTGCCTTATTTTTCCGAAACGCATTGAGCTCGGGCCGGGAATGCAGCATGTTTCACGCAACCGGACGTCTGTCGGAAAATGCATTGGTTGATTGAGGAGAGGACCTGCTGTGCCCAAACTGATCCTGACGATTCTATGTCTTGCAGTTCTCCTGCTGGGGAGGCCCGGGTCCGCCGCCGCCCTCGATACGGTCACAGTTGCCGCGACCAGGTCCATGATCGACAGCTACAGAGACTTCCTGCGGGAACGATCTCCGTATGGAATAACATCTTTCGCATCGTCACCTTCAACCCCGCACGCCTCCCGGTCGGTCGTCGTCATGATCATGATGCTGCAGGCCTTGAAAATCGGCGGGATGGGGGAAGTCGGGATAACATTCGTTGAAGCGCCCAATTCTGCCAGAGAACGGGCCGAGGTGAAGAGCGGCCACGCAGTGGTCGGAGGCCAGGACTACTGGAGCGACGACTTCGACGACTCCGTTTTCATGTCCCTGCCCGTGGTGGATGAAGGCCAATTCGTGAAAGGAATCTACGTGCTGCCCACGAACAAGAGCATCCTCGCCGTCAGGGACAAGCAACACCTGCAACCGTATTCGGCCGTGACCCTGAATGGCTGGAGGGGCGACATCGCTACGCTCAAGGCCATGAATCTCCGTGACCTGGTTTACACCTACAACGACGAGAACCTCTTCCTGTTTCTCAAGCTCGGCAGGGCCGATTTCACACTCCTGGAGTTTTCCTCGGCTCCGGACCTCTCGGTGTCGCATTCCGGGGTGACCCTGGTTCCCATTCCTCGCGTGAAAGTGACCTTGCCGGGCTCTCGGTGCCTGATGATCTCCAAGGTCCATCCTGACGGACGTCGTGTTTACGAGGCCCTCGCCAGAGGGCTCGAGGTTCTCCGGGAGAACGGGACCTTCACCAGGGTTTTCAGGGAATCCGGATTCATTCCGGAACAGGTAAAGGATTGGAAAACAATCAACTGATCCGCTCCGGGATTCCAGTCCGAGGCAGGAATATCCTGACGAGCCGGATGGCACGAAAGCAAAAAAAGGAGGGCCGCGAAGCCCTCCTTTTTCGTTTCTGCGGGAGAAAAGCCTACAGGCGCTCGAGCACCAGGTCGCCCATCTTGGCGCAGCCCACCAGGGTCTTGCCAGGCTCCATGATGTCGCCGGTGCGGTAGCCGGCCTTGAGGATCGAGGACACGGCGGCCTCGATGGCGTCGGCCTCGGCGGCCATGGCGAACTGGTAGCGCAGCATCATTGCCACGGACAGGATGGTGGCCAACGGGTTGGCCTTGTCCTGGCCCGCGATGTCCGGGGCCGAGCCGTGGATGGGCTCGTACAGGCCGGGGCCCGAAGCGCCCAGCGACGCCGAGGGCAGCATGCCGATGGAACCGGTGATCACCGCGGCCTCGTCGGAGAGGATGTCGCCGAAGAGGTTCTCGGTGACGATGGTGTCGAACTGGCCGGGGTTGCGCACCAGCTGCATGGCGGCGTTGTCCACGTACATGTGGGTCAGTTCCACGTCGGGGTAGTCCTTGGCCACTTCCAGAACAACCTCGCGCCACAGCTGGGACACGTCCAGCACGTTGGCCTTGTCCACCGAGCACAGCTTCTTGCCGCGCTTGCGGGCGGTCTCGAAGCCCACCTTGGCGATGCGCCTGATCTCGGACTCGGAGTAGATCATGTTGTTGTAGGCCACGCGCTCGCCGTCCTTGACCTCCTGGCCCCGGGGGGTGCCGAAGTAGGCCCCGCCGGTGAGCTCGCGGATAACCATGACGTCGAGCCCGCCGCCGATGATGTCCGGGCGCAGGCAGCAGGCGCTTTTAAGCTCGTCGAAGAGCTTGGCCGGACGCAGGTTGGCGAACAGGCCCAGCTCCTTGCGGATGCCGAGCAACCCGCGCTCGGGGCGGATGGACTTCTCGATGGTGTCCCACTTGGGGCCGCCCACCGCGCCCAGCAGCACCGCGTCGGCGGCCTTGCAGGCGTCCACGGTGGCCTTGGGGAGGGGGTTGTTCTCGGCGTCGATGGCCGCGCCGCCGATCAGATGGTAGCTGGTCTTGAACTCGTGGCCGAACTTCTGCCCGATCTTGGCCAGGACTTTCTCGGCCTGGGCCATGATTTCCGGTCCGATGCCGTCGCCGGGCAGGATGACGATATTCTTGATCATCGCCTGATGCTCTCCTTGTATGGGAAAAAGGCCGCCCCGAAGGGCGGCCTTTCCAAAGTCTACGCCAGCGTCTGCAGGCGGTCCTTCACGTAGTTGACCAACCCGCCCTTATCCAGGATTTCCTGCATGAAGGGAGGCACCGGGGCGGTGTTGATGGTCTCGCCCGTGGTCAGGTTCTTGATCACGCCATTCTCGGCGTCCACTTCCAGCTGGTCGCCGTCGCTTATCTTGGCGGCGTCGTCGCCCACTTCCAGCAGAATGAGCCCCATGTTGAAGCCGTTGCGGTAGAAGATGCGGGCGAAGCTGTGGGCCACCACCACCGGGATTCCGGCTCCGATGATGGCCAGGGGGGCGTGCTCGCGCGAGCTGCCGCAGCCGAAGTTCTCTCCGGCCACCATGATGTCGCCCTTCTGCACGCGCTTGACCCAGCCGGCCTCGAGGCCTTCCATGCAGTTGCTTCCCAGCACCTCGGTGTCCGTGGTCACCAGGAAACGGGCCGGGATGATGGCGTCCGTATCGATATGCGCGCCGACCTTGTGTGCTTTTCCTTTGTACATGACGAATATCCTCTTACAGCTTGCCGGGGTGGGTGATCGTGCCCGCAATGGCCGACGCGGCGGCCACGGCCGGGTTGGACAGGTACACCTCGGACTCCAGCGAGCCCATGCGGCCCTTGAAGTTGCGATTGGTGGTGGCGATGGAGCGCTCCCCGGCGGCCAGGATGCCCATGTGGCCGCCCAGGCAGGGGCCGCAGGTCGGAGGGCCGACCACGCAGCCGGAGTCCATGAAGATCTCCAGGAGCCCTTCTTTCAGGGCCTGCTTCCAGATCTTGGGAGTGGCAGGCAGCACGATGCAGCGCACATCCTTGGAGACCTTGCGGCCCTTGAGCACCGCGGCGGCCTCGCGCATGTCCTCGATGCGGCCGTTGGTGCAGGAGCCGATGATGGACTGGTCTATCCGGATTCCTGCGCAGTCGGCGACGGGCTTGACGTTGTCGGGCAGGTGCGGGCAAGCCACGCGCGGGGTGAGCTTTGAGCAGTCGATGACCACCTCGGACTCGTAGTGCGCGCCCTCGTCGGCGAAGAGTTCCTTGTCGCCCGTGCGGCCCGCGGCCTTGGCGTAGGCCAGGGTCTTGGCGTCCACCGGGAAGATGCCCGCCTTGCCGCCCGCCTCGATGGCCATGTTGGACATGGACAGGCGCTGCTCGATGGAGAGCTGCTCCACCACGGGGCCGGTGAACTCAAGGGCCTTGTACAGGGCTCCGGCCACGCCGATGCGGCCGATGAGCTCAAGGATCAGGTCCTTGCCCACGACCCATTCGGGCAGCTTGCCGTCAAGCACCACGCGGATGGTGGAGGGCACCTTGAACCAGGTCTCGCCGAGCACCATGGCCCCGGCGATGTCCGTGGAGCCCATGCCCGTGGCGAACGCGCCCAGGCCGCCGTAGGTGCAGGTGTGGGAGTCAGCGCCGATCACCACGTCACCGGGGCCCACCAGGCCGAGTTCCGGCAGCAGGGCGTGCTCCACGCCGCAGTCGCCGCCCTCGTAATAGTGGGTGATGTTCATGAGCTTGGCGAACTCGCGCACCACCTTCACCTGCTCGGCGGAGTCGATGTCCTTGTTGGGGGTGAAGTGGTCGCAAACGAGGGCGATCTTGTCCTTGTCGAAGACCTTGGTGGCGCCCATCTTGGTGAAGCTCTTGATGGCGAGCGGCGCGGTGATATCGTTGGCCAGCACCAGGTCCACCCGGCAGCGGACGATCTGTCCGTCCTGGGTGATGGTCTCGTCGGTGCGGCCCTGCAGGATTTTCTGGGCTAAAGTCTGGCGCATTCCCTTTCCTCCTCCTTTTTGGCCAACCGGTTGAGGGCGTTGATGAAAGCCTTGGCGCTGGCAACGATGACGTCGCCGTCGGAGCCTCGGCCAACGGACTTGTGTCCGCCCTCTTCCAGGCGCACGGTCACTTCGCCTTGGGCGTCGGTGCCGCCGGTGACGGCGTTGACCGCGTACTGCTTGAGCACGGGACTACGGCCCGTGAGTTGGCTGATAGTGTTGAACACGGCGTCGATGGGGCCGACGCCGAAGCTGGACAGCTGCTTCTCCTCCCCGTCGATGTCCATGACGATGGCCGCCACGGGCTGCATGGCGGTGTTGCCGGACACCACGGAGAGCCGCCTGAACCGGTACTTGTCCGGCAGGCGGTATATCTCTTCGAGGACGAGGGCTTCCACGTCCTCGGAATAGATGTGCTTCTTCTTGTCGGCCAGGTTCTTCACGGCGTCGGTCATCTGGGTGACCTGGTCCTCGGAGAGGTTGAAGCCGAGCTCCTCCAGGCGCGCCTTGACCGCGTTGCGGCCGGAATGCTTGCCGAGCACCATCTCGTTTCCCGCGCGACCCACCGACTGCGGGGTCATGATCTCGTAGGTCTCGGCGCACTTGAGCACGCCGGCCTGGTGGATGCCGGACTCGTGGGCGAAGGCGTTGCCGCCGATGATGGGCTTGTACGGCGGAATGGGCTGGCCGATGATCATGGAGAGCAGGCGCGAGGACGGGAATATCTGCGTGCTGCTGACGCCCGTCTCCAGGTTGTAGTAGTGGGCGCGGGTCTTGAGCGCCATGACCACCTCTTCGAGAGAGGCGTTGCCCGCGCGCTCGCCGATGCCGCACAGGGTCACCTCGGCCTGGCGCGCCCCGGCGGAGAGCGCCGCCAGGGTGTTGGCGGCGGCCAGTCCCAGGTCGTTGTGGCAGTGGACGCTGAAGATGGCCTTCTTGGCGTTAGGCACCTTTTCCAGCAGGAATTTGATGAGATCGTAAAATTCCTGGGGCTGGGCGTAGCCCACGGTGTCCGGGATGTTGATGGTGGTGGCCCCGCAGGCGATGGCCTTTTCCACGGCGACGGCCAGGAAGTCGCGCTCGGAGCGCGAGGCGTCCTCGCAGGAGAACTCCACGTTGGGGGTGAGATTCACGGCGAAACGCACGGCCTTCTCGATCATATCCAGGACCTGGGCGGGCTCCTTGTTCAGCTTGTGCTTCATGTGGAGCGGCGAGGTGGCCAGGAAGGTGTGGATGCGGGGGTTAACCGCGCCCTTTATGGCGTCGAAGGCCCGGGTGATGTCCGATTCCAGCGCGCGGCACAGGCCCGCGACCTGGGCGTTCTTGACCGTGGCGGCAATGGCCTTGACCGCCTGGAAGTCGCCTTCGCTGGCGGCGGGAAATCCCGCCTCGATCACGTCAACCCCGAGCTTTTCCAGCTGCTGGGCCAGGCGGATCTTCTCTTCCTGGTTCATGGTGGCGCCGGGGGATTGTTCGCCGTCGCGCAGGGTAGTGTCGAATATGACGACACGCTCTGACATGGTGTTCCTCCGCTTGGGATGAAACGAGGTGAGGGCAAGGGCCGGAGACGCCTAGTTAGCCGAGACGCTTCCGGATGACAATTGCCTAAATCGCAAAAAAGAGGGGGTACGGTTATGATGAGAGCTCTTCGGAGGGCTCTCGTAGCGCGGACCGGCGGGGTAGAATCAAATAGGTGTAAACGATGCCGGAGAGCACGTACCCCGCGAAGACGACGAAGCCCAGAAGCTTGGGCTGCGAGGCCACCAGCACGAAAAGCAGGATGGCCGTGACCATCATGGAGAAGGGATGGGCCTTGATAAGCCCGTATTCCTTGAAGGAGGCGTAACGCACCCGGCTGACCATGAGGAACGACAGCACGTAGACCAGGCCCAGGCACGCCTTGGGCATGAACGACTGCCACCCGGTCGGAAGGAACTGGGCGAACAGGTAGAAGGTGGCCACGGTGCAGGCCTGGGCCGGGATGGGCAGGCCCAGGAAGAACTTCTTGTTGGCGGTCTTGGTGATCACGTTGAAGCGCGCCAGGCGGAGCGCTCCGCAGGCCACGAGCAGGAACGAGGCCATGAGCCCCAGGTGGCCGAACTGGGCCAGCTCCCACTGGTAGACCATGATGGCCGGGGTGACGCCGAAGGCAACCAGGTCGGCCAGGGAGTCGAACTGCACGCCGAAATCGGAGCTGGTGCCGGTGAGGCGGGCCACCTTGCCGTCGAGGCCGTCGAACACGCAGCTCACCAGGATGGCGATGGAGCAGTTCTCGAACTGGCCGGATATGGCATAGAGGATGCCCAGGAAGCCGGAAAAGAGGCTCGCCGTGGTGAGCAGGTTGGGGAGGATGTAGACTCCCCGGGCGGGTGGCTTACGGGCGGGTTGTTCCATGTTCGTTATCGGCACGTCCGAGCCGGTGACCCGATGCTAGGCCATTTTGGGAGAAGGTCAAGTGACAAGTGACGCCAGGGCGCTACACGAAACACGATAGGACGACGGATCGCCCTGCCCCTCCCTGCTCCTCTACTCCTTCCTGGCGATCACGGTCTGGGCCGCGGCGGTCCTCTGCCCCACGTTCACGGCCGGGGTCCAGCCTTCGGGCAGGTACACGTCCACGCGCGATCCGAACTTGATCATGCCGTAGCGCTGGCCGCGCTCGAGCCGGTCACCCATCTCGGCCCAGGGGATGATGCGCCGGGCCACGAGCCCGGCGATCTGCACCATGGTCCAGGTTTTGCCGTCCTCATCGGTGAGCTGTACGGCCAGGCGCTCGTTGTGCTCGCTGGCCTTGTCGAAGCTGGCGTTGATGAACTTGCCCGCCCAGTAGCGCATGGCGCTCACCGCGCCAGCCACGCAGGCCCGGTTCACGTGCACGTTGAAGACGTTCATGAAGATGCACACAACCACGCGCTCCTCGCCGGTCATGGGATCGACGGCGCGCGCCACCTTGATGACCTTGCCGTCCGCCGGAGCCACGGCCAGGCCCGGCTCAACCGGGGTGAACCGTTCGGGGTCGCGGAAGAAATTGAGCAGCAGGGCCAGGACCACAAGGCCCAGAACGGCCGGGATCGCCCAGTTAAGAAGCGAGAAGACCAGGGTGGCGGAACCGGCCAGGATGATGGAGGGCCAGCCCTCGGGAGTAAGCGAGACGTACGGTTTGCGCATCGTGTTGCAGTATCCTTGAGAGGTTCTACTCGAAAACGCCGGGGCAGAGCCGCCCGAGCTGTTGTTCAAAATCGTCGCGGTCGCAATACAGGATGGCGTGCATGCCCAACTCCCGGGCGCGGTCCACGTTGCCGGGATTGTCGTCCACGAAGACCGCGCGGCCGGGTTCGACGCCGAGCTCGCGCAAGGCCAGCAGGAAGAATTCCGGCTCCTTCTTGGTCATGCCGTGGTGGTAGCTGTTGAACACCTTGTCGAAGTGCCGGAAGAACTCCTGGCGCTCGTCGAGCACGGCCAGCCAGTCGGTCTGGTCGGAGAGAATGGCCGTCACCACTCCCATGCCCCGCAACCGCTCCACCAGATCCCGCATGAAGGGACGCACCGCGAAGAGCGACAGCACCTCGCTGCGCCAGCCCGCCTCGTCGCCGGAAATGCCGGTGCGCTCCTTGAAGAGCCGCCAGAAGTCGGCTTCGCCGCCCCGGCCGTACACGTAACCGCTTTCCCAGACTGCCTCGAGCCCGGCCTTCCAGACGGCCTGCTCGTCGCGGCTGTGGGCGCGGGCGATGGCCTTGATCCCCTGGGCGAAACCCTCCTCGGCGACGACTCCGCCGAAGTCGAGAATCACGGCGTCTATCCGGCACTTGCTCATAAGCTGTTCCACATTCTTCCGAATTGGCGTAAGGAAGGGGTCAGTACCGTCTTCCATCAGCCAAAGCAAGGAGACCGCATGGCCTTTCTTCCCGTGCCCCACGACCGCCTGCTCCAGTTCAAGGAACTGCTGGGCCTGAGCACCAGCCACGAGAGTTCCCTGGCCAAGCTCGCCCCGGTCTTTCTGCCCCGCGCCGCCGAGCTGGCCAACAAGGTGGAGGATTTCGTGCGCTCCCGCCCGCAGCTGCGCATCATCCTTGAGAACCAGCCGCCGGGCAAGCTCAACAGGAACTGGCGCGGATGGCACACCCTCATCTTCACCGCGGGGATCGGCGACGAGTTCATGAACCACGTCTGGATGAGCGGCCAGGCCCACGTGATCCACAATGTGGACCACCGTTACGTCAGCCTGGCCTACAACCTGGCCCGGGCCTTCCTGCACGAGGCCGCCGTCACCGGCCTGCCCGTGGCCGAACAGGCCCGAGCCATCACGGCCATCGACCGGGCGGTGGATTTCTCCCTACTGGTGGAAACCGACGCTTTCGTGACCTACGCCACCCAGTGCGAACTGGAGGTCATCCAGGGAATATCGCACCAGGTGCGAAACCCCGTGGCCATCATCGGCGGCAACGCCCGCAAGCTCATGCGCCTGCACCCCGACGACGAGCCCACCCACGAGGCCGCCGAGATGATCCTGTCCGAGGCCGTACGCCTGGAGCGCATGGCCAAGAACGTCAACGCCTACATGGACATCACCCAGCAGCAGGCAACCTTCCACAGGACGGAACTGGCGGCTGTCATCGAACGCGCCGCCGAGAAGGTCCAGTCGGCAAGCTCCGTGCCCCCGGAGGCTTTCCGCATCTATCTTTCGCCTGAAGCCGACGTGCTCTCGGGCGACCCCATGGAGCTGTGCATCCTCTTCGCCTGCCTGTTGGAGAACGCCTTCCAGTACGCCGACCCCAACGAACCCAACGTCAGCGTCACCTCGGT
This sequence comes from Fundidesulfovibrio terrae, assembly GCF_022808915.1. Lineage (NCBI taxonomy): Bacteria > Pseudomonadati > Thermodesulfobacteriota > Desulfovibrionia > Desulfovibrionales > Desulfovibrionaceae > Fundidesulfovibrio > Fundidesulfovibrio terrae. The sequence goes on from NZ_JAKZFS010000003.1 coordinate 140,002, forward strand.
GCCCAGCCCCACCCGGGACGGTTTCGCCATGATCACCATCATCAACAACGGCGTCAGCTTCGACCCGGACAAGACCGGCCAGGCGTTCAGCCCCTTCCATTCCTCGCAGCCCACGGCCACCGGCTTCGGGCTGCCCATGGCCCGGGTCATCGCCAGCAAGTACTTCGGCAACATCACCCTGGCCCCCATGGACGGGCGCGGCACCCGCTGCGTGGTCACGCTGCCGCTGTACGCCCAGAAGGACTGATTACCCGGACAAACGAAAGAGACCGGGGATTCCCCGGTCTCTTTCGTTTGATTTCCGGACGGGCGCGGGTCAGTCCAAGAGATAAAACCCCGACACACCGACAAAACTCAACACAACAGCCGCCACCAGAAGGCCCACCAGGGCGTTCAGCTTCATCTCGACACCCTTGCCGCTGTTCATCTTGCTCAGCGCCATTCCGAGCACGACGAAAATCACGACGTCAAAGATCCCGTGCGTGATCCAATGATGCGAGGTGGCCCCCTTCATCCAGGCCATCAGGGTATCCTCGTGGGTTTCCTTTATAATCACCAGAAGAACGCTTAAAATACTGGTGATGACGGCCGACAATCCGAATCCGACAGTAGTTGCTGACAATTGCTTTCCGTTCATGATCCACCTCCCGGCTAGTGCGGCAACGCGCCAAGCTTGACACCCATGCTGATGAAAGCCCCATAGCCTTCCATCATTATGCCCAACAACATGACGAGTCCCGCCACCCAGCCCACGAGAGTGCGGGCCGGCGTCTTTCCCTTGATGTCGTCACGCGCGACGATGGGGAGAAATGTCGCCAGGAGAAGCAAAACAAAAAACACATGTTCTTTTGTTTCCATGAAATAACTGTGAGAGAACTTCCATGGCCCCTTCAATATCACTGCCTTGTCAGGGGCATAATACACAACATACCAATAACCAGCCACAAGGTAAGATATCCACACAAGGACAGCTGTCGCGTTTGACAAGGTTCTGATTCGTTGTTCATTTGCCGCTTCGGTATGACGAGTCTCTACGAACGCCCAACCGGCCGCCAAGATGGCCAGCATCCCAAGCATTGGGTGTAGCATGAGAACCAAATGTGACATGATTCACAAACCTCCTTTGGAGCTGCTGGGTGTTATCTCGTCTTCATCCGAGATACTAGATATTCCTACTGTTTGCCATCAGACTAAATAATACGCACACAATCATTATTGTCAACGATTACACGGCACATTTCCAAAGAACCAAAACAACGGAAATTAAGAATGACGAATGATCTTCACCACAATGCTTAGACGTTTAACGATCCCTATGCGAAGCACGTGTGCAACGACATGACAAATGTACATCGTAATCTCAGAGGCATGTTTCACTGCATAACGCCTCGTTCCCGCGTCGAGCCCCCAAAAAGTAAGGGTCCGAAAGCGAAATAATTTCCGCCATCCAGCCTGTGGGTGCGCCCCCACGCCCACGTGCATGGTCGCCAACCCATCACACCGGCTTGTTATATCCCGCACCACTCGCGACTCCGGCAAATACTGTCGGACGCAAAGGGAATCGACTTCCGGCGCCAACGGCGCTATCCGGACAAGCATGAATATCCACCAAGGAAACGGCTCTGCCCCGGAGCCGCCCCTGCGCATAGGCGTGAGCGCCTGCCTGCTGGGACAGCCTGTGCGTTACGACGGAGGCCACAAGCACGATCGCTGGATCACCGGAGAACTCGGCCGATACGTGGAGTTCGTCCCGGTTTGCCCCGAGGTGGAGGCCGGACTCGGGGTGCCGCGCGAGGCCATGCGCCTGGTCGGGGACCCTGCCGCGCCACGGCTCGTCACCGTGAACACGAAGCGGGACATGACCACCGCCATGACGCAATGTGCGGCCCGCCGGGTAGAGGAACTGGCCGGGGAAGACCTGTGCGGGTTCATCTTCAAAAACAAATCCCCGTCCTCGGGCATGGCCCGGGTGAAGGTCTACCCCGAGGAAGGGGGCATGCCCGCGCACACGGGAGTGGGGCTTTTCGCCAAGGCGTTCATGGAGCGCTTTCCGCTGCTGCCGGTGGAGGAGGAAGGTAGGCTCTGCGATGCGCGGTTGCGGGAAAATTTCATCGAGCGCATCTTCGTGTTGCGTGCCTGGCGGGATATGCTGGACGCGATACCAGGCGAGGACGCAGCCGGCTTGTCCAGGGAACTCACGCGTTTCCACGCCCGCCACAAGCTCCTCATCATGGCCCACAGCCCCTCCCACGCCCGGCTCATGGGCGCACTGGCGGCCGACGCCAAGGGGAAGGCTCCGAAGGAACTCTTGGACGCATACGAGAAGCTTCTCCTGGAGGCATTGGGAAGACTCGCCACCACGGCCCGCAACGTGAACGTGCTGCAGCACATGGCGGGTTACTTTCGCAAGCTCGCCACCCAGGACGAGCGGGCCGAACTGGCCGAGGTGATCGAGGCGTACCGGGCCGGGCTCGTCCCGCTCATCGTGCCGGTGACTCTGGTGAAGCACCACGTGCGCAAGCACGGCGTGGAGTATCTGGCCGGGCAGGTCTACCTGAACCCGCACCCGCTGGAGCTCAAACTGAGGAACTACTACTGAAAAGGTCCGGAACGCGAACGCTCCGGGCCTTTTCCATTTTGCAGAAGGGTCCCGTTACGGCTCGACCTTGAGCAGGTACGCCTTGGCCGGGTCCAGATACTTCTTCGCCACGGCGGCCACCTGTTCCCCTCCGAGCGCGGCCACCTTCGTCAGGAGCTCTCGCTCGTAGTCCAGCGGGTAGCCCATGGACAGGTTCAGCGCGGCTTCCTGGCTGCGGCTGCCCAGGCTCTGGCGATCCTGATAGTAATCGCCCTCGAGGGAACTCTTGGCCCGTTCCACGGAGTCCATGTCCAGTCCTTTGGCCGCGACCTCCGACGCGATGCGCCTGAATCCGTCCAGGGCCTGTTTTTCCTTGTCCGGCGTGGTCCCGATGTACAAGACCAGGAATCCCGTCTCCGGGGCCTGCCAAAGCATGGCCGAGACCGAATATCCCAGGCCCTGCTTGTCGCGCAGGTCCTGGAACAGAAGCCCGCCCTGCCCTGCCAGGGCCGTACGGAGCACCTCCAGGCCCGGGGTATCCGGGCTGCGCCTGCCTTCCACGGGAAATACCCAGAACAGATGCGTCTGGTTGCGCTCGGCCAGCTTGAGGCTCAAGGCGTGTTCCGAGGACCAGGACGGACTGGAGAAGGCCGGGGGGGCGCCGCCGGTCCATGCGGCCAGCTTCCTGGCCAGGGCGAGCACCTCTTCGCGTCCGAACTGGCCGCACACGGCCAGCACCCAGGGCATGGCGCGCTGTTTCTCCCAGAAGGCCGCGGCTTGGTCCGGCTCGAAACGCTTCACCCCGTCCGGCTGACCGGCCCGGAAATAGCCATAGTGACCGCCCGGATAGAGGAAGGGAAAGAGATTCCTGAAAGCCAGGCTGCTGGGCCTGTCCTCCGCCTCGGCGATCTGGGCCAGCTGGCTTTTCTTGGCCCGCTCCACTTCCTGGGGCGAAAACGCCGGTTCGCCCACGATCTCGGCCATCAGAGCGTCCATGTCCCCGGCGAAGCGCGCGGGATAGCGGGCGCTCACGGTGAAGGTGTCCCGGCCCGAGGACGCGCCCACGGACGAGGCCCGGTCAGCCAGGAAATCCTGCATGGCCACTGCGTCGCGAGCGCGCGTGGAGCGCGTGAGGGCCTTGGCTGCGAGTTCGGCCAGGCCCTGCTCGCCCGGGGACAACAGGGCGTCGCCGCCCCGGTAGGTCAGCGTCACCGCGGCGTAGGGCATGGTGGAATCGGGCAGCAGAACCACCGTGCGCCCGCCGCCCAGGTCCAGCACCTCGGGTCCGGACACCGCGCCGCCGCCCTGCCCGGCCGCCGCGACGGAAGCCTTGGCGGGCCACAGGCGCGAGAGCTCTCCGGTCATGGCCCGGGCCTTGGCCTCGGCCCCGGCCTGGTCCGCGCCGGGGAGGAGCAGGGAAAGGCTGGCGTTGCCCGGCTGGAGGTAGGTGTCCAGAAGTTCCTGAATCTGGGTCCGGTCGGTGTTCCTGACCTCGTAGACCGCATTGTCCACGCCTTCCAGGCCGAACCCGAAGAACTGGTAGTAGGCCAGCGACGTGGCCACGCCGCTCAGGGTCTCGCGGGAGCGGTAGACCGCGTCCTCGATGCCGAGCTTTGTGCGCTCCAGCTCCGCGTCGGAGAGATCCCCGGCCTTGAACGCGGCCAGCTCGTGCGCCAGGGCGGCCCAGAAGGCGTCCAGCTTGGCCGGGTCCACGGTTGCCTCGAGGCTCAGCACTCCGCCGCGCTCCAGGCCGACAGTGGAGACATCCAGACTATCGGCCAGCTGCTTCTCATAGACCAGCGAGCGGTACAACCTGGAAGTCTTCAGGCCGCCCAGAAGGTCCGCCAGCACCTCCAGGGGGGAATCCTTGGCCGAGTGCATCCCGGGCACGGCGAAATTCAGGCGCAGGTAGCACTTGTTCCAGTTGCCCCCGGCCGCCCTGGCCGTGGGGCCGCCGGTATTGGGGAGGATGTCCTTGACCTCCGGGGGAACCACGGACCGGTCGTTCGTGAGCGAGCCGAAGACATTTTGGGCCTCGTTGAAAACCTCGCGGGCGTTCACGTCCCCCACCACCACCAGCAGCATGGACTGGGGCTGGTAGAGGCGCTTCACGTAGGCCCTGAGGTCCTCGGAAGTGGCGGCGCCCACGGTCTCCCGGTAGCCGATGACCGGGTGGCTGTAGGGCAGCCCGGCCCACACCTGTCCCTGGCTCATCTGGAAAAGGCGCTGGCCTGGTTCGTCCAGGCCGCGCTCAAGCTCCGAGATGACCACCTTTTTCTCCTGCTCGAGTTCGGATGCGTCGAACTTGGCCCCGAAGATCATGTCCTGGAGCACGTCCAGGCCGAGTTTCCAATGGGCGCGGGGCAGGTCGGCCATGTACTTGGTGTAGTCGAAGCTGGTGGAGGCGTTGGTGTCGCCGCCGGCGCTTTCGATGTCCCCGGCCACGCCCCCCTTGGGCCGCTTGGCGGTACTGTTGAACACCATGTGCTCCAGCAGGTGGCTCAAGCCCTCCTGGCCCTTGGCCTCGTAGGCGGACCCGGCCCGCACGTAGAGGCGCTCGGCCACCAGGGGGAAGCGCTTGTCCTCGACCACCAGAACGGTGAGCCCGTTGGGGAGCTTGGCCAGCAGCCGCCCGTTCTCCACGGGGACGTTCCCGGCCGGGACAGGGGCCTGGCTCCCGATGGGCGCGGCGGGTGTCGCGGGAGCGGCGGCATCAGGCGCGGGGCTGCCCGGCGCGTCCGGGCTCACTTGAGCCGGGGCCTGGACCACGGTCGGACTCCGATCCGGCCCGGTCGCGTTCCTGGAGATACGGTCATGGGAGATATACCCGGCGATCAGGGCCGCGGCCACGAGGAGGTATCCGAAGAGCTTGCGGGTCATCAGTTTCCAGCCTTGGGAGGATTGGCGTTCCGGGCCTGGGCGCTGCGGGCGCGGACCGGGACGCTCGATGCCGATAGCGCATTTTCCGGGCTTGCGCCAGGAGTCCCCGCAAGCGGGGTGGTGCGCCCGGGGCGACGGAGGCAGACAGGCGCCGTGTGGCCCGCCTTCGCAGGGACGCTCCGCGCGGGAGCCCTACCTCCGCCTGTCGGAATCGAGTTTCGGATCCGCAGGAGTCTCTGAAGGCTGCGGCGTAGAGAAGCTTTCCACGCGTTTCTGGGTGTTCAGCAGAATCTGGCGCGCATTGTCAGGGTTGCGCAGGAAGGCGGAAAAGGTTCCGAGCCCGATATCGGCCACCGCCGGCGGGGTGGCCAGGTCGAAGGCGAAGGCCCAATGCGGCGCGTCGAGGATGGCCTGGCGGATGCGCTGCCTGAGGGGGCTGTAGAATTTCCGGGGAACGCGGATGTTGGGCGCGATGGCCCCGGACCCTTCGCTCATTTTCATCTGGGGGCCGAGCTGCGCGAAAAAGGCCAGGGCCTTCTTGCTGTCCTCGGCTTTGCCGCCGTTTGTGGCCACGAAGACGTCGATGGGGCCCAGAGCCGATTGGGGCACGCCAGCGTCGATGGTTGGGAACGGGAAAAAGTCGAATCCGGATTGCTCTTCCCAGCCCATCTGGCCCGTGTAGAGTCCGATGATCCACGAGCCCATGAGAGTCATGGCCGCCTCGCCTTCGCGCACCATCCGGGCGGCGTCCGCCCAGTCGGACTTTTCGGGGGCGCGGTTGAAGTATCCCTCATCCAGGAGGGCCTTCCAGAGCGCGAAGGTCCGCTCCACCTGCGGGTCGGTAAAGGACGCCGCTCCTTCCATCAGGCGCCCCCGGTACTCGGGCCCCGCCGTGCGCAACAGGAGAAAGTCGAACCAGAACTGGGCCGGCCACAGTTCGCGCGTCCCCAGGGCCAAGGGCGTGACCCCGGCCATTTTGAGGCGGGCGCACACGTCCAGGAACTCTCGCCAGGTTCTCGGGGGGGCCAGTCCCAGGCCGTCGAACACCTTCTTGTTGTAAAAGAAGGCCACGTAGTGCTGCGTGACGGGAACGGCGTATTTCCTGCCGCCGTAGGTGCACGCCTGGGCCACTGTCTTGGTGAACAGACCGTTGAGCCCGGACTCGGCCCAGACGTCGTCGATGGGCGCCAGATATCCGGCCTCGACCAACGAGTTGACCCTGGCCCCGGCCCAATAGGAGAAGATGTCCGGAGCCCTGCCTTCGTGCAGCATCCCCTTGATGCCGACCTTGAACGATTCGTGCTCCAGGCCCGAAGCGTCCACGCGCATGGAGGCGTTCCCCTCGTTGAACGCCTCCACGAGTTCGCTTATGCCTCCGCTGAAAGCGCCGGTCCAGTAGTGCAACAGGCTTACCCTCGTCGCCTCCACCCGCGCGTGGCCGTGCCCGTGCGCCACGGCGACCACCAAGGCCGCGGCCGCCAGCAGGGCCACGCGGAAACGCGCCAGGACGCCCGAGCGCTTCGAAGGGATTCGGCTGTCCAATGTCGTCCTCTCGTTGAGATTCCGGAGGGCACATACCGGAGATATCACCAAATGCGGTCGCCGTTCGCCACGCGGTCCGTCTGAGGTGAAGCGACAAGACGATGGCACGGACCGCAGGATGTCTGCGCGCGCACCTATAGCACAGCCGAAGCCGAATGCAAATATGACCCCGCAGACGGCACATGAGGCTGCCTCGGGATGAAGAGCGTTACGGCTCGAAAGCCCATTTACACTTGATATTTTGAATTTTTGACTCTAAATTTCAATAAGCGTTCTTTGTTGGCCGTCAACGGACTTCATCACATTGTATCGCACACGTTTCGCGCAATGCCAGCAAGAAAACCGTCCGTTCCGATCATAATCAACCTCAGCCTCATTGCGGTTATCACTGCCGTTCTCGTCGCGTTCGGTTTTTTTGACTTTACCTCGCAGCGCGACAAGCTCTACCAGGAACTCCACGCCAGTATCTCCACCATGGCCGATCAGCTCGGTTCGAGTCTGGCCTTGCCATTGTGGAACTTCCAGGATGACCAGGCCACAAAGATTGTCGAAAACGCCATGCGCGACAACTTCATCGTCGCTGTCATTGCGCGCGACACCATCACGCAACGCATCGTGGTCGGCCGCACGAGGCTCTCCGACGGTTCGCTGGCCCCGGCCAGCGAAGCTCCAGCTGCGGAAAACCTGATCTTCAAGCAGAGCACCATCACCTTCAACACGCGCAACATCGGCCAGATCGAGGTCTGGGGGACGCCCGAGTACGCACGCGAGGCCCTCAAGGAATCCCTCACCCGCCTTGTCCTGAGCATCGCCCTGGTCAACGCGGCCCTGGTGGCCCTGCTTTCCCTCATCCTGAACCGCACCGTCATCCGCCCCCTCAAGGCCGTGGAAACCTACGCCCTCACGGTCAGTTCGGAAGAACAGGCCGACGCCATGGTCCCCAAGGGGTTCTTGTTGCGCGAGATCGAAAACCTCAGGGACTCCATCGTGATCATGGTGGAGAAGCTGCGGCTGCGCTACGAGGAGCTCAAGCAGTCCCAGACGGGACTGGCAAAGGCCGAGGCGCGCTACCGGAACCTCTACGAGAACGCCCTGGCGGGCATCTTCCGCTGCACGCCGGGGGGGCGGCTGCTCTCCGCAAACTCCGCCATGGCCCGGCTACTGGGGTTCTCCTCGCCTTTCGAACTCCTCGACAAGGTCGGCGACATATACTCCCAAATGCTCATCGACGCAGCGGACAGGCAGGAGCTGCGCTTCCTCCTGGATTTCCACGACGAGGTCTCCCGGTTCCGGGTACGCTTCGCCAAGCCGGACGGCGAGATCCGCATCGGCACCCTGCACGCCAGGATCACCCGCGACGAGCGGGGCGCGCGCCTACACATCGACGGCATGCTCGAGGACATCACCGACCGGACCCGGGCCGAAGAACAGCTGATCGAGGCCCACGAATTCATCCAGAACATCCTGGATTCCATGCCCTCCGTGGTCATCGGCATCGACGCGGCCCAGCGCGTCACCCACTTCAACCGGACCACCCTGACCGCCACCAGCATCGACGAACACCACCTCCTGGGCATGCCCCTGACCGAGGTGCTCCCCCGGCTGGCCGCGCACACGGAAATGATCGAACGGGCCCTGCGCGAGGGCAAGCCGGACTCGCTCTCCAACCAGGCCCACATGGTCGACGACCAGATCCGCCAGGAGAACATCCTGGTCTTTCCCGTCCAGCGCGGCGCGGAGAATGGCGCGGTCATCCGCATCGACGACGTGACCGACCAGGCGAGGCTGGAACAGCTGCTGCTCCAGACCGAAAAGATGATGTCGCTTGGCGGCCTCGCCGCGGGCATGGCCCATGAGATCAACAATCCCCTGGCCGGCATACTCCAGAGCGTCCAGAACATCCTGCGCCGCGTCTCACCCGGACTGGACGCCAACTCGCAGGTCGCCTCGGAGTGCGGCTGCAACATCGAGGACGTGTCCGCCTACCTGGAGAAGCGGGGCATCATGGAATTTCTCTCCAACATCCGCGAGTCCGGGGAACGCGCGGCCAAGATCGTCAGCAACATGTTGAGCTTCACCAGGCGGGCGTCGGTGAAGGCCGTGGCAACCAGGCTCGACGAGCTGCTCGACCGCAGCATCAATCTTGCCTCCACCGACTACGACCTCAAGAAAAAATACGATTTCAAACAGATACAAATCACCAGGGAGTATTCACCCGATGTTCCCCCGGTTCCCTGCGTGCCCATGGAGATCGAACAGGTCATCATCAACCTGCTGCGCAACGCCGCCCAGGCCATGGCCTCGCACCCCCGCCCCGGCCAGGAGCCCAGCATTTTCCTGCGACTCAAGCTCAAAGGGAAAATGGCGGTCATAGAGATCGAGGACAACGGCCCCGGAATCGGCGAGAAGGACATCCGCAAGGTCTTCGAGCCGTTCTACACCACCAAGAAGCCGGGCGAAGGCACCGGGCTCGGCTTGTCGGTCTCGTTCTTCATCATCACCCGCAACCACGGCGGCACGATCCACGTGGAATCGGAACCGGGGCACGGCGCGAAATTCGTCGTGCAGCTGCCCATATTCTCGCAAGCATCCCCGCCGTCCGCCTGCCGGGGCAATCTCGAGACGTGAGGCCGTGAAAGCGCTTCCGCTCGTCGCGCTCGCGCTCATGCTGGCCCTGGCCGCCCCCTCCCGGGCCGAGAAGCAAGGCTACACCATCCTGACCGAGGACCTGCCTCCCTTCAACTTCGTGGAGAAAGGCGACGTGAAAGGCATCTCCACGGACTTGCTCAGGCTCATGCTGGAGGACTGCGGCGTCGACGCCCGGGTCGAGGATACGCAGGTGATGCCCTGGCCCAGGGCGCTGGCCGTCGCCAGGAAGCAATCCGGCGCGATTCTCTACTCCGTTACCCGCACGCCGGAACGGGAAGACTGGTTCAAGTGGATCGGCCCGATCCTTGACAACCGGATTTCCCTGATCGCGCGCAGGGACAGGCGTATCCGCGTAGGCGCTCTTTCCGACGCGGAAGGATTCAAGACCGGAACGGTCCGCGAGTTCGCGTCCACGCAACTGCTGTTGCTTCACGGCTACCCGGAGCGGAACCTGGAGTACGCGGCGGACATGCGGTCCAACGCGCTCAAGCTCAACGCCGGGCGCATAGACCTGCTGGCCGGCAGCGAACATGCTTTCGCCTGGATTCTGCCCCAATGCGGCCTGCGCCCGGAGGATTTCGAAACGGTCTTCGTGCTGCGTGAAGGGGCGATCTACTTCGCCTGCAGCAAGGACATGCCGGACGAACTCGTAGACCGCCTGCAGCGCTCGCTGGACAAGCTCAAGATGTCGGGAAAGGCTCGTCAGATCATCGCCAGCTATCAGCACTGAACGGGGATCGCCGTCCGGACGCCGGCGTTGCGCTAGGGCGGGCAGCTCCCCTTGCAGTATATCCGGATGAACTGGCCGATCTGGGTCGAGAGGTGCACGCACTCCTTGCCTTCCACACAGCCCTCGGCGTCGGCGTAATCGACGTACGTCTTGAGCTTGTGCCCGCCCTTGGAGATCTCCACCGCCCAGGCCTTTCTGGACGTATCGTCCGTAACCTGCATGGACAGATCGTGCTTGGCTATCTCGGGATAGAAAGCCTTGATCCTTTCGGACAGAACGTCTGGGCTCGTTGCCATGCGACACCTCCGGGAGAAGGGATTTGCCGTTTGATACCATGGCGGCGCGGCCGTGACAACACGCGTCCCGGAATTCCCGGCGGCCAAGCCGCCTGTACGCCCCCGCGTCCCCAACAAGTCTTTCCCCGCCTGGCCACGGCTGAAGCTCTCAACAAGAAAGCCCTCGCTTACGAACCGCAGCGAGGGCTTTCAAAATCGGCCGCAGGGCCGTTTTATTCGAACATCTGCCGGAGCTTGGTCAGGGTGAAATCCTTGAAGGAAAGGCCCTCGTTCACCGCGCCCACCAGCTTGAGGGGGCTGGCGTACTGGTTGTCCCTCCAGGAGAAGGTCACGGCGATCTCCACGGGCGAGCGCTCGCTTATGCTCACCACCAATGGGCGGATGTCCACGGTGCGCGAGCCGCGCTTGGTCACGGAAAACCAGGGGAAGTGCTCGGCGGACATGAACTCGCGCCACTGGGCCATGCGGGCGGCGGCATCGTCGCCGGGCAGCAGGTAGGTCAGCAGGAACTCTTCGGCCACGGGCTGGGCCACCTTCTTGCCGGGGCCGAGCTCGTCCACCTTGAGAACCCGCAGCCCCTCGGGCAGGGCCGCATCCAGGCGTTCGGCGATCTCCTTGAGAGGAGCGGGGACGCGCAAAAAGAGCGCGAACCACTCTTCCAGGCTCTCCACGCCGACCGGCAGGGCCCAGCCGAAGGAAATCATGGGCATGGGGTGGAACCCGGCCGAGAACGAGGGCTTGAGCCCGGAGCGGCGAAGGGCCCGCTCCAGCACGTTGCCCAGCTCCAGCTGGCTCAGGTAGGCCGCCGGGCCGGTCTTGGAGAACCACACCCGATAGTGTCCGGCGCGAAGCGTCAGCTCTTCGCGGGCCTGGGGGGGCGTGTTGAGGGGTTTCCCGGACGGGCCGGACGCCTGGGCATCGCCAGGGCGGTCGGCGCCCGCTTCAGGCGCGGAGCTTTCGTCCAAGGTCGCGGCGTCCATGGCCGCCTTCCACTCGGGCACGGACAGGTTCACCCGGGGCCGGATGCCGGGCGCATGGATCTCGGGCTCCTTGCACAGCTCGGAGCAGGCCCCGCACTGCACACAGGCCCCGAAACGGCAATCCGGGGTGCTCTTGCCTTCCAGGGCGCGCTCGCGCTCCTTGAGAAGATACGCCCTGGACACGCCGCAGCTCAGGTGGTCCCAAGGCAAGGGCGCGACCGTGTCGCGTTCGCGGAAGTACGCTTCCGTGTCGATCCCGCACTCCTCGAACGCCTGCTCGTAGGGGGGAAGCTCCAGCATGTCCACCCAGCTGGCGAAGAGCCCGCCCAGGCGGTAGGCCCGCTCCACCGCCGGGGCCAGTTCGCGCCCGCCGCGAGAGAACACTCCTTCCAGCCAGCTCATGCGCGGCTCGTGCCAGCGGATGGTGATCTTCTTGTACGAGGCCAAAAGCGACTTAATGAGCCCCAGGCGGCGCTCGGTCTCCTCGCGCGAAATCTGGGCGTCCCACTGGAAGGGCGTGTGCGGCTTGGGCACGAAGGTGGAGACCGACACCGTCACCTGGAGGCGCTTGGCCCCCCGGGGGGCGCACTGGAGCACCTTCACGGCCAGGTCGGCGATGGCCTCCAGGTCCTCGTCGGTCTCGGTGGGCAGGCCCATCATGAAGTAGAGCTTGATGGACTGCCAGCCCGAGGCGAAGAGCCTGGTGGCGTGGGCCAGGATGTCCTCTTCGGTGATGCCCTTGTTGATGACAGCGCGGAGCCTTGCGCTTCCGGCCTCCGGGGCCACGGTGGCTCCGGTGCGCCGGAGCTTGGCCATGAGCCCGAGCATGCGCGGGGTGAGCGTGCCGGCGCGAAGCGAGGGCAGGCTCACGGCCACCTGGTCGGACAGGCAGCGCGCGGCGGACTGCTCGAAGAGGCTCTCCAGGGCCGAGAAGTCGCCCGTCGAAAGCGACAGGAAGGACAATTCCTCATAGCCCGAAGCGGAAAGGCCCTCGCCGGTGAGCTCGGCCAGCTTGTGCAGGCTGCGCTCGCGCACCGGGCGGTAGATCATGCCCGCCTGGCAGAAGCGGCAGCCGCGCGTGCAGCCGCGCGCGATCTCCAGGCTCATGCGGTCGTGCACGGCCTGGCCGCAGGAGACGGCCGGAAGCAGCGGGAAGGGGGCGGTGTCCAGATCGGCCACCAGGGCCTTTTCCACGCGTTCGTAGCCGGGAACCAGCGGGACCAGGGGAAGTCCACCGGGAGCGGCGTCCTGGGCGGACGCCTGGACGGCCTCCCCGAAGAACGCGGGCACGTACACGCCCGGCAGGTCCTTGAGCCTGAGAAGCGTCTCGCTCCGGGACAGCTTTTCGGCCTTGACGCGCTTCAGTTCGTCCAGAAGCGCGGGCAGGGCCTCCTCGCCGTCGCCCAAAATCATCACATCCATGAACGGAGCCAGGGGCTCGGCGTTGAAGCAGCACCCTCCCCCGGCCAGCACCAACGGGTGCGACGCGTCGCGGTCCGCCGCGTAGAGGGGCAGTCCGGCCAGGTCCAGCATGAAGAGCACGTTGGTGTAGCAGAGCTCGTGGGTCAGGTGGAAGGCCACCGCGTCCATCTCGCCAAGGGGCGTATCGGACTCCAGTGTGCACAGCGGCGCGCCGTGCTCGCGCATCACCTCCGCGGCCTCTTTCGTGGGGGCGTAGACCCGTTCGGCCCAGAACTCCTCGCGGCGGTTCACGGCCTCGGACAGGATCTTCTGGCCCAGATAGCTCATGCCGACCTCGTAAAGGTCGGGGAAAGCCAGGGCGATACGGACGGACACAGTGGCGGGGTCCTTGCGGACCGCGCCCCACTCGGCCCCGGCGTAGTGGCTGGGCTTGGGAAGAAGACGCAGGATGTGGCGCATAGGTCTCGAAAAGGGACCGGCCGCGCGGGGGCGCGGACGCTGGCGACGGATTGGATGCGCCGTCAGCGGCCGGGCTCCCGGCGCGGCCGGTCGGGAAAGAAGTTTTGAACCGGAGCTATTTCAGGATCAGGCCCGAACCGCTCTTGCCGGCGGGAGCCATCCTGTTCAGGGCGCTTAAGTCGCGGGCCGAGGAGATGGTCAGGTTCGAGGTGGCCTCGATATACTTGTTCTTGAGTTCCTCGGGGAAGCTCTTGAAGGTGTAGAGGATGTGCTCGGCCTTGATCTCGCCGCTGATCTCGGTCTCGAAGGGGTAGCCGAAGGGCAGGAGCACCATCTGCACGCCCTGCTGGGTGGGCACGGTCTGCAGGATGGCCACTTCCTTGAGGCCCTTGGTCTCCTCGTCGTATTTGCCGAGAACGGTCTCGCCGTTGATGATCTTCACCAGGCGGATGTCGTAAGCCATATCGGGGCTCCTTTCGGGGATCGTTTCGTGTGTTAAGACGGGACTAGTTATGTTCGCGGAGCATGCGTGTCAAGGCGTGAGCCGGGATTGGGCGGACCGTGCGGCCTCCGCATCGGAATCGCCGAAACACTTACCGCGCCTGAGAAGCGAACCGGGGAAGCGCCAGCGCCCGCTCGTAGCCCTGCATGGCCACCTGGGCGGCGGCGGCCCAGCTGAAGGTCGCGGCCCGGGAAAGCCCGGCCTGCGAAAGCTGCGCACGAAGCGACGCGTCGCCCTCCAGGCGAGCCATGGCCGCCGCGATGGCGGAACCGTCCAGCGGGTCGACGAGAAGCGCCGCGTCGCCGGCCACTTCCGGCAGGCTGGACACATTGGACGTGATCACCGGCGCGCCCAGGCTCATGGCCTCCAGCACCGGCAGGCCGAAGCCCTCGAACAGCGACGGATACACGAACCCGAAGCAGTTGGCGTAGAGCCAGGCCAGCTCCGCGTCGTCCACGTAGCCCGTGAGCTTCACCCGGCCCGTGAGACCGAGGTCGGCCAACCTGCGGGCCACGTCCTCCATGAGCCAGCCGCGCCCGCCAGCCAGCACGAGCTGCCTGTTGCCCGGAAGCTTGGACAGGGCCTCGAACAGGCGCTCCTGGTTCTTGCGCGGCTCGATGGTGCCCACGCACAGCCAGTACTGCCCCGGAGCGACGCCGCGCAGGCGCTTGGGGGGCGTCTGGGGGCTCTGGGCGCCGAACCGGCTGGCCAGGTGCATCACCGCCGTGCGTTCGCGCGGATAGTGCGGGTAGACGCGCAGAAAATGTTCAAGCGTCGCTTGAGATATTGAAAGAATGAAATCCGCGCGCAGGCTCGCCCCGAACACTCCCGTAAGGCACCCGACGCGGTTCTGCTCGGTGGTCCACTGGGGGTTCTCCATGAAGGAGAGGTCGTAGAGCGTGTAGACCAGCCGGGCCTTCGCAAGCCCTGTGGGACAGAAGAAGTTGTTGGAGTGGACGATGTCCGGGCTGCCCAGGCGGGATTCGAAATCCGCCGGGGGATTTCGCCAGAACGTCTTGCTTTTCTCGAACCAGCGGAAGGTCGGCCCCAGTTTGCACCCGGAACCGGGGCAGGAGCAGGCCTTGGGGTTCGGCTCCCAGTAGAGGTCGCCGAAGTGGGGGTAGAAGACGAAGTCCGTGCCGCGCGCGGCCAGGGCGTTGACCAGCCCGTAGGCCAGGTAGCCGCACCCGGCCTTGCCCGCGCCGGTCTGGCTGACGTCGAAGCCTACGAGCACGGTCTAACGCACCCAGCTCTTCACGGTCTTCCACAGCCCGCGCGAGACTCCGTGGTTCCACTTCAGGCTCGCGCCCAGCGCCGCGGCCGCGATCATCACCGTGGTGTACCTCTTGGCCGGGTCGAACCCCATCTTGTCGCGCAGCAGCGTATGCGCCCAGTTGCACAGCCACTTGTCCGGCACGTAGCCCAGGGTGTCCGCCATCATGGAGTTGATCTCAGTGTGCACCTGCAAACGCTGGCCCAGCGTCTTGGTGTCCGGGTAGAAGCGCGATCCAGCCAGCTTCTTCTCCAGGTAGTCGAAGCGTGCCCCGGCCAATCCCAGGCGCAGCCAGAATTCGTAGTCCATGCAGTAGCGCAGGTTCACGTCCGGCAGCCCCCAGCGCCCGATCACCCGGCGGCGGAAGAACAGCGCGGGCTGGCAGATGAAGCAGTATTCCTCCAGCCGGTCCATGTTGAAGGGCGCGGTGGGATAGTCCTCGATGAAGTTGTCGTCCACGTCGATGTGGTCGGCCATGCCGTAGACCACGTCGCACTCGGGATGGGCCTCGAAGTGCTCCATGACCGCCTTAAGCGCCCCGGGATAATACACGTCGTCGGAGTTGAGCCAGCCGATCACGTCCCCCTGGGACACGGCGATGCCCTTGTTGAGGGCGTCGGTCTGGCCCTTGTCGCTCTCGGACACGAAGTGCAGCCTGCCCTCGTAGGGCTTGACCACGTCGGCGGTGTCGTCGCAGCTGCCGCCGTCCATGACCACGTACTCCACGGGCACGCCCTGGGAGAGCACGGATTCGATGGTGCGCTGGATGAAACGGCCCTGGTTGAACGAGGGGGTGACGACGGAGAGGGTCAGCATGGGGTGCTCCCGAGGAGATCGGTTTCGTGCGCGCCCGTGAGCGCGAGCGTGAGGCAGCGAAGGCCGGGTACGGAGTCATGCCCGGCAGGAAGATCGAAGAGGATTTCCAGGCAGCCGCCGTAGGGGCTGGCCAGGCGTGTGATGTCCAGGGTGGCTCCGGGGGCAAGTGCGGCGCGCGGGGCCAGGAGCTTGCCGTTGAGGAAGGCCTCGTAAGCCACCGGGGCGTCGCCCTCGTTGCGGAAGCGGGCTTCGACCCACTGCCTGCCCGAAGCCGGGCCGAAGGCGACGAACACCCGCCCGCTGACTGCGTCGCGGCTCACGCCTTCGCAGGCGACGCTCTGGGAGCCGAGCCCGCGCATGGCCTCGTCCAGTAGTTCCAGGTAGCCCTGGGCCATGACCTGCGGCCCGCCCAGGGTCGCGGCGCGGACACGGCCCTTGTCGGCAAGCTCGGCGGCCAGCCCCGGCTCGGTGGCGATGCGGGCGATGGATGCGGCCACGTCCTCGGGCTTTCGCGGGTCGAAATAGAGCACGGCGTCGCCGCCCACTTCGGGCAGGCTTGTGACGTCTGAGCACAGTACCGGCACGCCCATGGACATGGCCTCGGCCACGGGCATGCCGTAGCCCTCGAAGAGCGAGGGGAAAATGAGCGCCAGGGCTCCGGCGGTGAGGGCGGCGAGGTCGTCGTCGGAGACGTAGCCGGTGAAGGCCACCCGGCCGGCCAGCCCCATGGAGGCGGCGGCCTGCTTGAGCTCCCGGGCAAGGCCGGTGTCGGCTCCGGTCAGCACCAGCTTGAGCCCGGACTCGGGATTGGCCTTGGCGAAGAGCCCGAAGGCCGTGAGCAGAACGGCGTGGTTCTTGTGGGGCCAGAAGTTGGCCGGGAAGATGAGATACCCCCGACGGGTGAGTTCCAAGCGCGAGAGAACCGCGTCGATCTCGGCGTCCGACGGCACGCTCAGGCGTTCGGGCAGGCAGATGTGTACGGTACGCACTTTCTCGGGGGGCAGGTTGCCGTATTCGAGCACGGTCTTGCGCACGTAGTCCGAGATGCAGGCCAGCCGGGCCGAGCGCCTGGCGGCCAGTTGGAAGGTCTGGTCGCGGCCGCGCGCCTCGGCGTCGGAGAAGAACTGCGGATAGTAGTGGTACTGCAGATCGTAGATGATGGAGACCAGCGGGATGTCCTGATGCTGGAAATAGGGCCGGGTGAAAGGGCAGAACCAGGCGTCGATGGGACGGCCCAGGAGCTTTCGCGGCGGCTGCACCTGCCACTTGCGCCCGGCAGGAACCACGGCCAAGTTGGCGCATTCCAGAGACTTGAGCTCCGGCAGGGTTTCCGGGTTGGCGGCCAGCACGAAGGTCCAGTCCGGGGCCATGGCGGCCATGGTTTCGAGCAAATTCAGGGTGAACACCTTGGCCCCGCCGTTGGCCCCCCCGGGCAGAAGCGGCAAGAGGTCCACGGCGATGAGCGGCTTCTCTCCCGGGCGGCGCTCGACGGCCAGGGCCGGAGCCAGGCGCCTGAGCGCGCGCCAGCCCAGGTCCCACCAGCGCCAGAGCTTCTGGTTCAGCATCAGCGCCCGGTCGAACAGGGCGGGCAAGGGGGCCTCGGCGCGAAAGCCCGTGGAGATGTCGCGGATGACCGCCTTGAAATCGTCGTTTTTCATGCGCTCTGTTTGTCCGATGCGGGGCGGGCTTCCGCTTGCGTCTGGGGATTTGGTTCGTCCGGCGCGCAGGTGCCGGGCAGGAATGCCGCGCGCGCCGTGCCCGGCAGGTTGGCCACACCGTGGTGGGTGAGCTGCACCGGGGTGGTGTCGGCGGTGCGAAAGGTGACGGCCAGGCTCCCCACGTTCGAGAGGGTGGAGAGCACGGTGTTCCTGGAATCGAGCTCCGGGTGGGTCATCTCGGCGCGGCGGGCGAAGTCCCGGGCAGCCATGGTGGTGAGCCCCACGCCGAAGGTGTACTCCCCGATGCCCAGATCGAGCTTGAGCTCGTAAGCGAAGCGCAGCACAGACCCGGCGGGGACGTGCTCGGGCACCCTGCAGTCGAACTGCAAGGTGTTCTTGCCGAAGACGATGACGCCCTTCTCGCTTATGAGTTCCACCCCGGCCACGGGCACCTCCATATCGGCGTGGGCGCGATACTCCACGAAGAACCGGGCCGTGTCGCCCTGCTCGAAGGCTCTCGCCGGGAGGTTCTGGCAATCGAGCACGGCCACGCGGGCGCACTCGGCCATGCCCGATTCGGCACGGCCCGCGTTCGTAAGATCGATGAAGGCGTCGTCCTGGGGCCAGAAGTCCTCCTGGCCGAAACCTTCGACCTCTGCAGGACGGGCGGCCAGTGAACACGTGGCGGAGGCCCCGGGCGAGGCGGCCAGCATGTAGAGCTTCACGCCGTCCATGGAGGGGCCGAGGAACTTCACCCGGCCACGCTCGAGATACAGCGTCCTGGAGCAGAACTGGGCCACGTCGTTCATGGCGTGGGACACCAGGATCACGGCCACGCCCGTATCCATGAGGCTTTGCAGGCGGGCGTAGCATTTCTGGCGGAAGAACACGTCGCCCACGGCCAGGGCCTCGTCCACGATGAGCACTTCGGGCTCGAGGCAGATGGTCACGGCGAAGGCCAGGCGCAGGAACATGCCCGAGGAATAGGTGCGCACAGGCTGGTCGATGTGCGCACCGATGTCGGCGAAGGACAAAATGTCGTCCATGCGCTCCTCGGCCACCCTGCGTGGAACGCCCAGGACCGCCGCGTTGATGAACACGTTCTGGCGGCCGGTAAAGTCCGGCTTGAAGCCGCTGCCCAGCTCCAGAAGCGCGGCCACGCGCTCCGGGGTCTCGATGCGCCCGGCCGTGGGCGCGAGCACCCCGGCCATGACCTGCAAGAGCGTGGACTTGCCCGCGCCGTTGCGGCCGATGATGCCGAAGGCCTCGCCGGGCTCGATGGTGAAGGACACATCCTTGAGCGCCCAGTGCTCCTTGTAGTAGGTGCGCCCGCCCACGGCCAGAAGCTGGCGCAGGCGGTCCTGGGGGCGCTTGTAGAGGTGGTAGACCTTGCTCACCCCCTCGACGGTGACGAGGGGGCTAGAGGACATCGGCGAACACCTTCTTGAGCTGCATGAACCAGGCGAACCCGGCCAGCAGGAACACGGCGGAGAAAGCCGTCGTGAGCCCCAGCGCCGTCCAGTCCGGCTCAAGGCCCCACAGGAGCGTGCGCCGGAAATGCTCGATGACCACATGCAGGGGATTGAGCGCCAGAAGCGGCCTGTAGCGATCGGGGACGGCCGAGAGCGGATAGACGATCGGGGTCAGGAAGAAATAGAGCTGCATGAAGGCGGTGATCATGTGCCCCACGTCCTTGGCGGCCACGCCCACGGGGGCCAGCCACAGCCCGAGCCCGGCGGCGAGCAGGGCCAGGGGCACGTAGCCCAGGGGAGCCAAAAGCGCGGTCTCGGGCAGGCCAGCCCCGGTTGCCAGGCGCGCGGCGCACACAAGGCCCAAGGACAAAAGCGACTGGACGGTCAGGGCCAGGGCCACGCTCACCGGCAGCACCTCCAGCGGAAAGACCACCTTTTTCACGAAGTTCACGTTCTCGCTCATGACCAGCGCCCCACGCGAAGCCGCGCCGGAGACCACCTCGAAGCAGGCCAGTCCGGTCAAAAGCGACAGGGCGAACTCCATCACCCCGCCCTGC
The DNA here is from genome assembly GCF_022808915.1 of Fundidesulfovibrio terrae. Lineage (NCBI taxonomy): Bacteria > Pseudomonadati > Thermodesulfobacteriota > Desulfovibrionia > Desulfovibrionales > Desulfovibrionaceae > Fundidesulfovibrio > Fundidesulfovibrio terrae. The sequence goes on from NZ_JAKZFS010000003.1 coordinate 159,816, forward strand.
CCGGCTCCACTCCAGGAGGTCTTGAACACGGCCGAGAACACAAAGGTGTAGACGCCCAGCGTGACCAGCGGGGTGATGAGGCTCCACAGGGGGCCGAGCATGGTGCCCTGGTAGCGGCCCGAGAACTCCAGGCGGGTGAACTCGCGCAGAAGCTCCCGGCAGCGCAGGAAATGGACGAAGACCCCAAGAGGGGATGCCAGGGCGAGGCTCTGGCGCAGAGTGGTGGTGAGCCCCGCGTGCGGCTGGGCCAGGATGGTCTTGCGCATGAACAGACTTGCCTATTCCAGAAATTTAACGCATGTCAACGCGCCGGAGCCCCCTGAATGCCAAAGGTTTTCCGCGTCGGCATCGACGCCAGCCCCCTGGCCTATCCATTTCGCACCGGCATCGGCCGTTACCTGGAGTGCATCCTTCCCCATCTGGTGGAAGCCTCGGAGGGCCAGGCTCAGTTCACCTTGTTCGCGGGCAGGCCCCTGGTCAACCCCGTAGCCCTGCGGCTTATCGAGAGCGGCGCGGCCCGGGCGGTCACGGCCAAGGTTCCCTCGCTCTACGCCTGGCAGCAGACCGGCATGCTCCTGCAACGCCTGTTCTCCCCGCAAGACGTCTTTTTTTCGCCCGACGGCCTTTTTCCGCCGCTGATCCCCGGGAAATGCGTGGGCATGTACCACGACGTGCTCTGGCACGCCCACCCCGAGACTTTGGCCTTCCACATCCGCACGGTGTTCACCCTGCGCCACAAGGCCGGGCTGAAAAGGGCCGACCGGGCCATCACCGGCACCCAGTCATCCAAGCGCGAGATGCTCAAGGTATTCGGCAAAGTAGCGGAAAAGCTCGAGGTATTGCCGAGCTACGGGGTGGACATGGCCCATTTCCGCCCCCCGCGCGAGGACGAGGCGCACTTGGGCGAGGATTTCCGCGCAAGGTTTGGCCTCACGGAACCCTTCCTGCTGACGGCGGGGAACCTCCAGCCCCACAAGAACCTCTCCGTGGTGCCCCGCGCCCTGGCCATACTGGCCAGGCAGGGCCGCGACATCCCGGTGCTGGCCGTGGCCGGGTTCGGCGACCAGGAGGCCCTGCGCAAATCCCTGCCGCCCGAGTTTCCGCCCGAAAAGGTCCGCTGCCTTGGGTATCTCCCCGAGGCCGACCTCTGCCAGGCCTACCGGCTGGCCCTGGCCTACGTGTTTCCGTCCCTCTACGAGGGGTTCGGCCTGCCCGTGGTGGAGGCCCAGTCCAGCGGCGCGCCGGTGATCTACGCGGCCGCCACCAGCCTGCCCGAAGTGGCGGGCGACGCGGGCATCGCCTTCGATCCCGAGTCCGCCGAGGATCTGGCCGTGAAGATCGCCTCCGTGCTGGACGACCCGGACCTGCGCAAGCAGATGGTGGCCAAGGGCTTCGTGCAGTCGTCCAAATACCGCTGGGACCGCGCGGGAGAAACCCTGTGGCGCGTGCTGCGCGAAACGGCGGAGCGGTAGGATCATGAGCGCCATGCCCAAGATCACGGTTGTCACGCCCTCCTTCAACCAGGCCCGGTATCTGGAGCGCAACCTGACCAGCGTGTCCGGTCAGAAGGGTGTGGAGGTGGAGCACATCCTGCTGGACGGCGGCTCCACCGACGACACCGTGGACGTAGTGCGCCGCTTTGGTTCGCACTTGGCCTACTGGCGAAGCGAAAAGGACGCGGGGCAGACTGCGGCTCTCATCGAGGGGTTCGAACGGGCCACGGGGCAGGTACTCTGCTGGCTCAACTCCGACGACTATTTCTGGAACGAGTACGCACTGCTCCGCGTGGCCGAGGCCTTCCGGGACAACCCCGGCGCGGCCATGGTCACGGGCGACACGGTGCTCACGGCCGACGACGAGACCCCGGTGATGGTGGACATGGTTTGGCGCCCGAGCGCGCGGCAGATGCGCTGCAATATGGCCGTGCCGCAGCAGTCCACGTTCTGGCGGGCGGACGCCTACCGGGCCGTGGGCGGCATCGATCAAAACTTCAAGTACTGCATGGACTTTGACCTGTTCCAGCGCATGAGCCAGGGGCGCGAAATAATCAGGATTCCTCACATTCTCGCGGCGTTTCGGCTCCAGCCCGCCTCCAAGACGGCCACTTGGGGGGACGTGTTCCGCCGCGAGGTGGCCATCTGCCAGACCCGCTACGGATCGGGCTTGTCCCATCGACTCAAGGTCAAGGCCGTGACCATGGAAATCCGCCTGGGCGCCGCCTGGGCCGAACTCTCGGCGATCCTCACCGGCCGAGAGCTCCCCTGCTATGCCAACGCCCGCCTTGAGCCCTGCCGAGCCTTCGCGCGCAGGAAATTCGGCCTGCAGTTCTAAGCATATCGGTGGTATGCGCGACATCCCGGTAAAAGTTCTGCGCTACCTGCGCGTCGAACCCGGCAGCAACGCCTGGCAGGAAGCCCTTCCCCTGTGGGAGGAGGCGCAGACGCTGGCCCAGACGCGCACCTGGCAGGCGACGCTGCCCGTCCGGGAATTTTATCAAGCCTTCGCGCCCCAGGCGGAGCAAAGCGCGGACCTCACAAGGACCCTCTCAGGATGCGACCGGGTGGAGCTCCTGGCGGCCACCATCGGCGAAGCCCTGGAGGCGCGCGGACGGGAGTATTTCAGCGGGGGCAGGCCGTTCGCTGGATTCATGCTGGACCGCATGGGGAGTTTCCTGGCGGAGGCGGCCATGCGGGGGTTGCACGCCAGGGTGCGGGCGCGCCACGCGGCAACGGGCGAGCGCGTCACCCGACGCTACAGCCCTGGCTATGGGGACTTTTCCCTGGAAGCGCAGGGCCATTTCCAGCGCCTGATGGGCGACTCCCTGCCCGGCCTCACCCTCCTGCCGAGTTTTCTCTTCATCCCCGAAAAGACCGTCACGGCGGTCTGCGGGGTTGCTTGCGCCGGACACGCCGGGTGAAATCGACGAAGCCGCCCCTCTCCCCTTCCCCCCGAGGCCCGGCGCGGCTATAACCCTCCCCAAGCGCGCGAGTCCGCCGTCCTTGGACCGGCACCCCACACGCCTCATGACGCTCACCAGAAGAACAGGAAGAATCGTGACAATAAGGCCAATAACCGAGCAGGACTATCCGCCCGTTATTTCCGTCCTGAACGACTGGTGGGGGGGGAGACGGATGTCGGACATGCTACCCCGCCTGTTCTTCAAGCACTTTCAGCAGACAAGTTTCATTGCAGAAGAGAATGGGGTGATCCAGGGATTCCTTGTTGGCTTCATCTCGCAATCGCATCCTGATCAGGCATATATCCATTTCGTCGGCATACACCCGGATCATCGCAAGGGCGGCATGGGGAAAGGCCTCTACAAAAAATTTTTCGACACTGTAAAAAATCACGGATGCAAAACAGTGCATCTTGTCACGTCGCCAGACAATACAAACTCTATCGCATACCACGCAAAGATGGGATTTATGATAGAGAAAGGCAATGCCGAAGCGAACGGCGTCCTGATTCATACGGACTACGACGGCCCGAGAGAAGACAGGGTCCTCTTTTTGAAGGAGCTGTAGGCAGCCATGCGCATCGCCATCAGCTGCCGCAGCCTGGAGTACCCTTCGGGCGGCGTGAAGGAATACCTGGTCAGCCTGCTCACCGAGCTTCTCAGGCAGGACACCCGCAACGAGTATGTGCTGTTCCATTCCCAGCCGCGCTTCGCGGGCATGTTTCCCGGCGCGCGGGACGTTTCGCTCGGCTGCTCCAACCGGCTCGTCTTCGACTGGATCAAGCTTCCTTCGGCGCTGAAAAAGCACGCCATCGACGTGGCCTTCTTCCCGTCCTCCAACATGCCCCCGCGCGTGCCCTGCCGGTCCGTGGCCGCCATGATGGACCTGGGGTATTTCTACGGCGACCTGCGCATGTACCGCTTCGCGGACACCCTCTACATGAAGACGGCCATTGCCAAAACCGCCCGCCATGCGGGAGCCCTGTTGGCCATCTCCGAGCACACCAAGAGCGATCTGACGCGGATTCTCGGGGTGCCTGAAAGAAAGATCACCGTGACGCACCTGGCCGCCGACGACATCTACCTCCGGCCGGTCCCGGACGAGGACGTGGCGCGCTTCAAGGCGGGCCATGGGCTTTCCCGCCCGTTCTTCTTGTACACGGGCAACATCTCTCCGCGCAAAAACCTTCAAGCGCTGCTTGAGGCTTTTTCCCGGGTGAAGGATCGCGTGGACGCCGACCTGGTGGTCACGGGGGGGCTCTCCTGGAGCGACTCCTGGACCGCCTGGGTGGAGTCGCTGGGCCTCTCCTACCGGGTGCGCCGCCTGGGGTTCGTGGAGCGCTCGGACATGCCCGCGCTCTACGCCTCGGCCTTGGCCTACGTGTTCCCCTCGCTCTTCGAGGGCTTCGGCTTGCCGGTGCTGGAGGCCCAGGCCGTAGGCACGCCGGTGATCTGCTCCAACGCCACCAGCCTGCCCGAGGTGGCCGGGGAAAGCGCCTACATGATCGATCCCCACGACGTGGCCGGACTGGCCAGGGCTCTGGAGGAGACGGCCAACGATCCGGACCTGCACGCGGCGCTTTCCGCCAAGGGACGGGAGAACGTGCGGCGCTTCTCCTGGAGCGAGACCGCGCGAAAGACCCTGGAGGTCTTCGAGCGGGTGGGAGCCTCTTGAGCAGGAACGGAAAGCGCGCCGGCCCAGTCGGAGTCCGGGCAAGGGAGGCCTTGCCGGCCTCCCGAATACTTTGCGTCCTGATACATGATAGCGGCTATATGTTCCAATCGCTGGGATTCATTGTGTTGAAACCGCGGATGCCCTTGCTGCCGTCACCTTGCAGAAGAACATAGGAATCTTCGTATATTTTCCAACGGCAAAGGTCGATCGGCGTGACCTCCGATGCGTTGACCTTGGGCACGAATCCCGAAGCTTCCAACCCTCCCGCCGCGAGTTCGGAACAGAAGAACCGGCTGAAGTCTTCATAATTATATCCCGGACCATGGATCTTATCGAAAATGTCTATGGCCGACTTGACAGCCTGAATAGTGTCGTAAAGCTTTCCTTCCTGCTGCATCAAAAAATTGTGAAACTTCTCTGCATTGAACGTTGCCTGACGGGAGTTACGATTGAGCGGCAACCACCACACTTCGCCATCGTATGCGCGAAGGCGCTGGCTCAGTCGGGAAATGATGACCCCACTGAAACCATCCAGTGAAGTCGATTCAATTATCTGATTGAAGAATCTGTCTGTTTCGTCAAATCGCTCGGTTGTCTGGAGCACTATCCCAATATGGGATACGCTAGAACGGGTGACATTCTTGATGATTTCCGAAGCATTTCCCTTGCCGCTGAAGGCGAGCACGTCTCCAGGAAGCATTTCTTTTCTGATTGATTCGTAGTTCATTGTTTTCATTGCCGACATGTTCAGCACCCTCCAGTCTCCCAAGTTGAACCATCATAACAATGGAACCCCATGACGGGAGTAGGTCATAAGCGCTCCAATTCGCGTTGATACGCCTACGAAAGAATAACAACGAAATCAAAATGATACAAATTATGCATATTTACTATCACGATCAAGAACAATACCATTGTTGCACACATACGACTCATTGAACACTATAATGTTGCAAATATCTTTCGAAAGCGTTCAGGAATTCAACAACCCCCTGCCGGAGCATCAAACATTCATTAACAGCAGGCTATGCCCTACGGGTATTTGCCGGAGCCAATCCGCCAGGATATCAAGGGATGCAGAGGTGGAGGTTCTGACAATCTTGCCAATTCAGATGCATGCGGGTAAGGATAGCGGCTCACCCCCCTAAAAGGAGCGCAGTCCACCGCAATGGCCCACCTGGTGTTCGACGACGTTTCAGTCAGCTTCGGCGGGCTGCAGGCACTCAGCGAGGTCAGCTTCGACCTTCGCGACGGAGAGATTCTGGGCCTCATCGGCCCCAACGGCGCGGGCAAGACCACGGTCTTCAACGTCATCACCGGCGTCTACCGTGTGAGCGCCGGCCGCGCCGCCTACGACGGCAAGCCGCTGGCGGGCACCCCGCCCCACCGCATTTTGCGCATGGGCTTGGCGCGCACCTTCCAGAACATCCGCCTCTTCCAGAACATGACCGCCCTGGAAAACGTCATGATCGCCCAGCACGGGCGCACCCGCGCGGGCGTGTTCGGCGCGGTGCTGCGCCTGCCCTCCCAGAAGGCCGAGGAGGCCCGCATCCGGGAGAAATCCCGCTGGGCCCTCGATTTCATGGGGCTTCTGGACCTGGAGGGCGAAGAGGCCCGCAACCTGCCCTACGGGTTGCAGCGCCGCCTGGAGATATCGCGCGCCCTGGCCAGCGAGCCGAGCACCATCCTGCTGGACGAGCCCGCCGCCGGGCTGAACCCCACCGAATCAGCGGCGCTCATGGGCGACATCCAGCGCATCCGCGAGCACGGCGTCAACGTGCTCATGGTGGAGCACGACATGAAGGTGGTCATGGGGCTGTGCACGCGCATCGTGGTGCTGGAGCACGGCGAGAAGATAGCCGAGGGTACCCCGGCCGAGATTCGGTCCAACCAGCGGGTCATTGAGGCGTACCTGGGAACGTCCCATTAGGGGCGCGCCCGGACGACATATTCAAGAGGAAACGGCCCACAACACGACACCCAAAACGGAGGACGACATGGCGAAACGGATCATCGGGCTTCTGGCCCTGGCTCTCACCCTGTGCGCCGGCGCGGTCCAGGCCGCCCCGCTCAAGATCGGCGTGCTGGCTCCCATCTCCGGCTCTTCCGCCGCCGACGGCAACGACATCGTCAAAGGCGTGAAGACCGCCGTCGAAGTCGTCAAGGCCGAGGGCGGCATCCCCGGCTTCGACTCCATCGAGGTGGACGTGCAGGATGACGCCTGCGATCCCCGCCAGGCCGTGGCCGGCGCCAACAAGCTGGCCAACTCCAAGGTGGCCGGCGTGGTGGGCGCGTACTGCTCCTCCGCCACCATCCCGGCCTCCGAGGTGCTCAACGAAGAGAAGATCACCATGATCACCCCCGCCTCCACCAACCCCAAGGTGACCGAGCGCGGCTTCAAGTACATGTACCGCATGTGCGGCCTGGACAGCCAGCAGGCCATCGCCGCCGTGAAGTTCATGAAGGACCAGCTCAAGGCCAAGTCCGTCTTCATCCTTGACGACAAGACCACCTACTCCCAGGGCCTGGCCAACTACGTGGCCGACGAGGCCAAGAAGGCCGGCCTGAACATCGTGGCCGTGGAGCACGTCAACGAAGGCGACATGGACTACTCCGCGGTGCTCACCAAGCTCAAGGACTCCAACGCCGACGTGTTCTACATGAGCCTGCAGAACTCCTCCGCCGGCATCCGCATGATCAAGCAGCTGCGCCAGATGGGCATCAAGTCCGCCGTGCTGTCCCAGGACGCCGTGTACCATCCGAACTTCATCAAGGAAGCCCCCGAGCAGGCCCAGGGCGTGTTCTTCACCTTCGGCTACGCGGACAAGAACGCCCCCGTGTACAAGAAGTTCCTTGAGAAATACACCGCCCTGAACGGCGAGCCCGGCGCCTACTCGGCCTACTCCTTCGACTCGGCCTACGCCCTCATGACCGCCATCAAGGCCGCCAAGTCCACCGACGCCGACAAGATCCGCGCCGAACTGATGAAGATGAACCTGCCCGGCGCCTCCAAGGTCATCAAGTTCCAGGAGAACGGCGACTCCGGCTCCAACTACGTGATCTACAAGGTCACCGGCGAAGCCTTCAAGGAGTACTACAACCCCGAGACCAACAAGCTGTTCTAGCCATTGGGTTAGCGTCCGGGGCGCGCGATAAGCACGGGCTTGACGCCGGACGCCGCGAGATGCACTTTGAGCGAGGGGAAACATGCCCAGGGCATGTTTCCCCTCGTCCTTTTGCACGAAACCCCAACGCCATATGTGACCGCAATGTTTAACAGAACCATCCTCACGACCGTCGGCCTGCTCACCTTCTCCAACGTGTTCATGACCTTCGCCTGGTACGCGCACTTAAAAAACCTGCACTCGCGCCCCTGGTGGATCGCTGCCCTGTTCTCCTGGGGCATCGCCCTGTTCGAATACATGCTCCAGGTGCCCGCCAACCGCATCGGCTACGGCACGCTCACCCTCCCCCAGCTCAAGATCATGCAGGAGGTGATCACCCTGTCGGTGTTCGCCCCCTTCTCCATCTGGTACATGAACCAGCCCCTGAAGCTCGACCACCTCTGGGCCGGACTGTGCCTGGTGGGGGCGGTGTACTTCATATTCCGCTCATAGGAACGCGAGAGAAAAATAATCCTGCCCAAAGGGTTCGCAGCCTTGACGAAAACGGCTTTCGTCTGCTCAAACAGCAGGTCCCCGAACGAGAGAGGGGGTCTTTTCCCTCAACATTGCAGCAACGAGACGGAACACCCCTGGATCATGGACTTTTTCCTCCAGCAGCTCATCAACGCCGTCACACTGGGGGGCTTTTACGCCCTGATCGCCCTGGGCTACACCATGGTCTACGGCATCATCCAGCTCATCAACTTCGCCCACGGTGAGTTCTTCGCCGCCGGCGGCTACATGGGGGTCATCCTCCTGGCCTGGATGAACAGCCAGGGCTACATGGACTCCCACCCCTGGCTGTGCCTGGGCATCGCTTTCGTGCTGGCCATGGCCTACTGCGCCGTGCTGGCCATGGGCGTGGAAAAGGTGGCCTACAAACCCCTGCGCCGGGCCTCCAAGCTCTCGGTGCTGCTCTCGGCTCTGGGCATGTCGATCTTTTTGCAGAACGGCCTCATGCTCACCCAGGGCGTCTACGACAAGACCTACCCCGGCGTGTACGCCAAGGGGGCCCTGGAGCTCGGCGGCTTCACCTTCACCTACCTGCAGCTCATCGCCATCGCCACCACGGCGCTGCTCATGGTGGGGCTCAACAGGCTGGTCTACAAGACCCGCCTGGGCAAGGCCATGCGCGCCACCGCCCAGGACCGCGTCATGGCCACCCTGGTGGGCATAAGCTCCGACCGCATCATCTCCGTCACCTTCGCCATCGGGGCCGCCCTGGCAGCCGCATCGGGCATCCTCGTGGGCCTCTACTACGGCTCCGTGCGCTACGACATGGGCTTCGTGCCGGGCATAAAAGCCTTCGCCGCCGCGGTGCTCGGCGGCATCGGCTCCATCACCGGGGCCATGCTCGGCGGGCTCATCATCGGCATCACCGAGATCTTCACCGCCGCCTACATCTCGGGCGAATACAAGGACGTGTTCGCCTTCGTGATCCTCATCGCGGTGCTCTACTTCATGCCCACCGGGCTCATGGGTGAGAACATCAATGACACCCGCGTCTAAGTCGCTCATCTCCAAGCTTCTGCTGGCGGCCCTGTGGCTGTTCGTGCTGGTCTGGCCCTTGACCGGCATCACGCCCCAGGGGCTCGAATTCGCCAAGGCCCTGCGCATCGTGGGCGCTGCCATGGCGGGCACGCTTCTGTGCCTGGGAGCCTTGAAACTCAATAAATCCATGAATCTGGGAGTGGGACGCGCGGTTTCGTCCGTCACATCGTCGCTTTCGCGCACGCCCGGCTGGCTGTGGAAGTGGGGGCTCGTCGTTGCGCTGGCGGCCTTCCCCTTCGTATCCTCGCGCTACGGGCAGGACGTGGCCATCAACGTGCTGGTGTACGTGGCCCTGGGCCTGGGCCTGAACATCGTGGTGGGCCTGGCCGGGCTTCTGGACCTGGGCTACATCGCCTTCTACGGCGTGGGGGCCTACACCTACGCATTGCTCTCCATCCACTTCCAGATGTCCTTCTGGCTGGCCCTGCCGCTGTGCGCGCTCTTCGCGGCCACGGCCGGGTGCATCATCGGCTACCCGACGCTTCGCATGCGCGGCGACTACCTGGCCATCGTCACCCTGGGATTCGGAGAGATCCTGCGCCTGGTGCTCAACAACTGGATGGACCTGACCGGCGGCCCCAACGGCCTGCTCGGCATCAAGGCCCCCGTGATCTACCTGCCCGACCCCGAGAAGGGCTGGGAACTCACCCGGACCCTGCTCAAGAGCCCGACGGCCCAGTACTTCCTGATCCTGGCCATCGCCGCCTTCACCGTGCTTGCCGTGCGCCGCCTGGCCGATTCGCGCATCGGCCGCGCCTGGGAGGCCATCCGCGAGGACGAGACGGCCGCATCCATCATGGGTGTGAACACCTTCGCCCTGAAACTCCTGGCCTACGCCATGGGCGCCGTATTCGGCGGCCTGGCCGGAGCGTTCTTCTCAGCCAAGATGCGCTTCGTCTCCCCCGGCTCCTTCACCTTCATCGAGTCGGCCATGGTGCTGGCCATGGTGGTGCTGGGCGGCATGGGCTCCATCCCGGGCATCGTGCTGGGAGCCATCGCGCTCATCGCCCTGCCCGAGGTCTTCCGCGACTTCGAGCACTACCGCATGCTGGTCTTCGGCGCGGCCATGGCCATCATGATGCTCTTCCGCCCCGCCGGGCTCATCCCGGCCAAGCGGGTGGGACGACGCAGCGAGGAGGCCCACTCGTGAGCACTCCCGTACTCGAACTGCGCGAGCTTTCCGCCGGGTGGGGACGCGCCCCGGCCATCCGCGAGGTCTGCCTCACCGTCATGCCCGGCGAGATCGTCACCATCATCGGGGCCAACGGCGCGGGCAAGTCCACCACGCTCATGGCCGTCAGCGGCATCCTGCGCCCCATGTCCGGGCAGGTGTTCTACCAGGGCCAGGACATCGCGGCCATCTCCGCCGAGAAGCTTCCCGCCATGGGACTGTGCCAGGTGCCCGAAGGACGCAGGATATTTCCCCGGCTGACGGTGGCCGAGAACCTGGATATGGGGGCTTATTTCCGGCGTGACAGCGACGCCGTGCGCCGGGACCTGGACCACATCTACAGCCTCTTCCCCCGTCTTTCCGAACGCGCCTCCCAGCACGGCGGCACCCTTTCCGGCGGCGAGCAGCAGATGCTGGCCATCGGCCGGGCGCTCATGGGCAGGCCCAAGCTGCTGCTCCTGGACGAGCCGTCCCTGGGCTTGGCCCCGCTCATCGTGGAGCACATCTTCGCCATCATCAAACGGGTGAACGAAGAGGAAGGCATGACCGTGCTGCTGGTGGAGCAGAACGCCAACCTGGCGCTCAAGCTGGCGCACCGGGGCTACGTCATGGAGACGGGACGCATCGCCATGTCCGGCGCGGGGCAGGAACTCCTGGAGAATCCCGAGATCCGGAAGGCTTACCTGGGCGAATAGCCCGATCCAAGAAAAGCGAAGGCAAAGAGCGAGGAAGAGGGAAAGGCCGGGAGGAATGCCTCCGGCGGCCAAAGGGCCCAGTCCCTTTGGAATCCCCTTTCGCTTCGCGTCCCGCATTGCGAGCGTTACGGCATGACACGCAAAAGCGCGGCAATGGCCCTGGCCATCACCGCAACCCTCTGGTCCATCGGCGGCGTCTTCATCAAGAGCGTGGAGTGGAATCCATTGGCGATTGCGGGAACTCGATCCGGCATCGCGGCGGTGTTTCTGCTGCTGGTGCTCGGCAAGCCGAAGATACGCTTCAGTTGGCCGCTCATCGGCGCGGCCGTGTCCACGGCCTCCTGCATGCTCCTCTTCGTCAGCGCCACCTGTCTGACCACCGCCGCCAACGCCGTGGTGCTCCAATACCTGGCCCCGCTGCACGTGGCCATCCTGGCCCCGAAGTTCCTGGGCGAGCCCACCAAGGGCCGCGACTGGCTGGCCCTGGCCCTGGCCCTGGGCGGGATGACGCTCTTTTTCTGGGACGAGGTTTCGCCGGACGGGCAGTTGGGCATATTTCTGGCCCTGGGATCGAGTCTCGCCTTCGCGGGCATTCCCCTGTGCCTGCGCAAGCTCGGCGACCAGGGCGGCCAGACCGAGGCCGTGCTCCTGGGCAACGCCCTGCTGGCCGTGGTGTGCTCTCCCTTCTACTTCCAGGCCGGGCAGGGCGGTTATCCGGACTTGAAGGGCGTGGGGGCGCTGCTCATCCTGGGAGTCATCCAGACCGGGCTGGCCTATTACATCTACACCAAGGCCGTGCGCCACGTGCGCGCCCTTCCGGCCATGCTCATCCCGGTGATCGAGCCCATCCTGAACCCGGTCTGGGTGTTCCTGTTCATCGGCGAACGCCCATCCAGCCACGCCATCCTCGGCGGGGCCATCGTGCTGGGCGCGGCCACCATGCAGGGCCTCATGGCCGCGAGGTCCAGATGAACGAGGAATTGACCGGTTCGCTTGAGGAGTGTCTGCGGGCGCCGCTTCCGAAACAACTCCCGAAGGCCGGGTGAGGCCATGTCCCTGACCACGGTCAAGCTCTTCGTCACGGCCGTCATCTGGGGCGGAACGTTCATCGCCGGACGCATGCTGGGCCCCGAGTGCTCGCCGTTCACGGCGGCCTTCCTGCGCTTCGTGGCCGCAAGCGCCGTGCTCGTTCCCTACTTCCTCATGACCGAGGGGAGGCCCTCCAGGCTGGACGGCCGCACGCTTCTGCTGGTGGCCGGGCTCGGGGCCACCGGGGTCTTCGCCTACAACGCCTTCTTCCTGTGGGGGCTCAAGTCCGTCCCGGCCGGGCGCGCGGCCATCATCGTGGCCGGAAACCCGGTGTTCATCGCCCTGCTCTCGCGCCTCATCTTCAAGGAACCCCTGACCCGCACCAAGGTCATCGGCGTGGCCCTGTGCCTCACCGGCGCGGCCGTGGTTATCGGCCGGGGCAATCCCCTTGGCCTGTTCGCCGGACATTTGAGCCTGGGCGACATGGCCATCACCGGGGCCATGTTCTCCTGGGTGGCCTATTCGCTTCTGGGCAAGCAGGTCATGGGCAGGATTTCTCCCCTGGCCGCAGTGACTTTCTCCTGCCTGGCCGGAATGTTCATGCTGCTTCCGCCCGCCGTCTCGGAGGGGATGAGCGTCCAGGCGGCGCGGCTCACCTTCTCGGGATGGTCGGCCATCGTCTACCTGGGAGTGCTGGGCACGGCGGTGGGATTCCTCTGGTTTTACCAGGGGATCAAGACCATCGGTGCGTCCAAGGCCGCGGTGTTCATCAACTTCGTGCCCGTGTCCGCCGCCGCCATGGGGGCGCTCATGCTTGGCGAACCCGTGGACGCCTCCATCCTGGCCGGAGGAGCCCTGGTGCTCGCCGGCGTGGCCCTGACCAACCGCCCTGCCCGCCGTCCCTGAACCGGGGGGGGACTTGCCCGTTCCCCATGCGATACTTATATCCTCCTGCGAACAGTTAAGGAGCGATCATGCGCCGGCTCAAACGAACGATCCAGAAAACGACCGCGAGGCTTATCGCCTCCACTTGTGTTTTGGGGCTTCTGGCAGGTCTTGCCTGCGGCCAGGCCCTTGCCCAGAGCAACGCCGACGCACCCGCGGCCAAACCGGCCTCCAAGACCGAACGCGCGGCCCAGTCCCCGGCCCCGTCGAAGGACCGCAAGCGCAAGGCCATCGCCGCGCAGCCGCTCCTGACCGAACAGACCTCCGACGTGGCTTTGCTTGAGCGCCAGAAGCCCGGCAACGGAATCAAGGAAATCGCGCCCGGAGCGGGCCAGGGCAGCACGCAGAGGTCCGGCTCCGCGCGCCTGGCCCCGGAGTTCCGTCCCGCCGTGGACACGTTGACACCTTCCGATTCCATCGCCCGCGAGCCCAAGACCTACGACCGGTTGACGCCCGGCATCTCCGCCATCATCCACCCCGGCAAGGACACCGAAATACAGGGCGTCTTCAATCTTCCCGAGGCAAAGGTGGGGTCCATGCGGCCATACGGCCAGCCCGAGGGCGGGGCCAAGTCCGCCGCGTCCGGCGGCGTCATGCTCAAGAAGAGCTTCTAGCGCCGATACGGGACTCCAAAGGCGCAGCCCTTTGGCCGCCGGAGGCCTCCCCTGCCACCTCGCCACCGCGCTCCAAACCCGACCCCCCCACTCCGCTAAGTATTCGATAGTGCTTCCCTTCCTGCCCCATTGCGGCTAGTAGGGAAACCCCATGTTCACCGGTTACGCCCTCGTGGTCCTGGCAGCCCTCCTGTGGGGCATGATCGGGCCGCTCTCCAAGTACGCCTTCCAGGCCGGGATGCCGCCGGTGGAGGTGGCCTTCTGGCGCGCCATGCTGGCCTGGGTGCTCTACGCCGGGCACGCCGTGGCGCTTCGCCGGGTGGTCATCGGCGGGCGCGACCTGGCCCTGGTGGCCGTGTTCGGCGTGGTGTGCATCTTCGGGCTCTTCGGCAGCTACGTGCTGGCCGTGCAGGAGGGAGGGGCCGCCCTGGCCTCGGTGCTCCTCTACACGGCCCCGGCCTGGGTGGCCCTCATGGCCTGGAAAATCCTCGACGAGCGTCTTACGGCCTCCAAACTCGCGGCCGTGGCCGCCACCATTCTGGGAGTGGCCGGGATCAGCCTGGGAGGCGGCGCGGGCGGGGATTTAAGCACAGGGGCAGTTTTCTTCGGCCTGCTTTCGGGCGTCACCTACGCCCTTTACTACATCTTCGGCAAAGCGGTGCTCGCCCGCCACGCCACCCCCACGGTGTTCCTCTACGCCCTGCCCGTGGGGGCGGCCTGCATGCTGCCCTTCTTCGACTTCGGCCCGCGCCCGCCCTCGGCCTGGATATCCTGCGCGGTCCTGGCCGCCTGCTCCACCTACGGAGCCTATTCGCTCTACTACGCGGGACTGAGGCGCATCGAGGCCAGCCGGGCCGCCGTCATCGCCACCATCGAACCCGTGGTGGCGGCGCTGCTGGCCTTCAGCTTCTTCGGGGAGAGCTTCACGCCGCTCGGCTACGCCGGATCGGGGCTCATCCTGGCCGCCGTGCTCATGACCATCCTGGGAGGCAGACGCGCATGTACGTGACCCATCAGGTTCCTGACGGACTTCGCATCGTGGACATCCTTCCCGCGCCCGCCCCGCCGGAGCACGCCCTGGCCGAGGCCCGGAATCTGTGGGAGGCCGAACTGGCGACGCGCCCGGGTCTCTTCAACGGGCGCATCTTCAGCTTGGGCTCCATCGAGGGCCAGGAAGCCCGGGGCTTCATGGCCGAATACATGTGGTACGTGGCCCAGCTGCGCGCCCCGCACCTGTACGAGCACCTGCGGGTGCGCTCCCTGGCCGTGAGCGGCCTGGTGGTGGCTGGCGGACACGTGCTCTTCGGGCTGCGCAAGCCGGGCCTGGCCGTCGAGGGCGGCTTGTGGGAGCTGGCCCCCTCCGGCACCATCCACGGAGACCTGCGCGACAAGGACGGCTCCCTCTCCTGGCGGGACGTCTTCCGCGAAGAGCTGCGCGAGGAGCTGGGCATCGACGCCCCCGCATCCGAGGCCAGGGCCTTCGTCCTGGTGGAGGACACCGACACCCACATCTGGGAGCTGGGCGTGGCCGTGGAGCTCAAGCTCGACCACCGCGAGGTCCTGGCCGCCTGGGCCAGCCTGGCGCGCTCGGAGCATTCCGAGATGGCCGCCGTGCCCCTGGACGACGTCCCGCGCTTCCACACGTTGCGCAAAGCCCACATGGTGGGCGCGTGCGGACCGCTCCTGCGCGCCTACGGGTTGATCCCCGCCTGACGCTCCCCGCTGTGCGCGAGTCCCTGAGACAATCGCGTGACAACCCGTTGAAACTATTGCCGGACGGTCCCGGTTGCGCTACGCCTTGGGCCTCACGCCCAACCACGGCCGCCTCAGGCGGGGGACACGCCATGAGTTCATCCAACGCGTCGTATTTCGCCAGCAACTTCCTGGGCAAAACCGTCATCGACAAGGCCGGCAAGCCCCTGGGCACCCTGCACGACCTGGCCATGTCCAAGGGCGAGCGTCTGCCCCACATCTCGAGCCTCATCGTCAAACAGGGCAAGGGCATGACCAGCATCCCCTGGGCCGGGGTGGACCTGTTCAACGTCTTCGTCATCGCCGTGGACCTGGACCGCGTGGACGCCGAGCCCTACGATCCCGAGGAGCAAGGCCAGATTCTGGTGCGCCGCGACATCCTGGACAAGCAGATCGTGGACGTGGAGGGCGCGCGCCTGGTGCGGGTCAACGACCTCAAGATCGAGGGCTGCCTGGACGCCCTGTGCGTCACCGCCGTGGACACCGGCGTGCGCGGCCTGGCCCGCAGGCTCCGCCAGGAACGCGTCTGGAGTTTTCTGACCGGGCTCTTCCACCGTCAGCTGCCCCACAAGGAGATCAGCTGGCAGTTCGTGCAGCCCATCGACGACAAGATGACCACCCTGGCCCTCACCGTGACCCGCGACAAGCTGGGCGACATGCACCCGGCCGACCTGGCCGAGATCATCGCCCAGCTGCCCCACGAAGAGGCCGAGAAGATGCTGCTGTCCCTCAACACCGAGACCGCGGGCGAGGCCCTGGCCGAGATGGAGCCCGAGGTGGGCTGCCGCCTTTTGAGCCGCATGGAGAAGGAGCACGCCTCGGACATCCTGGAGGAGATGGCCCCGGACGAGGCCGCCGACGTGCTGGCCGACCTGCCGGACGACACCGCCCAGGAACTGCTCGGCCTCATGGACACCGAGGACGCCGAGAAGGTCCAGGAACTCCTGGAGCACGAGGAGGACACCGCCGGCGGCCTCATGATTAACGAGTTCATCGCCCTGCCCCCGTCCATGTCCGCCGAGGCCGCCCTGGGGCAGGTGCGCGCCAAGGCCCTGGACCTGGAGATGATCTACTACGTCTACGTGCTGGACGACTCCGGCAAGCTCCAGGGCGTGACCAGCCTGCGCGAGATTCTCGGGGCCAAGCCGCTTGAGTCGCTGCAGCAGATCATGTCGGAAAATTTCAAGACCGTGAACGTGGACACCCCGGCCGACGACGTGCTGGAGGTGGTGGAAAAATACGGCCTGTGGGCAGTGCCCGTGCTGGACAAGGACGGCACCATGGCCGGAGTGGTCACGGCCGACGACGTGCTCACCCATTCGCTGCGCTTCGCCCTGCGCTGGAAGCGTTTCCGGGCCAAGCGGCGCTTCTAGGCTTTTCCCATGCCGTTTCGCTTCCTCGCAACCGCCTGGCGCAAGGTCAACCGCCGCAACCTGCTGCTGTTCCTCTCCATCCTGGGGCCGGGCATCATCACCGCCAACGTGGACAACGACGCGGGCGGCATCACCACCTATTCCCTGGCCGGGGCCAACTTCGGCTACAGCCTGCTGTGGATGATGGGCCCCACCATGGCCGCCCTGGTGGTGGTGCAGGAGATGTGCTCGCGCATGGGCGCGGTGACGGGCAAGGGGCTTTCCGACCTCATCCGCGAGCGCTTCGGCGTGGCCGTCACCTTCTACGTGATGATCGCCCTGTACCTGACCAACCTGGGCAACACCGTCTCGGAATTCGCGGGCATCGCGGCCAGCCTGGAGATATTCGGGGTGAGCCGCTACGTGTCCGTGCCCCTGTCCTCGCTTGTGGTGTGGCTGCTCATCGTCAAGGGTTCCTACAAGATCGTCGAGAAGGTCTTCCTGGGGGCTTGCCTGATCTACGTGGCCTACCCCATCGCAGCGTTCATGTCCGGCCCGGACTGGGGCGTGGTGCTAAGGGCCGCAGTGGTGCCGGAGATCCATTGGAAGGGCGAGTACGTCACCATGATGATCGCCGTGGTGGGCACCACCATCGCCCCCTGGATGCAGTTCTACCAGCAGGCGTCCGTGGTGGAGAAGGGCATCACCAAGGAGCACTACGCCTTCGCCCGCCTGGACGTGATCGTGGGGTGCGCCCTGGCCATCGCCGTGGCCTTCTTCATCGTGGCCTCCTGCGCGGCGGCCATCCACCAGCAGGGGCTCTCCATCGAGACCGCAGCCGACGCGGCCCAGGCCCTGGCTCCCGTGGCCGGGCCCTACGCCACCACCCTCTTCGCCCTGGGGCTCTTCAACGCCTCGCTGTTCGCGGCCTGCGTGCTGCCGCTGTCCACGGCCTACTACATCTGCGAGGGCATGGGCTGGGAACTGGGCGTGGACAAGGACTTCACCCAGGCTCCGCAGTTCTTCTGGCTCTTCACCGTAAGCATCATCCTCTCCGCCGTGTGCATCATGATCCCGGGCGCACCGCTCCTGGCCATCATGTACGTCTCCCAGGTGGTCAACGGCGCAGTGCTCCCGGCGGTGCTGGTGCTGATGCTCGTCATCATCAACGACCGGCGCATCATGGGCAGCTTCGTCAACGGCCCCGTGTTCAACGCCGTTGCCTGGTTCACGGTGGTCGTGGTGACTCTCCTGACGCTCCTCATGACCGCGGACATCGTCTCGCCGGGCGTCATGGACAGGCTGATCGGCGGCTGACCGGAAATTGCCCGAACGACCTTCTCCGCCGCGCTCCCTTGACCTGCGCGTGCATAAGATTCATTGTGATTATTGGACACCCCCGCTTCGCCGGAGGTTGTCCAGGCACGCCACAAACGAGAGGGCATCCGGATGCGCCATATCAAGTTCCTGGTAGCCGACGACAGCCTGACTGTCCGCAACCTCATCAGCCACATCGTCAAGTCCCAGTTCGGCGCGGACATCATCCACCTGGCCAAGAACGGCCAGGAGGCCTTCGACATCTTCGAGCGCGAAAAGATCGACTTCGTCATCTCCGACTGGGACATGCCCGTCATGAGCGGCGAGGAGTTCCTCTACAAGGTGCGCAACGAGTCCGGCAACCGGGACGTCCCCTTCCTCATGGTCACCAGCCACGACGAGAAGGACTTCCTGGTCACGGCCATCCAGAATGGAGTGAGCCAGTACATCGTCAAGCCCTTCACTCCCGAGGAGATGGAGCAGAAGATCCTCCAATGCTGGAACGCCGCCTCCAAGCGCAAGGGGCGACGCTACGCCGACCTGCCCCGGCACGTGTTCACGGCCGCCTTCAAGAACGCCGTAGTGGAGGCCTCCCTTGTGGACATCAGCCGGGTGGGGGCGTTGGTGGAACTCAACTACAACGAAGAAATCACCCTGTTCAAGGGCTGCACGGCCAAGATCGCCATAGAGCTTCCCGGGGTGGGCAAGAAGCTGGCCATCGGCCCCATCGCGGCCATGGTGGTGCGCCTGGAGGCCTCGGACAGCCTGCACCCCACTTCGAGGCTGTGTAACATGGCCCTGTATTTCAGCCCCACCCACACCCCCGGCAACGTCCAGGAAAAGCTCGGCCAGCTCATCAAGTGGCTGCACTCGCGCCTGCCGGACGCCGTGCACGACCTGGCCAAAGGGCTGGAAGAAAACGACGACCCGCAATAACCGCCCGCCATTTTTTTGCCTTTCCGGACTTGGCCGACCGACAGCCTTCAGTATTTACAGCCGGTTGCGAAATACGGCCTGAATTTTGCTTCAAACCGCGCGAGTCTTCAGGGAGGAAGAATCGTGCACCACCCCTACATCATCATCGGCGCAGGCCCCACCGGGCTCGGCGCCGCGCGCCGCCTGGGCGAGCTCGGCATCGACAATTTTCTGGTCCTCGAGGCCAACGACTACCCCGGCGGCCTGGCCGCCAGCTTCCAGGACGCCGAGGGCTTCACCTGGGACGTGGGTGGACACGTGGTCTTCTCCCACTACGAATACTTCGACCGCATGCTCGACGAGGCCCTGGACGGCCGCTACCTGGAGCACCAGCGCGAAGCCTGGGTGCGCCTGGCCAAGACCTGGGTTCCCTACCCCTTCCAGAACAACATACGCTACCTGCCCCAGGAACTCGCCTGGCGGTGCGTGCAGGGGCTCCTGCCCGGCAAGCGCCCCTTCGGGGACAACGGCTACAAGCCCGCCAACTTCGATGAATGGATCAGGCACGTCTTCGGCACGGGCATCGCCGACGTGTTCATGCTGCCCTACAACTTCAAGGTGTGGGCCACCCCCCCGGAACTCATGAGCTACAAGTGGATCGGCGAGCGCGTGAGCGTGGTGAACCTGGAAAAGGTGCTCGAGAACATGCTCTTGTCCCTGGACGACGTGTCCTGGGGGCCCAACAACCTCTTCAAGTTCCCGCTCTACGGCGGCACGGGTGAAATCTACCGCCGCGTGGCATCCAAATTTTCCGATCGCATCCGCTACGGCCGAAGCGTCGTGTCCGTCGATCCGGTCAAAAAGGAAGTCCTCTGCCAGACCGGCGAGCGCTTCACCTACGACAACCTGCTCTTCACCGGCCCCCTGGACATCCTGGCCCGCAAGCTCCTGACCAGCGTACCGGACGGGGTGCGCCGGGCCGCCTCCGGCCTCGTGCACAGCGGCGGCTACATCGGCGGCGTGGGCGTGGAGGGCGCAAAGACCGATTCGCGCTGCTGGATGTACTTCCCCGAGTCCGACAACCCCTTCTACCGGGTGACCAACTTCCACCACTACTCCCCCAACAACACGCCCGACCCCGACGGCATGATCACACGCAAGCGCGCCTACATGACCGAGGTGAGCTTCTCCGAGCACAAGCCCGAGCCCCATTCGCACCTGGACAGCGTGGTGGACGGTCTTGTAAACGTGTCGCTCATGTCCGAGAAGGAACGGGACGCCGTCGTCTCCACCTGGGAGATGCGCCTCGACTACTCCTACCCCATCCCCACCCTGGGCCGCGACGCGGCGCTCACGGCCATCCAGCCGTGGCTGGAAACCCAGGGCATCTACGGCCGGGGCCGCTTCGGCGGCTGGAAGTACGAGGTGAGCAACATGGACCACTCCGTCATGCAGGGCGTGGAGTGGGCCGAGCGCATGGTGACCGGCAAGGCCGAAACCACGTACGCCCTCTGAGGTTTTCAGTGTCAGACGCCATCTTTACGCCGGAGGTCTTCGCCGCCCGGCGCGAAAAGCTGCGCGCGCGCATGCGCGATGCGGGATATTCGGCCCTCCTGGTCTCCCACGCCGCCAACCGCTACTACCTGAGCGGCTTCGAGCTCCACGACTCCCAGTGCAACGAGTCCTCCGGGATGCTCCTCGTCACGTCCACCGGGCGCGACAAGCTGCTCACCGACCCGCGCTTCCTGGACGCCGCCAGGCGCCTGTGGCCCGAGGAGGACATCTTCATCTACTCCGGCCACCGCTACGTCCAGATGGGCGAGTTCATCTCCAAGGCGCACGGCGGGCCGCTGGCCTTCGAGAGCCGGGCCATGAGCGTGGACACCTGCGAGCGCCTGCGCGAGCACCTGACGCTCACCCCCACCCAGGGCCTCGTTGAGGACCTGCGCCGCATCAAGGAACCCGCCGAGATCGAACTTCTGGACCGCTCCTGCGCCGTGAACGAACGGGTCATGCGCGCCGCCCCGGACATCCTCGTGCCCGGACGCACCGAGGGCGAGATCGCCTGGAGGCTCGAGCAGCTCTTCCGTGATTTCGGCGCTTCCGAACTGGCCTTCGCTCCCATCGTGGCTGTGGACGGCAATGCCGCCCTGCCCCATGCCGAGCCCGGACGCGACCAGGTGAAGGAAGAAAGCATGGTGCTCATCGACATGGGCGGGCGCTTCGGCGACTACAACTCCGACCAGACCCGCACCTTCTGGGTGGGGAGCCGCGCCCCCGACCACTTCCGCAAGGCCCTGGAACTGACCCAGATGGCCCAGGCCAAGGCCATCGCCGCCATCCGGCCGGGGCTGCCAATCTCCGAGACCTACCGCACCGCGCGGGCCTACTTCGAGGAGTTCGGCGTGGCCGACGCCTTCACCCACGCCCTGGGACACGGCATCGGCCTGGAGACCCACGAGGCCCCAAGCCTCTCCCCCATCGCCGACGGCCTGCTGGAACCCGGCATGGTCATCACCGTGGAGCCCGGCCTGTACTACCCCGAATGGGGCGGCATTCGCTGGGAGCACATGGTGGCCGTCACCGAGGACGGCTGCCGCATCCTGGGCCAGGGCGGCGAGTAGAAACGCCGTGACGCCTGCCGACGAACGCGCTCCCGCCGCGAACCCTCCTTCCGTGCGTCAAGCGAAACGACGCCGGGGCTCACCCCATGGGGACGCCCCGGCTTTCGAGCCCGCGCCGCGCAAGCGCAAGACCCCCTACCGGGCCCCGCAGCGGTCCTCGCGGCTTTACGTGAAGCTCGCATCCGCGGACTTCGCCCTGTTCAAGTTTCTCTTGGAGGCCCACGGCCACCTGGGCATCATGACCGTCATGGACAGGCACGCCGCCGTGGCGAAACTGAGCTATTCGCCCGACTGCGAACGGGAGATGCGGGCGTTTCTGGAAGAGGCCGAGACGAGTGTGGCCTTCGAAGTGATTGATTTTTGAAGGCCGCGTCCAGTCATTGCTGGCCGCCCTGCGCCCCCATCGCGCAGACGATGTCGAACTCTTCCTTGGTGATGGGCATCACCGAAAGCCGTGAACCCTTGCGCAGCAGCTCCATGCCGTTCAGCGCCGTGACATGGCGCATGGCCCCAAGCGGCACGGGGGCGGCGAACTTGCTCACGAACCGCACGTCCACCGCGAACCAGAGGGGCCTTTCCGGGGTGGATTTGGGGTCGAAGTGGTTGTCGGCAGGGTCCCAGGCGGTCTCGTCGGGATATCCGGCCCTGACGACACGCGCGGTGCCCACCGCCGAGGGGCCGGTCCCGCTGTGGTAAAAGACGGCCATGTCGCCCTCGGCCATCTGGTCGCGCAGGAAATTTCGAGCCTGAAAATTCCGCACGCCGCTCCAGCAGGTTGTCTGGCCCGGCTCGGCGGCCAGATCGTCGATGGAGTAGCTTTCCGGTTCCGACTTCAGAAGCCAATAGTTCATTCCCATGACCTCTCTCCTGGCGGTCGCGCGTCACGACCGTCCATGTTTCATCCGTGGTGCACGTCGATAGCGCGTTCCAGCCCGTCGATCCAGCCACCGGCCTTGTGATCCCAGGTTTTCACCACGATCTTTCCCGGGCAGAGATAGATCGAATTCGACCAGATGGTCTCGCGGCCGAGGTCGGCGTTGTGGATGCCCCACACGTGGCCGTCGTAGAGATTCACTGGCGAGGCGTAGCTTAAGTTGGTGGCCGGGGTGTGGGTGTGGCCGGACACCCACAGGACCACCTGCGGGTTGGCCGCCAGGATTTCACCGATGCGCGCCACGGGCTGGGCCACGCGCTGGTCGCCGTTTATCTTGGGGCTGTATGTTACCAGGGTGCCCTTGAGAGGGGCGTGGAAGAAGATGAGCGTCGGCTTGGCGAAGTTGGAGGCCAGCGTGGTCTGGAGCCAGTCGAGCTGCGTGTTCGATATTTCCGTGAGGAAGCTGCCGCCGGTCACGTCGGCCGAGAGGAAAACCAGCAGGTAGCCGCCCAGTTCGCGGGTGTACCAGAGGTCGGGCTGGCGCAATGTCTTGCGGAACCGGTCGAGCTTCTCGCGCTGGACTTCCGGTGAGGCGTGCTTGAATTCCCCGCCGGGGCCGCCCGGATCGGCGTAGACGTATTCGTGGTTGCCGGCCGTCACCGCCACGGGCTTGCGGATGGCTGAGACGAATTCCAGCGCCTCGTCGTATTCCTGCTGCGTACCGTGCTTGGCCACGATATCGCCGGGCAGGGCGACCAGCTCCACGTCATCCCAGGCGTTGACGTCCTGGACGACGGCAAGCTTGCGCGCGGCCTGGGCCCTTGCTTCGGGCGTTGTGCCGCGCGCGTAGTGGGCGTCGGAGAGCACCACGATGCGGTGGCAGCCGCCCTGCTCCCCGGGGCTTTTCCACCTGACGGGCTTCGTGCACCCGGCCACGAGCGCGCCCAGCAGGAATCGAAGAAACGACCGTCTGAGCACGTCTTACCCTCCTCACGGCAAATTCCCGCTCATGTCCGCGAAGCTATAACGGGTCCAGGGAACGAAGTTCCCTGGCGGGAGAGTGCAGAGAGGGCAGCGCCCTCTCTGCCCGCCGGAGGCTTCCCCCTGCCCGTCTCAGCTCCCCAGTCCGAAGAACCGCCGCGCGTTCTCGCCGGTGATGCGCCATACGTCCGCCGTTTCCATCCCCTTCACCCGGGCCACGGCCTGTGCCGTGAACACGTTGTAGGCCGGTTCGTTGGGGCGTCCCCGGTAGGGTTCCGGGGTCAAGAACGGCGCGTCGGACTCGATCACCACCCGCTCCATCTCCAGGATGGCCACGGCCCGGCGCAGGTCCTCGTTCTTGGAGTAGGTGACGGGGCCGGGGATGGACACGGTGTAGCCACGGTGAATGAGCTCCACCGCCAGGTCGGGCCCCTGCCCGAAGCAGTGCCACAACACCCGTTCGCCGGGGATGCCCGATTCGTCCAGGATTTTCAGCGTCTCGGCGGCGGCTTCGCGGCTGTGAACGGCCACGGGCTTCTCAAGCTCGCGCGCCAGGGCCAGCTGCTCCCGGAAGAAACGCTCCTGCACGTCGCGCGGGGTGTCGTCCCAGTAGAAATCGAGCCCGATCTCGCCCACGGCCTTGAGGTTGGGGTCGGCCGCGAAGAGCGCGGCCATGTCCGCGACCTCGCGCGAGTCCAAGCCGGAGGCATCGTTGGGGTGTATTCCCAACAGGAAGAACACCTGGGGGTATTGCCGCAGCACGGGCGAGTTCGCCCGGTAGGCCCCGGCGCCCAGGAACACGTTGCCCAGGGCCGCGATTCCGGCCTTGGCGGCCCGGTCGAGCACCAGGGGGAGTTCCTGGGGGAATTCCTGAGCGTTCGGGCGTTTATAGTCCAAATGGGCGTGGGTCTCCACGCCGACAAGGGGCAGGCCGAGGGACTCGGGCAGGGGGCGTTCTTTTTTCTTGGTGGACACGCCGGGCGGGTAACGCACCGCGCCCGGAGGAGCAAGAAAAAACCGTTGCCTTGCGGGGGCGTCCCGGTACATTCAGGGCCATGACCACTCCCGTCGCAGATCTCGTGAACGCCCTGGAAGCGGCCAAGCCATCCGACCTTGTCATCATAGCCGCCCTGGCAGGGCTGGCCGTTTGCCTGCAGGCGCTGCAGGCCAGGCTCAAGGGCAAGGGGGCGCTCGGTCCCGTGGCCCTGGCCAAATGGCTCACGGTGCTGGCTGCGCTTCGCGTGCTGGACATCCGGGTGCTGAAGGACGCGCTGGCGACGCCCTCGCTCGTCCTGCACGGGCTCGTCATCTGGATGGCGTTGCGCACCATCCTGCACGACATCTACGCCGACCTGTACCTGACGCGGCTCAAGAACCTGCCGGTCAACAAGATCCTTTTGAACCTGTGCTCCTTCGCGGCGGCCCTGGCCCTGGCGGGTTACGGGCTGCGCCAGGCGCTCAACGTGGACGTGGGCTCCATCCTCACCTCGTCGGCCATCATCACCGCCGTGGTGGGCTTCTCCATGCAGGACACCATCGGCAGCCTGTTCTCGGGGCTGCTCATCCAGACCGAAAAGCCCTTCAAGATCGGCGATTGGATCAAGGTGGGCGACATCGAGGGCCAGGTGGACGAGATCACCTGGCGTTACACCAAGCTGACGACCTTCTCGAGCGATCAGGTGCTCATCCCCAACAATGCCATCGTCAAGGACCGCCTGGTCAACAAGTCCGAGCCCATCCGGCAGGTGAGCGTCAGCGTGCCCGTGCCCGCGCCGCTGGGCACGCCGCCGGTGAAGGTCAAGAGCGCCCTGGAGGACGTGCTGCGCCGGGCTCCCCTGGTGGCCCCGCGGCCCGAGCCGCGCGTGCGCCTGCACGAAATCGGACAGGACCAGATCACCTACCGCCTGTCCTTTTCCGTGGAGGATTTCGAGGACACCGTGGCCGCGAAAAGCGATGTGCTCTCGGCGGTGTGGTACGAGTTCCGCAAGCAGGGCATCGACTTCCCCGTAAGCCGACAGATGCTTCTCCCCGGGCGGAGCAAGGGACCGTGCGCCGTTTCGCTGGACGTGGCCAACCTGGTGAAGGGCGTGGGGCTCTTTTCGGGCATGCACGCGGACGAACTGGACCTTCTGGTGCAGTGCGCGGCCGTGCGCACTTTCCCGCCCGAAGCGCGCATCGTGGAGCGCGGCCAGGGCGGGACCACCATGTTCGTCATCGCCTCCGGCCTCGTCTCGGTGCGCATAGGCGAGAAGGAACTCTCCCGCCTGGGGCCGGGCGACGTGTTCGGCGAGATGGCCCTGCTCACCGGCGAGCCCCGTACGGCGGACGTGGTGGCCCTGGAGCCCACCTCCTGCCTGGAGGTTGACCGAGAGGCCTTCCGGGGCGTGCTGGACAAGAACCCGGCGCTGGTGGCCAACGTCACCCGCGTGTTCAAGGAGCGTGAGGAAAAATTCAGGGGCGCGGCGCCATCCGCGGAAGACGACTCGGCCCAAGGGCTCTTCGAGCGCTTCCGCCGCATTTTCTGGTAGCCCCGGCTTTTCTGGACTCGCCGGGGGGTTTGCTCTACTCTCCCGCCGCCATGAGCGCCCACGTCAAAAAGATCGCCAAGGACGCCTCCATCGTGGGGGCGGCCACCCTGTTGTCTCGCGTGCTGGGATTCTTCCGGGACGTGATCGTCGCTTCCGTACTTGGCGCGGGCCCGGCCGCCGACGCTTTCTACGTGGCCTACCGCCTGCCCAACACGCTACGCCGACTGTTCGCCGAAGGGTCCATGACCATGGCCTTCGTGCCTGTGTTCTCGGACCTGCGCGAGAAAAAGGGGGACGAGGCCGCCTTCGCCATGACCCGCTCCGCGCTGGTCTGGCTGGTGATGATCCTGGGCGCGGTCACGGTGCTGGCCATCCTCTTCGCGCGGCCCATCACCCTGCTCATCGCGCCGGGCTTCGCGGGCAACCCGGACCAGATGGACCTCACGGTGAAGCTCGTGCGCATCGTGTTCCCCTACATCATCGAAATATCCATCGTGGCCCTGTGCATGGGGGCGCTCAACTCCATGGGGCACTTCCTGACCCCGGCCCTGGCCACCAGCGAGCTCAACACCATCCTCATCGCCGGTTGCGGCGTGGCCTGGCTTTTCGGCCTGGACGTGCCGCACGCCCTGGCATGGTCGGTTCTCGTCGGCGGACTTGGCCAGATGTACATGCAGCACCCGGCCATGAAGCGCTTCGGCTTTTCCTGGTTCGGCCCCTGGAAGCTCAAGGACGAGGGCGTGATCCGCATGGCCAAGCTCATGCTGCCAACCGTGTTCGGCGCGGCCGTCTACCAGCTGAACATCGTGGTCGGCACGCTCTTGGCCTCGTTTCTGGCCTCGGGGTCCATCTCTTCGCTCTACTACGCTGACAGGCTGGTGCAATTCCCCCTGGGCGTGTTCGGCGCGGCCGTGGGCACCGTGGCCCTGCCGAGCCTGGCGCGGCTGGCCTCGGCCGGACAGATGGATGAATTTCGCCACACCCTGGCGGCCTCGCTTCGCCTGACGCTCTTCATCTGCCTTCCGGCCACGGCCGGTCTCATGGCCCTGGCCGCGCCCATGGTGGCCGTGCTCTTCGGACGCGGGGCCTTCACCCCGGAGGCCCAGCATGCCACCTCGGCGGCCCTGGTGGCCTACGCCGTGGGCCTTCCGGCCTTCGCCTGCGTGCGCCCGCTGGTCTCGGCCTTCTACGCCATGCACGACACCAGGACACCGGTGCGGGCCGGTTTCATCAGCGTGCTGGTGAACATCGCCCTGGGCGCGGCGCTCATGTTCCCGCTCAAGCACGTGGGGCTGGCCCTGGCCACCTCGCTCTCCTCCTGGCTGAACGTCTGGCTGCTGGGGAGAGCGCTCCACGTCCGGGCGGGCGCATGGGCGCGGTTCGGACGCACCACCCCGGTGAGCATCGGCCTAAGCCTGTTGATCGGGATCGGGGCCTGGCTTGCGCCCCTGAACAACTACGCCGCCCTGGCCATGATCGCCGTGTGGGCCGTGGTCTACATGGCCCTGGCCGCGCTCTTCAAGGTGGAGGAAGCGTCCCTGCTGCTGGATTACGCCCGCAAAAGGCTCCTCAAGCGCGGCAAGGCCGCCTGACGCCGCCATGGCGCCGCCAAGCGATCAAGAGGTAGCGGCCGCGCGCGCGGCCTTCCCCACCGGCCTCCTCCAGCCCGAGGGCGGATACCGGTTTTCCCTGGATCCGCTGCTCCTGGCCGTGTTCGCCCGGCCCAAGAAAAACGCCCGCATGGCCGACCTGGGCACGGGCTGCGGCGTGGCCGCCCTGGCCGCCCTGCTCGCCCATCCCGCCGCCTCCACCGCCTTGGGGCTGGACGTGGCCCCGGCCATGGCCCGGGCCGCTACGTCCAACGCAGCGAGCCTTGGCATCTCGGACCGCTTCGCCGCCCTGAACCTGGATATCCGCTGCGTTCGGGATGCAAGGCCCGACCTCGAGCCCGAGAGCTTCGGGCTGGTACTGGCCAATCCCCCCTACCGCAGGCTCGGCACCGGCCAGCCCTGCCCCGGCGAGGAGCGCAACCGGGCCCGGTTCGAAACCGGAGCCGGGCTTGAGGACTTCCTGGCCGCGGCCGCGTGGCTCCTGGCCAACCGTGGCGCGCTGGCGATCGTCTTCCCGGCCGCCCGCCTCCCGGAGCTGCTCTGCGGCTGCGTGGCGGCCAGGCTCTCGCCCAAGCGGCTACGCATGGTCCACTCGCGCCTGGAGGAACCCGCACGGCTGGTGCTCTTGGAAGCGGTCAAGAACGCCGGGGCCGAACTCGCCGTGGAGCCGCCCCTGGTGCTGTACGAGGGCTACGGGGAAAACACGCGCATGACAGAAGCCGCGCTGGCCTATTGCCCGTTCCTGGCGAGGAATCCGTAGAGGAAGAGAAGCCGGGAGGTGGAAGAAAATGATACCTTCGGCGGCCAAAGGAACCAAGTTCCTTTGGAATCCTGCATAGCTTCACGTCGTTCGATGTGAATGGCGGGGAGGCGTGGAAAAGCGGCCGGACGGAGTGTGAGACGCATGCGTTACGGCCCGTAGACGCGGATCGTCTTCAAATCGATCCGTGTCCCCGGGCCGGGGCGCGTGCGGCGCACGCCTCATCCGGCCGCCTTCACCCGAAAAATCTTAGGCTTCTCTCAGTCCGCCGCTTTCTCCTGCGGCAGCCCCAACACCTGCGCCCGAAATCCCGGGGCCTTCTCGATCAGGTCCAGGATGAGCAGGGCAGCCTGCATGTTCTTCCTGTTCCCGGCGTCCACGGCCTGGACCATGTAATTGCGCACATGGGCCGCCGCTTCGGCCAGTTCCGAATGATCCTCCGGAGTGGCGTGGGCAGCCGCGTCGAGCAGATTGAGCAGCAGGTACGCCCAGACGTCCTCGTAATACAGATAATAGTTGAGGACTTCCCGTATCTTGAGCACCCCGAAAACCACGCTCTCAAGTTTGCTGTAGTCCTTGGACCAGACCTGGCTGTCGTTGATGTAGGGTTCACCGGTTTCCGACGCAGGCGGCGTCGGCATGATCGACACTTTGTCGCGAACATACTCGCGCATCGAAATGATCTTGGACATGGGCGACTCCTTGGGCAAGCAGGACATCCGTGTCGGCCGCGCCGCGTGGCGCGGTCCCTTCCCAAGTAGTCTTGTCGGATACGCGAATGAAAACTTAAGGTCCCTAAGCCTTGAAGAGTCCCTGGAGCGGGCTTGTCGGCATGTACCCCGGCAGCACCTGGGCCAGGGCCTCCTTGCCCAGGCCGAAATACCCCGTGACCACCTGGGCGATCACGTCGCGGAAGTCCACCGTCACCGCCAGGTCCAGCCCGTCCGAAAGCTTGTCCAGAGAAAGCCCGGGCCAGGCGCCGTGCAGCGCCCCCCCGGCCGCGTTGCCGCCCAGCAGCATGAACAGCGTGCCGTGGCCGTTGTCCGTGCCCGCGAACTCGTTCTCGCGCAGGCCGCGCCCGAATTCGCTCATCACCAGCACAGCCGTGTCCGACAGTCCCGGACCCAGCGCCTTGGCCAGACCGGCCAACCCTTTGCCCAGTGAAACGAACGCCTCGGCCAGCTTGCCCTTGCCCGCTCCCTGCTCGAAGTGGGCGTCCAGCCCGCCCAGGGCGGCGTACACCAGCCTGGTGGCCGGGTTCCTCTCAACGAACGACACGATCTGACCGCCCAGTTGGGGCAGCGCATGCACGGAAGGTGCGCCCGAGGCGGACACGGTGATCTCCCGGTCCAGCTCGGTGAGCTTGTTGCGCAGCACAATCTGGGTTTGCCGGTAGGCTCGGCCGAGCGGGTCGTTGCCCGCGTAAACCTGGTCGAAGGACCCGAAGATGGCCGGACGCTCCAGCCGCCACAGGGACGGAGGATAGCCCGTAGGGCGCACGTTCTGCACCCCGGGCTTGCCCTGCCCGATCAGGGGCGGCGTGGAGGCCAGAGTCAGGGCCCGGGCTTCCTTGCCCAGAAGCGGCAGGAGCCTGGCCAGCCAGCCGTCTCGCACGTGCACCTCCGCCGGCTGGGCGCTCTCCATGGCTTTCTGGGCCTCGGCATGGCTGCGCAGGGGCTTGGGCAGGCCGCAGGCCGGGACCATGGCCAGGCTCCCGGCGTGCCAGAACTCCATCAGCGGTTCGAGGGCTGGGTGCAGCCCGAAGCCGGGGGCCAGGGGGATGGTTCCGCCTTCCTGACCCGGTGGCGGCAGGGCGATGGAAGGCCGGGCCTGGTAGTACCAGCGGTCCTCAATGGGAGCCACGGCGGAAAGGCCGTCCAGTCCCCCCCGCAGGAAGATCACAATAAGCCGCTTGGACGCGGATGGCGCGGCCTGAGCCCAGGCCAGGGCGGGGGATGCGGCCGCGCCCAGGGCGGCCACGCCCATGGTGGAAAGAAATTCGCGGCGTTTCATGGGCTGTCCTATTGCTGCTGCTTAAGCGGCAGCCGGATGGTGAAGGTCGTCCCCAAGCCGGGGCGCGACGCGACTCCGAGGGTTCCCTTGTGGTTGGAGGCGATGATGAAATAGGAGACCGACAGCCCAAGCCCGGTCCCCTCGCCCGGAACCTTGGTGGTGAAGAACGGCTCGAACACCTTTCGGCTGACGCTCTCGTCCATTCCCAGCCCGTTGTCCTCGATCTCTATGCGGGCCATGTCCGCCTCCAGGCGCGTACGCAAGACGATCCTGGGCGCGGGGCTGCCGGGAGGCCGCTGGGCCAGGACCTGGGCGGCGTTTCGCAGGATGTTCACCGCCACCTGTTCGATCTGGCCCTCGGCGCAGGGCACGAAGGGGATGTCCGAAGCGTAATCCCGCACGACCTCAACCTTTCGGAAATCGTATTTTTTCTTCAGGTCGTAGTCGTTGGCGCACAACTCCAGGGCCTTGTCCAACAGTGCGTGGATGTCGACCGGAATTCTGGCCGTGTCGGGCCTCCGGCTGAACTCGAGCATGTTCGACACGATCCGGGCCGCCCGCTGGCCGGAATCGCGCACAGCATCGAGAAGATGGTTCACGTCCCTGACCCGGCAATATTCCCTGATGGATTCCAGGGAGCATCCGGCCGTCTCCGCGGCCTTCTCGTTGGCGGGGAGGTCCGACTCCAGCCTTCGCTGCACGCTCTGCACGCTCTGGAGGATGCCCGCCAGGGGATTGTTGATCTCATGGGCCATGCCTGCGGCGAGCCCCCCCACGGACATCATCTTCTCGGTCTCGGCCATGATTTCGTACATGCGCACCCGCTCGGAGATGTCCACTGCGATGACCAGCAAGAACGACGCGCCGTCCAACTCAATGCGGGCGAAGGTGCAGTCGGCCATGCCTTCCCCGCCTGAGCCGGGTTTGAGCCGCAGGTCGTCCCGCTGGATGCCGTGCCCGGCCAGGGCCAGGGCCGCCGGCGAGGACGGCGACGCCGCGTCCCAAACCTCGGCCGTCTTGAGGTTGCCGCGCAACAGGTCGCCCAGTTTCACGCCCAGAAGATCTGCGGCCACGTGGTTGGCCATGACGCACGCGC
The DNA here is from genome assembly GCF_022808915.1 of Fundidesulfovibrio terrae. NCBI lineage: Bacteria > Pseudomonadati > Thermodesulfobacteriota > Desulfovibrionia > Desulfovibrionales > Desulfovibrionaceae > Fundidesulfovibrio > Fundidesulfovibrio terrae. The sequence continues at coordinate 191,438 of NZ_JAKZFS010000003.1, forward strand.
CGTCGGTCCCGTCGTAGACCAGAATGCCCACCGGGGAATGCTCGAGGATCATGGCGTTGAACGTCAACGCCCTGCGCAGGGAATCCTCGGCGTCCTTCCGGCCGGAAATGTCGTTGTGGGTGCCGATCATGCGCAGGGGAGAGCCGTCTTCACCGCGGGCAACGACCTTTCCCATGGCCAATACCCACTTGTAGCGCCCATCCTTGCAGCGCAGGCGGTGTTCCAGAATGTATTCCTGCGTCTTTCCCGTGAAATAATTGTCTATGGTCCGCATGGCGCGCTCGGAGTCGCCAGGGTACAGGAGGTCCCTCCACTGGTCGAAGGAGTCCCTCAGTTCACTGGGCTCATAGCCCAGCATGGCCTTCCAGCGATCGGAGAAAAAGACCGCGCCCGTCGCCACGTTCCAGTCCCAGACGCCAGCCCCGGCACCCTCCAGGGCGAACTGCCAGCGTTCGTCGCTCTTGCGCAGAGCCTCGAGCAGCTCGCGCAGTTCGCCTGTCTTGGCCCTTACCTTGCGCCTTAAAGTGATGTTGAATCCCGACAGAACGACCAGGAATCCCGCCACGACGAAAAGGGCGTACACCAGCATGTGCCTGAATTCGGCGTTGTAAATCGGCGTCCCCAGCCATTTGCGCTCTATTGCTCCTATTTCCTTGGAATCTATTTTGCCGAACCCCTCCACAACCAAACGCAAGATATCCGCGCGTCCCTTTTTAACGGCGCGATGAAATTCGCCTGAATACAGGGTGAACCCGTAACGGAACTCGTCGTCCAGGTTGAACTTGTAGAGGTAATACAGCGCCGGGGGTTGATCCACGCAGAAAACCTTGATGGCTCCCTCCCCGGCGGCCTTGATCACGTCCTCGTAGCTGTCGAATTCCCGGATGGTGGTTATGCCGTGCTTGCGCAGCACGTCGATGCACGCGTCCCCGGCCTTCACCCCGATGGTGAAGCCGCGCAGGGACTCCACGCCGGTTATGCCGCCCAGACTCTTGTGAAAGTAGACCGGAACGTCAAGCCGGGCGTAGGGGGGAGTGAAGTCGTAGATTTTTGCCCGCTGCTCGTTGAAAAAAATGGTGTCGATAACGTCCGCATGGCCATCAGCCATGATCTGCTGGGCTTTGCCCCAGTCCGTGGCCACGAGGTTGACGTCCACGCTCGTGGCCCGGGACCACAGCCGCCACTCGTCCACCAGCAGCCCCTGAAGCTGCCCGTCCTGGGTTCGGAAGATGTACGGAGGATAGTTGTCGTCCATGACGACCGTGACGACTGCCGGCCGATCCACCGGCACGGCCTGCCCCAAGGCCGCCACGGGAGCCGTAACGAGAAGCAACAACAGCAGGACGGCCCGGCGTGTCGTCTCCCCGCCTCCGGTATACTTCGTTATCCGCCACTTCTTCACGCCACTCTCCCGGTGTGTCCATGCGCGCGCCGAAACAGGCGTCCGCGGCGTGCATAGGCAATTCAACACACCCCATTTATAGCGAAAACTGCATCAGCACATCTCTTTTGAAGGGTGCTCCCTGGAAACACCACCGACTAGAACTGTTGCCCTTCCGGGCTGCCCAGCAGCACCCCCGCCTTGAGGCCGGGGGCGGCTCCTTCCACGGCATGGCTGGTGGCCTGGGAGAGCGTGAGCCCCATGGTCCTGGCCAATGCCATGGCGTCCAGAGCTTCCACGGGCCTGAAACTGCCCGGCGACCAGCATGGCAACCTCCCTTCACCGGCCTGCCAGGCCAGGTTCAAGCGACTCAGCATCAGGTCGGCTGCCAGCCAGACGTCGCGCGAATCCTTGAAGCCGGACGATCCGGGAGCGTCGTAGAGCGGCATGCCCAGCCAGTCCAGGTTCTCGGCCAGGGAGCGCACCTCCTGAACGGGCCTGCCGCTGGCCCTGACCACGGCGGCCACGAAGCGCAACGGATTCTTGAACTTGGCTCCGGCGTACTTCCGGTCGGCGAATTCGGGGCTGGAAAAAAGCGCCCGCAGCACGGCCTTGATGTCGCCCTTGGAATCCAGGAAGACCTTGGACAGGCTCTCCTCGAGGGGTTTGGGCACGTCCTCGGTCAGGAAGAAGCGGATGAGCTTCGCGCAGATGTTGCGGGCGGTCTCGGGCTGGGCGGCCAGCAGGCGCAGGGCCTCCACCCCCTCGTTCACTCCCGACGCCTTGATGGTCTTGCCCAGGAAGACCTTGTCCTTGATGTCGTGGCGCTGCTCGTCGAACACGAAACCGAGCTTGTCCTGGGGGGTGCGCGGCGCGCCGATGCTCCACCCGGCCAGGATGAGCGCCAGGGAGTTTACGTCCTGGATCTTGATCTTGGCGTCCGCGCCCATGGTGTGCGCGGTCATGAGTTCCCGGGCGTGCACCTCCACGAGGGGACGCGGCTTGCCCTTGCCCTGGGGGCTGTCCGGGGAGGCGCTCTGCCAGTTCTCCAGGTTGATGAGCATGGCCGGATGGTGCGTGACGGCCAGCAGGAGGTCCTCGAAGCGGCCGAGAGCATGGGGGCGGATGGCTTCGCGCTCGTAGCTGCCCACCCAGAGGTGCGCAAGCCCCTTCGAGGCGGGGACGTTGAAGTGGTTGTACCAGAACTCGCACATGAGTTCTTCGAGCTGGCGCGGGGACAGGAGTATCCGCCACAGCTTGGCTTCGGACGCCTCCGTGTGGATGATGGAGGCCTTCTCCCTGGCCGCGGTGATCTCGTCCATGGTGGGATTCTTGCGCGGTCCGCCCGGGGCCTTGGGACCGTAGGTCCTGAAAAGCTGTACCGTGTCCATGGATACGGTCTTGAGCGCGGCGAGCCGCTCCGCCAGGGCCTGGGGCTCGGGCAGTTTCTCGGGGGCCAGCTGCTCCTCCACGTAGGCGGCGACGCCCATGGCCCGGACCCGGTCCACCTCGCCGGGAACGGCTCCGAAGGACAGGCGGTTCACGGCGTGGGCGGCCATGGCCTCGGGCGCAAGCGACTGGGCCCGGACCGGCGCAGAGAAACACAAGCCGCACAGCAAGCTGCACAGGACCAAAAGTCTTACGGGCATGCGCCACCGTTACTCCGGGAGACGCGAAAATTCAATTTCCTTTTGCTCTTTACCCCGGTGCGGCCACAGGATAGAAATTTTGAATACTCAGGGAAGGAGATAAATCATGAAGCGGATATATGTGGTTCTCCTAGCGCTGGCGCTCTGCTCGCTGTCCGCCGAGACTTCCTGGTCCAAGAAGAAGGACGGCCCGCCCGCATACGACGACGAGGGTTTCGTCCCGCCGGGCCAGGCCAAGCCCCATGGGCCTCCGCCCTGGGCCCCGGCCCACGGCTACCGGGCCAAGCAGCGCTACCGTTATTATCCGGCCTACAACATCTACCAGGACCCGGCCACCGGCGTGTACTTCAGCTTCCGCGGAGGACTCTGGAGCAGAGGAGGCCTGCCCGCGGGCGTTGCGCCGCAGACGCTCGGGAAATACCACGAGTTCGACGGATACGCCGACGAGCCGTGGAAGTCCTACCCGCCTAAAAAGTAATCGGCCTCGGACAGGTCCGATCCCCGTTTGAGCGCCGGGTCCGCCTCTCACGGGCCCGGCCGCCGCCGGAAAGACTCTCCCGCGACGCGAAACCGTCATCGCCCCCGCATAGGCAGGATGAAAACGCGCCTCACGGGGGTATCATGCCGCAATCCTGCGCTGGCCTGCTCAAAGCCGCCGTGCGCCAGAGCCCGGCCCTTTCCAGGCAGGGCCTGCTCGAACAACTCTTCTGCTGGTGTTTTTCGGGTTTCGTCTACAATCAGATATGGGAAGATCCGCGCACCGACATCGAGGCCATGGAGCTTTCGCCGCGCCATCGCGTCCTGACCATCGCCTCGGGCGGGTGCAACATCTGCCACTACCTGCTCGAGGGCGTGAAATCGGTCACGGCAGTGGACCTCAACATCCACCACGTGCACCTGAGCCGCCTCAAGCTGGAAGCCGCACGCCGCCTGCCCACCCACGAGACCTTTTTCCGCTTCTTCGGGCAGGCCGAGGACAACGCCAACATCTGGGCCTACACCCGTCATGTGGAGGCGCACCTCCCCCGCGACACCGCTTCCTACTGGGCGTCGCGCCGTTCTTTCCTCGGCGGGCCGCGCATTGGAATCTTCGCTGAGAACCTCTACGAACACGCCCGTATGGGACAGTTCCTGCGCCTTCTGCGCAGCCTGTGCCGCCTGACCGGGCGTGATCCCCAGCGCATCCTCGAGGCCAGGACCTTGGAGGAGCAGCGCGACGCTTACCGCCGGGAACTCGAGCCCCTGCTCACCGGCAGGCTTGCCGGGCTCCTCTCCCGCTCGGCCATGGCCGTCTTCAGCCTGGGCATCCCGCCCCAGCAGTTCAAGGCCCTGGAGCGCGAATGCCCCGGCGGCGTGCTGGAGGAGTATCGCAAACGGGTGGAGAAGCTGGCCTGCCGCTTCCCCCTTCAGGACAACCCCTTCGCCTGGCAGGCATTCGGACGCTGCTACGACCGGCGCGGGCGCAAGGCCGTGCCGGAATACCTGCGACCGGAAAACTTCCAGGCCCTCAAGGCCGCGACACCCCGAGCGGACATCCTGCACGGCTCTCTGGACGGATACCTGGCCAAGCAGCCCGCCCGCAGCCTGGACCGCTACGTGCTCCTCGACTCGCAGGACTGGATGACCCGCGAAGCCATCTCCCGGCTTTGGGGGGAAATCGAACGCACAGCCCGTCCCGGCGCGCGGGTGATCTTCCGCACGGGCGGCCGGCTCTCGCCGGTCGAGGAAGCCTTGCCCGGCCCGGCAAGGGGCGCTTTCCGCTACGATGAGGCCCAGTCGCGAAGACTTTCCGAAACCGACCGGTCCTGCATCTACGGGGCGTTCCACCTCTACATCCACGAGGGCTGAGCCATGACGCAGGCCACGCGCATGGACGACATCTACCGCCTGCAACGCCACATCTACGATGCGACGCGACACTACTACCTGCTGGGGCGCGACAGGCTGCTGCGTGGGCTGCCGGTGCCCATGGGGGGCGCGGTGCTGGAGGTGGGATGCGGCACGGGGCGCAACCTGGCCGCGCTCAGGAAGATGCGCCCGGACCTGACGCTGTGCGGCCTGGACGTCTCCACCATGATGCTCGAGACCGCCCGGGCCAAGCTCCAGGGGCTGGACGTGACCCTGGCCTGCTGCCGCGCCGAGGAGTTGGACCCGCAGGCCCACTTCCGGCTGGACGCCGCCTTCGATGCGGTGTTCTTTTCATACAGCCTGTCCATGATCCCCGACTGGCGTGCGGCCCTGGAAGCGGGCTTCGCGACGCTCAAGCCAGGGGGGACGCTTGCAGTGGTGGATTTCTGGGGCCACGGCGGATTGCCATCCTGGCTGGAATGGGCGCACCGGCGCTGGCTCGCCCTGTTCGGCGTGAGCTTCAGGCCGGAGCTGCTGACCTACATGCGGGACATGGAACGCCAGGACCGGGCGCTTCTGGAGCTGGAGTCGGTCAAGAGCGGGTACGCGTATCTCGCCTGGGCAAGAAAGCTGGGTTAGGACGCGAAACTACAAAGGATTCCATAGGAACGAAGTTCCTTTGGCCGCCGGAGGCCTCCTATTCTTCTCCGCCCCGTAGCGCCTCGATGGGGTCCATGGCCGCCGCCCGGCGCGCGGGCTTGAGTCCGGCCACCAGGGCGATGGCCAAGGCCGACGCCAGGGCCAGCACGAAGAGCTTCACCGAAAGCTTGATCTCGAGTAGCCCCAAGGCGGCCAGGAGCTGCCCCATGCCGATGCCGATGCCCATGCCGATCAATGCGCCGACGAGGGTCAGGAGCACGGCCTCGGTCAAAAACTGGATGGTGATGGCCGCCGAGGTGGCCCCCAGGGCCTTCTTGAGCCCTATCTCCTCCCGCCGCTCGCTCACCGAGAGAAACAGCAGGTTCGCCAGCACGAAGCCGCCCACCACGATGGCCGCCCCGGCGGTAATGCCCAGAAACACCATGATGCCGCCGGTGATCATGGTCAGGAACTTGAGGATTTCGCTGGCGGACAGGATGGAAAAATCGTCTGGGTCTTCGGGCCTGAGGTTATGGTTGTGGCGCAGAAGCGAGCGCAGGTTCTCGATGTGGGAGTCCATGAGTTCCGGGTCCAAGAATTTCACCCGCAGCGCCCGGAAGTACTTGCGCTCCAGGTTGAAGCGCTGGGTGAGCGTGGAGATGGGGATGATGATGCGGTCGTCCACGGAGGTGCCGCCCCCTCCCGGGGTGAATCCCCGGTAGGCCAGGCGGCCGATGATCTGCACGGGCAGGTCCTGAACCAGGATTACCTGCCCGATGGGGGATTCGTCGCCGAAGAGCTCCTTGGCCGGATAATCCCCGATGAGTCCCACCTTGGCCGAGTGCTTCACGTCATCCTCGGAGATGTCTCGCCCTTCGGCCAGCGGCCAGTTCCAGGCCTCGGCGTAATCGGCCGTGGCTCCCACAACGACGGGCGTGACCGTGTTGCGGTTCTCGAACCTGAGCGTGATCGAAAATTTTGAGCGCATGGGCACCACGAGGTACGCGCCGGGCAGGGATCCTTCGATGCTCTGGGCGTCCTGCCAGCTGAGCGTCATCACGCGCTGGCCCACTGCTCGTGTCTCGATGTTGCCGCCGAACACCAGCACGGCGTCCGGGCCGAACCACTCCACTATCTCCAGGGCCTTGCGCCGCGCTCCGTCCACGGAGGCGATGATGATGGTCAGGGCGGCGATGCCCAGGGCCACGGCCAACACCACGAAGAACGAGCGCAGCTTGAAGGCCCACAAGGCCCCGATCGACATGCCCAGGATGCGCCGGATCAGGACCGCCCGGCGGACCGCCTTACGCGGCCACTCCGTCCAGGACCAGGATGCGGCGTTTGGCATGGCTGGCGGTCTCCTCGTCGTGGGTGACGACGATGACGGTTGTGCCCAGGGCGTTGACCTGGGCGAAGAGGCTCATGATCTCGGCCGAGGTCTTGGAATCGAGCTGGCCGGTAGGCTCGTCGGCCAGAATGAGGTCCGGGGCGCTCAGCATGGCCCGGGCCAGGGCCACGCGCTGCTGCTGGCCGCCCGAGAGCTGGGGAGGCTTGTGGCGCATGCGGTCGGCCAGGCCCACCTGCTCGAGCAGAAAGCGCGCCCGGTCGCGCAGCTCGGCCTGGGGCTTGCCGCTGTAGAGCCCGGGCAGCATCACGTTGTCCAGGGCCGAGGCGTAGGGGATGAGATAAAAGCTCTGGAACACGAAGCCAATGACCTGGTTGCGAAGCTCCGACAGGGCATCGTCGTCCAGTCGGGAGACGTCGCGCCCCCCCAGGAGGTAGCTGCCCGAGCTGGCCCGGTCCAGAAGGCCGATGATGTGCAGGAGCGTGGACTTTCCCGAGCCGGAAGGCCCTTGCAGGGCCACGAACTCGCCCGAGCCGATGTCCAGGGTAACGCCGCGCAGCACGTCGGTGCGCATGTCGCCCTGGACGTAATGCTTGGTGATGTCCCGCAGGCTGATGAGGGGGGTGGCGTCCATGTCGCGGCGCAGGATGCCAGATTGCCGGGCGCGGGTCGAGGGGATTGATGAAGAAGGAAAAGCAAAGGGCGGACGCTCCGGATGTTTCCGGGGCGTCCGCCCTGGTGGTCGATTGCGGCTGGCCTGCGGCTAGCTCTTGTTCTCGCCGCCGGGCTTGGCCTTCGGGGCCTCATCCGCAGGGGCCTTCACCACGGCGGGTTGTCCGCCTGAAGCGGCCTCGGCGGGCGCATCCGGCTTCGCGGCAGCCTGACCGGCAGAGAGGGGAGCGGCCTCGTCATGGCCAAGGGCGGCCACGTCGTGGGCCTCGCGCTCGGCGGCCTGGGCGTCGACGGCCGGGGCCGGGACGGGAGCGCCGGAGGAGGCTTCGGACTCGCCCGGAGTGGGAAGCTCCGGAGTGCCGGGGGTCTGCTCCACGGAAGGGCCGCCTTCGGGCAGGACCGGAGTCTGCGCGCCGTGGCTTTCGGAAGCCTGGGCCTCTTCCAGGGCCGCGTCCGACGCGGCAGCAGGGGCCCCCTCGGGACCGCCCTCGCCCTGGACGGCGGGCAGGGTCTCGTCGCCCTCGGCGGGCTTGGGCTTCTTGCCGAAGAAGTAGGCCACCCAGATGCCCACCTCGTAGAGGATGACCATGGGCGCGGCCATGAGCAGCTGGTTCACCACGTCCGGGGTGGGGGTCACGATGGCGGCCACGATGAAGATGATCACGATGGCCCAGCGGCGCTTGGCGCGCAGCCACTTGTGGTCCACCACGCCGAAGCGGGCCAGGAAGAAGATGAACACCGGCATCTCGAAGATGATGCCGAAGGCGAACAGAAGCCCCAGAGCCATCGAGTAGTATTCCGAGAGCTTGGGGTTCAGGGTGACGATGTCCGAGGCGTAGTTGGCCAGGAAGGTGAAGCCGAAGGGGAAGACGATGAAGTAGCCGAAGCAGGCTCCGGAAACGAAGCACAGCGCGGTGAAGAAGGCCACCGGGATGGCCAGCTTGCGTTCTTCCTCATAAAGGCCCGGGGCGATGAAGCTCCATATCTGGTGGAAGATGAAGGGGCTCGCCAGGAAGATGCCGGCCACGAAGGCGGCCTTCATGGAGACGAAGAACCCTTCTGTTAGGGCCGTGGTCTGGATGACGCTGCTCTGGGGCAAAACCTGCTTCAGCGGGCGGAGCATCACCTCAAGGATGCGCTCCGCGAAGGCGAAGCATATCCCGAAGCCGATGACGGCCGCGATGATGACGCGCGTCAGGCGCACCCGGAGTTCCTCCAGGTGCTGCAGCAGGCTCATCTCGTGCCCAGGCCCGGAAGCGTCGGGAATCGGGCTCACGCCTTTCCGCCCTGCACGGCCTGGGCGTCGTCCTGGCTCAGGGAATCAAGGCCGGAGCCCATGTCCACCAGAATGGGGCTGGCCACGAACACCGAGGAGTACGTGCCGGTGACCACGCCGATGATCATTGCCAGGGCGAAATCCTTGAGCGCGCTGCCGCCGAAGATGTACAGGGCGGTCACGGTGAACAGGGTGATGAGCGAGGTCAGGAGCGTCCGCGAAAGGGTCTGGTTCACGGCGGTGTTGATGACCTTCTCCAGGGGCTCGTCCTTGGCATGGTGGAGGCGTTCGCGGATACGGTCGTAGACGATGATGGTGTCGTTCAGCGAATAGCCCAGGATGGTCAGCAGCGCCGCCACCACGGTGAGGTCGAACTCCAGGTTGAAAAGCGAGAAGAAGCCGATGGTGAGCATGATGTCGTGGATGTCCGCCACCAGCGCGCCCAGGGCGAACTTGAGCTTGAGCACCCAGCACAGCACCAGGGTGATGAGGATGGCCCCGACGATGAGCCAGCCCGTGGATGCGCCAAGTTCGCGCAGCGCCCAGATGCCCACGGCCAGGCCGCCGGCCATGGCCCCGGCGGCCAGCCAGCGCTGCTCGAAGCGCCCAGAGATGTAGATGGCGATGATGAGAACCGCGTAGAAGATGGCGTTGAGCGCTCCGGCGCGCAGGTCGGCGCCCACCTTGGGGCCGACCACTTCCAGGCGCTGCACCTCGAAGGCCCCCTCGCCCAGCTCCGCCTTGAGGGCCTGGTCGACCTTCACGCGCACCTGCTCCAGGGGCTCGCCCTTCTCGGACGCGCTGATCAGGAAGGAGTTGTCCTTGTCCTGGCCCAGGCGCTGCACGGTGAGGTGCGGCAGCCCGGCGGCGTCCAGAGGCTTTTTGATGTCGTCCGGGGTGACGTGCTTGGTGAACTTGAGCTGGATGGTCATGCCGCCCGCGAAGTCCACGCCGTAGCGGGGGCCGCCTTTGGTCACCAGGGAGACTACCCCGGCCAGCACCAGCAGGGCGGAAAGGATGTAGGCGTACTTGCGGTAGCCAAGGAAATTGAAATTGATGTCCGGCTTGATGAACTCAAGTCCCATGGATTCCCCCATAGCGAATGTGGCGCCGGAAGCGGCGCAAGTGGAGTGAAATCGGCCTTTTCGGGTGCGTTGTCAAGCCTTGCCGCCACCGTCCCGTAGCCGGGAAGGCGGAGGAGCCGGCCGGGGAAGGCGCGTCAGCTTTTCTTGGCGAGCTTCTTGGAAGCGTCCTTGGAAGTGACCTGGGGCTTGGCGGCCTTGCGGGAGGATTTGGCCCCCGGCTTGTCGATCTTCCTGACCGGCGTGCCCAGGTCGCTCAGGGCCGGGACGGGGCTCACCCCCCGGAACTCCTCTTCGATGGGCTTAAGCGGCATGGCCTCCACGGGGGCGGGGCGGTCGCGCTCCACAAGGCGCGTCATGGCCTGGACTCCGCCAGCGGAACACAACTCGCCGCCCTTGATCACCAAGGCGGCGAAAAGTCCGATCAGCAGAAGCAGCTTGAAGAAGTCGAAACCCCGCATGGCACTCCTCGGGTCGCGGACGGCTGGAGATTCGTCCGGAAGGTCGCCACCGGATACACCCCGCCGTTGCCATTTGCAAGCAGGGGTACCGGAGAAAAGTTACCGGATCGTGCCGGGGAGCGGCGCGAGAGGACGAAATATATTTTGCTGTGCAATTCCAGAAGGCTATGCGCCAACAATCCCGGGTGATGTTGCGGCATGAGGGGAAGCCCTTGGCGGCCAAAGGGACTTCGTCCCGTTGGAATCCCGTATGGTTCGCGACGCGGGCCAGGCGATGGTTTTGCACGGCGTCGCTCCCATGAAAAACGAAACGGGGCCTCGCGGCCCCGTTTTCGTTCGTTTCCGGATGTTATGGCGTTATTTCAGGTACTTCATGAAGCCAGAACCCGGGGTCATGACCACCCGGCCGTTCTCCCGCAAGGATTTCTTGTAGGCATCCATGCTGCGCATGAAGCTGTAGAACTCCGGCGACTGGCCCAGGGACTCGGCATAGGTCTTGGTGGCCACGGCGTCGCCTTCGCCACGGATGACCTCGGACTGCTTGTTGGCTTCGGCCACGATGACCGTGCGCTCCCGTTCCGCGCCGGACTTGATCTTGGCCGACTCCTCCTGGCCCTCGGAGCGGTACAGCTTGGCCGTGCGCTCGCGCTCGGCCTTCATGCGCCCGAAGATGGCCTTCTCGTTCTGGGCCGGAAGGTCCGTGCGCTTGACCCGCACGTCCATGATCTGCAGGCCGAAGTTCTTGACCGTGTCGTTGACGTTGCTGGTGACGATGGCCATGATTTCGGCCCTGCGCGAGGAGACCACCTCCTCCATGGAATAGCTGCCTATGGCCACGCGCACCTCGGCGTAGACCAGGTCGTCCAGGCGGGACTTGGCGCGCTCCACGGTGCCCAGGCTGCGGTAGAACTGCAGCGGGTCAACAATGCGCCACTTGGCGTAGTTGTCCACCACCAGCGTTTTCTTTTCCTTGGTGAGCACCTCGGCCGGGTTGGCCTCGTAGTGCAGCACCCGGGAGTCGATGTAGACCACATTCTGTACGAAGGGCAGCTTGAAGTGCAGACCGGGTCCCAGCGAATCCGAGACCGGCTTGCCCAGCTGCAGCACCAGGGCCTGCTGGGTTTCGTCCACGGTGAAGACGCACTGCATGACCACGATGGCCGCCACCAGGGCCGACAGGGCGAGGATGACTACTCTGCGCACGGCTATTTCCCTCCCTTGTCGCCCGTTTTGACCCGGCCCTGGCGGTCCAGGGGCAGGTAGGGCACTGCCTGCTTGAGGGCGTCGTCCGAGAGGATGATCTTCTCGAGATCGGGATTGGAGAAAACTTCCTCCATGGTCTCGATGAATATGCGCTCGCGTGTGACGTCCTTGGCCTTGTTGTATTCGGCCAGGACGGCCAGGAAACGCGACGCCTCGCCCTTGGCCTTGCGCACCACGGATTCCTTGTAGGCCTGGGCGTCGTTGATCATGGTCGCGGCCTGGCCGCGAGCCTTGGGCAGGATGTCGTTCTGGTAGGCCTCGGCCTCGTTGATCACCCGGTTCTTGTCCTCCATGGCGCTGGCCACGTCCTTGAAGGCCTCCATGACGTCCTTGGGCGCGTGCACGTCCTGAAGCTGCACGGCAACCACGGTGACGCCGGAGTTGTAGCGGTCCAGGATGGACTGCAGGAGTTCCTTGGTGGTATTTTGGATTTCCAGCTTGCCCGTGGTCAGCACGGTGTCGATGGTCTTGTTGCCGATGACCTCGCGCATGGCCGCCTCGGCGGCGGCCTTGACCGTGGTCACGGGCTGCTGGACGCGGAAGAGCCATTCCACGGGATCGCCGATCTGGTACTGCACCACGAACTGCACGTCCACGATGTTGTCGTCGCCCGTGAGCATAAGGGCTTCCTCGGGCACGGGCTTGTACTGATAGGCAGCGCTGTCCTTGCCCCCCATGGACCTGAAGCCGATGAGTTCGTTGCGGATTTGCGATATGTTGGGCGTCTGCACGCTTTCCACCGGGAAGGGGATGTGGTAGTGCGGTCCTGGGCCGGTGGTGCGGTCGTAGGCGCCGAAGCGCTTGACCACGCCCACTTCGCCGGGCTCCACGATGTAGATCCCCGAGGCCAGCCACAAGACGGCCACGAGGATCGCGACCACCTTCGGCCCGCCGGGGATGCGGAAATTGAAATCGGTCATGCGCTTGAATTCGTCACCCAGGTTCTTGAAATCAGGCCCAGTGCCGAATTGTCGCTGCCGTTTGTCCTGCAATTTTTCCCAATCCCAGTTCATGCAACTCTCCCTCGCAAACGGAAAGATTCCATCATGAAACCAATCGTTCCAGACATTTTCAGAGCATACGACATACGGGGCATCGTGGACAAGGACTTTGACCCCGACTGGGTGGAGGTTTTCGGCCGCGCCTGCGGGGCCTACTTCCTGAAAAACGGCTACCGGCGCGCCGTGGTGGGCCACGACGCCCGCCTGTCATCCCCCCTGTATCAGGAGAGGCTGGCCAAAGGAATGGCCGAAACCGGGGTGGACGTCATCCTCGTCGGCATGGTCTCGACGCCCGTGTGCTATTTCGCGGCCAAGCACCTGAAGGTCGATGCCGGGGTCATGGTCACGGCCAGCCACAACCCGCCGGAGTTCAACGGATTCAAGGTCATCGCCGGCCCTTCCACCATATACGGCGAGGAAATCCAGGCGCTCTACCGCATGATGGCCGCCGGGGACTTCCCCACGGGCAAGGGCATCGTCTCCGTGCACGACATCGTGCCCGCCTATGTGGAGGCCCTCGTCTCCCAGACGAAGCTGTCGCGCCCCATCAAGGTGGTGCTGGACGGCGGCAACGGCGCGGGCGGACCGGTCACCGTGGAGGTGCTGCGGGGAATCGGGGCCGAGGTGGTCCCCATCTTCTGCGAGCCGGACGGCACCTTCCCCAACCACCATCCCGACCCGGTGGTGGAGAAGTACATGGCCCAGCTCATCGCGCGCGTCAAAGCCGAGGGCGCGGACTGCGGCATCGGGCTGGACGGCGACGGCGACCGCCTGGGCGTGGTGGACGAGAACGGCAGGCTCATGTTCGGCGACCAGCTGCTGGCCATCTACGCCCGCGAAACGCTGAAGGACTTCCCCGGAGCCACGGTCATCGGCGAGGTGAAGTGCTCGCACCTCACCTACAAGGACATCGCGGCCCACGGCGGCAACGCCGTGATGGGGGCCACGGGGCACTCGCTCATCAAGGCGCGCATGCAGGAAACCGGAGCCAAGCTGGCCGGTGAAATGAGCGGGCACATGTTCTTCGCCGACCGCTATTTCGGCTTCGATGACGCCACCTACGCGGCCCAGCGCTTCCTGGAGGTCCTGGACCGCAACCCGGGCAAGACCGCCGGAACGCTGCTCTCCGACTGGCCCAAGACCTACAACACGCCCGAAATCCGCTTCGACTGCCCCGAAGAGATCAAGTTCACGGTGGTCAAGCGCGCCCAGGAGCACTTCCGGGGCCTCTACGACATGATCGACGTGGACGGAGCGCGCATCGTGCTGCAGGATGGCTGGGGGCTCATCCGGGCCTCCAACACCCAGCCGGTGCTGGTGCTGCGTTTCGAGGCTGAAAGCCCCGAACGGCTTGAGGAGATCCGCTCCATCATCGAAACGCCCCTTCGCGCCTGGATCGCGGAAATGAGTTGAACATGCTGCGCGCACGCTGGAAATGGGTACTGGCCGTTGTCCTGGCCGCGGCCGCGGTGGCGTTTTTCGCCGGGCAAGGGTCCAAGGACAAGGCGCCCAAGGTGATGGCCACGGCCGAGGTCAAGATGGGCGACGTGCGCAAGGTGCTCCAGGCCACGGGCATCGTGAAGGCCCAGGTGGGGGCCATCGTGCGCATCGGCGCGCGCGCCACCGGCACTATCAAGGAGATGCGCGTGCGCGTGGGCGACCCGGTGGAAGCCGGGCAGACCATCGCCCTCATCGACGACCGGGAGCTGGTGGCCCAGCGTGACCAGGCCGAAGCAACACTGGAAAAGGCCAAGGCCGAGAAGTTGCGCGTGGAGGACGTCTATCCGCGCAAGATCGCTGAATCAGACGCCCAGTTGAAGCTCTCCGAGGCGCAGTACGATTACGCCAAGGCCAACTCCACCCGCCAGACCCAGCTTTTGCGGCAGAATCTCGTCTCCAAGGACACCCAGGAAGCCGCCATGCGCGAGGAGTTGGTCACCCAGAGCACCGTGCGCGCCCGCAAGGCCACCCTGGAGCTCAACAAGACCGAGTTCGCCAAAGAGAAGGTCAAGGCGGCCAAGGCCGTGGAAGAGGCCGAGGCGGCGCTGGCCACCATCGAGACCCGCATCACCTACACCAAGATCGTCTCGCCCATAAACGGCGTGGTCAGCCTGGTGTCCACCCAGCAGGGCGAGACCGTGGTGGCCGGGTTGCAGGTGGCCAACCTCATCACCGTGCTCGACCCCACGCGCCTGGAAATGTGGATATACGTGGACGAGACCGACGTGGGGCAGGTCAAGCCGGATATGCCCGTGGAATTTCGCGTGGACGCCTATCCGGACGTAGCCTTCAAGGGCGAGGTGGACACCATCTACCCACAGCCCGAAATACGCGACAACATCGTGTACTATCAGGCCCTGGTGCGCCTCTCCGCCCAGGAGGCCGAGAAGCTGCGTCCCGAGATGACCACCCAGTGCCAGATCGTGGTGCAGGAGAAGAAGGACGTGCTGGTGATCCCCAACTCGGCCCTGAAGTGGGTGGACAACCAGCAGGCGGTGTTTTTGGTGGAGGACGGCAAGGCGACGCGGGTGCAGCCGGAGCTCGGCCTGCCGGGCCTGCACGAAACCGAAGTGCTCTCGGGCCTGTCCGCAGGCCAGATGGTGGCCACGCAGATCGTCCTGCCCCCCACCACGGGCAAGAAGCCTGACACGGCCCAGCAGGCCGGAGCCAAGCCGTCGGGGCCGCCGCAACCGCCCATGAAGCGGTAAGAACGCCCCGCGTCAACTCCATCCCGAAAAATCAAACCGGCGGGCGGGCCTCATGATGGGCCCTACCCGCCGGTCGTTTGTTGCCCCTGCGGCTTGTGCTTCCCTGCCTGCCGTACGGGCGGCGCGCCACGCGCCGGGGTCTCGTGCCTTGTTGCGAGCCGCCGGTCCCGGAGGACCGCCGCCAGCGGGCTTCTCCCCTACGCGTAGTCGCGTCTGAACCGGTGCAGGCCTTCCGTGACCATACCGGCCAGATACAACACTCCGTTGAGCACCGCCGGGATCATGTCCGGGATGATCTTCCCGCGCTCGGCGGCCTCTTCTTCAGGCGCGTCATCCTCGAGCCCCCAGACCTGTCCGGTCCAGCGCTCATAGAGCCAATTGGCCTCGCGGTCGTGCTCCGCAAGCATGAGCGCCTGGTTCACGCTTCGCTTGGCCATCTCCGGCTCGCGCTTGAAATGGTAGACCTTGGCCAGCTCCAGGTGGGCCTTGGCGTCCTCGGGGGTCATCCATACCGCGTTCTTGAAGGCCATGAGCGCGCCGTCCCAGTCCATCTCGCGGGCCAGGCGCATGCCCAGGCACACGAAGGGGTTGAAGCCGCGCGGGTCCTCGCGCAGGATCGCGAGAAATTCGTTCTTGTAGTGCTCGAAGCGCTCGGTCCTGGCGCAGATGTCCGCGGCCTGGGTCAGGGCCTTGCGGTAGCGCACCTCGTCGCCCAGGGCCAGCCAGCAGCGGGCCAGCCCAAGGTGCGCCTCGGCCATGACAGCGCTTATGCGCGCGGCGCGGGTGAACGCGTCCACGGCCTTGGTGTAGTCCTCGCGGGCCAGCAGGCGCAGCCCCGTCTCGTAGTAGTGGCGGGCGTCGTCCGGGGTCTCCAACACCTTCTCCAGCTTGGGCATGGCCTTCTCGGGCTTGTCCTCCTCCACCATGTCCAGCCCGGCGGCCACCTGGCCCAGCTCTTCGCCCATATAGCACCGGGCCTGGCTGGCCAGGGACAGATGCTTGAAGAAAGTATCCAGGGTGTAGGGGCGCACCAGATAGCCCACGCAGCCCACGCGGATGGCTTCCACCACCCGCTCGCGGTCGCCGGAGGAGCTGATCAGGATGACGGGAATCGACCGCAGGCGCGGATCGGCCCGCATGGAGCGCACGAAATCCCAGCCGGTGCAGTCTTCCAGGGTATCGTCCACGAGGACCACGTCGGCCCCGAGCTTGCGGAGGTGTTCCCGGGCGGCCTTGGCGCTGGTCACGGCGCGCGACACGACCACCTTGGCGTTCTTGAGGCTTAAACGGTCAACCCGGGCGTGGCCTTCGTTTGCCGAGACCACCAGTGCGGAGCGCAGGGGCGACTGGAGAGCGGATTTCCTGACAGCGTTCATGCTGGACCTCGCTTCGTCTGGATGCGGAGGACGCACTTCGTCCTCCGATTGCGGCGCGGTCCCCACCAAAAGGCTTGGACAACCGCACCGCAATCTCCTCTCCCTTGCCAAGGGTATCGGAGGTTTCCGGAAATGCTTTAGGGGGGTCGGGCGGATTCGCCCGGGTGCTTGAGGATGCGGGAAGACGCGCGAGGAAACGCTAGGCCGAGGCGTTCAGAACCAACCCAGGCGTCAGGCCGGAACGGCTGTAGCCGTTGGCCGAGTCCGTGCGCCTGCGGGCGAGCCGGCTTCGGGCGCGCGAGGTATTCTTCGTGGCGTCGGCGGCCCCGGAACTCTTCCCGGATGAGGACGCATCAGCCGTACCGGAATACTCCGTGACCATCCGGCCGTTCTCGTCCACCAAGGCCTTGGACCCGGACGCGGCCTCGTCCAGCATGTCCTTGAGGTCCTTGTCCGCCTGGTCCATGAGCGATGCCCCGGCGTCGGCGGAACCGGCCTGGAACTTGTTCGCCAGGGACGACAGGGCCGTGCCCATGGCCCCGTTCAGGTCGCTCAGGGCCTGCTGGGTGTCCTTCACCAGGAAGCTCTCGTCCTTGCCGTTCTGGAAGTAGCCGTTGAGGGCCTGGTTGAGCTCGCCGTTGAAGAAGGCCAAAGCCTTGTCGCCCGAGGCCGTGCCGAAGTTGCGGTCCACGAATTCCAAGGCGTCCACGAACCCCTGGCCGAGCGTATCCTCGGTGAGCTGTCCGCTCCCGGCCCGGCTGGTGACGATGCCCATGACCGCGCGGGCCGCGTCGCCATCGAAGTTGTCCTTCACGAACCCCACGGCGTTGGTCAGGGCCTTCTCGAACCCCGCGTCGTCCACTGTGCGCTTGGCCCCCTCTCCCGCCGGGGTCTGGGCCGCGCGCCGGGTCATCTCGTGGGCGAAGCCCTGCACCGTCTGGGAATCCAGGGTCAGGGAAGGCCGGGCGAACATCCCGGCGAGAAGGGTCGATTGCGTGGCATCTATGCGCATGCGGTTCTCCACCTGTCTCATCGTCACGGGCGCGGCGAAAGTTTAGGGTTGCCCGGCGGACTGCGCGCGAGTAAACACCGGCCGCATGAACGCCCGCTTAAACGGATGGATGGGATGGGTGCTCCGGGTGGACCTCACAACGGGCACGGCCTCCCGTGAGCCTCTCGACCCCGCCGCGCTGCGCCTGAACATCGGCGGCAAGGGGCTGGCCGGGCATTTCCTCGATCCGTGCGTCCACCTGCCCTGGGACCACCCGGACATGCCCCTGTGCCTGTTCACCGGCCCCCTGGTGGCCACCATCGCGCCCACTTCCGGGCGGGCCTGCCTGGCCACCCGCTCTCCCCTCACCGGAGCCTTCTGCGACGCCTCGGTGGGCGGAAGCCTGGGTACCCAGCTCAAGAAGGCCGGATTGGACGGACTGATCGTCACCGGCCGGGCTCCGCGCCCAGTGGGGATCGTCATCGAGAACGGCGAAACCTCCGTGCGCGACGCCTCGCATCTGGCGGGCATGACCCGCGACCGGGTCCGCGCGGCCCTGGACTGCTCCGGGTCGCTTGCCGTGGTGGGCCCGGCGGCCGAATGCGGCGTGCGCTTCTCCTCCATCATGGTGGATACGCACCACGCCTTCGGGCGCGGCGGCATGGGGCTTTCCTGGGCGGCGAAAAATCTCAAGTACCTCAGCGTCAAGGGATCGGAGAAGGTGCGCGTGGCCGATCCCGAGGGGCTGAAAAAGGCCCGCGAGGACATCTTCCGGCTGGTGTCTGCCTCGCCGGTGCTCTCGGGCGGGCACGGGTTCTCCTGCTTCGGCACGGGCGCGCTCTACGACCTCATGGACTCGCGGCGCATGATGCCCACGGACAACTTCCGGGCCTCCCACTTCGCCCCCGCCGGGGAGCTGAACGCCGTGCGCTACAAGGAAGCCTACCAGACATCCAAGCACGGCTGCAAAGGCTGCCACATCCAGTGCAAGAAGGTGGCGGCGGACGGGCGCTCCATGCCCGAATTCGAGACCATGTCGCACTTCACGGCGCTCATCGGCCTGACCGACATCGAGTTGGTGGTCGCGGCCAACGCCCTGTGCAACGACCTGGGCATGGACACCATCTCCAGCGCCGTGACCCTGGCCTGCCACGCAGAAATTACCGGCGAGCGCCTGACGCCCGCCCGCGTCCTGGAACTTCTCGAGGACATGGGCCGGGGACGCCTGCCCGAACTCGGCCTGGGCGCGGCCGGATACGCCGCCCTGAAGGGACATCCGGAAGCGGCCATGACCGTCAAGGGCATGGAACTGCCCGCCTACGACCCGCGCGGGGCCTACGGCATGAGCTTGGCCTACGCCCTGTCCACGCGCGGCGGCTGCCACCTGAGGGCCTACCCTGTGAGCCACGAGATCCTGCGCAAGCCCGTGGCCACGGACCGGTTCAGCTTCCTGGGCAAGGCGCGCATCATCAAGATCGCCGAGGACGCCAACGCCGTGGTGGATTCGCTCACGGCCTGCAAGTTCATCTTTTTCGGGGCCTCCCTTGAGGAGTACGCGGCCGCCTACCAGGCCGTGACTGGAGAGCCCTCCTCGGCCCAGGACCTGCTGCGCCTGGGCGAACGCATCTACTACCGCGAGCGCATCATGAACGCACGCCTGGGCTTTACCAGCGCCGACGACGACATCCCGGCCCGGTTCTTCGAGGCTCCGGGCGAGCACAGCCTGGCCGGGGACATCCGCCCCGTGCCCAGGGTCGACTTCCTGGAGGCGCGGGCCAAGTACTACGCCATCCGAGGGCTCACCGAGGACGGCATGCCCACGCAGGAGAAGGCGAAAGAACTCGGACTTGAAGAGAGCTACCGGCAGGAAATGCGATGATCAGACTGCTCGCCAAATACGCCGACAAGATCGCGGCCGCCCGGCTCTCCGCTCCCGGGGCGCCTCTCCTGGCCGGGCTGGACGACGCCCTGGTGTTCAACCGCGAAGCGCAGGAGTCCTCCGTGCTGGCCGGGGTGTTTGACCGCATGAGCATCAATTCGCTGCTCTTTCTGCCGCCCGCCGAGCCCTACGCCACCATCATCGACTTTTTGGCCGCGCGCTCGGCCGAGGGTGGGGAAGCCTCCATCGCGCCGAGCGACTGCGAGACCCGCACCTTCCTGCACGACCTGCCCGTGGTGGCCGAGTTCACTCCGGACGCCCTAGCCTCGGCGCTCAAGCGCCGCAAGAGCGTCATCGTGCCGGGCAAGGGCGTGGTGGCCCACGGCACCGTGAGCCCGGAGCAGGCCTTCGTCAGCGCCAGTTCCGTGTGCTTCGCCTGCTTCGTGAAGTTCTTTGCGGATTACCTGGCCCAGCTGCGTTGCGGCAAACCCGACGCCGAATACCAGGCGGCCTTCGAGCGGGCGAAAACCTTCCTGCCCCCCATGCACCACCGCGCCCCGGACCTGCCCGCCGGGCCGTTCGCCGACCGCGAAGCCGTCATCCAGGCCATGGACCTCACCGGCAAGGCCACCGTGGGCTACGGGCTGGTGGATTCGTTCTTCGGCAACATTTCCTACTGCCTGGACGACGTCCTCTACATCAGCCAGACCGGCTCGTCGCTGGACGAGCTGCCCGACTGCATCGACCCCTGCCACCTGGACGGATCGTCCTGCGCGGGGCTCACGGCGTCCAGCGAGCTCATGGCCCACCAGGGCATTGTTCTCAAGACCGGGGCCAAGGCCATCCTGCACGGGCATCCGCGCTTCGCGGTGATCATGTCCATGGATTGCGACAAGAAAGGTTGCGACAAGATCGGGCGCTGCCACATCGAGTGCACCGAGCCGCGTTTCGTGTGGGACGTGCCGGTGGTGCCGGGCGAGGTGGGCACGGGGCCGAGGGGGCTCGTGAACACCCTGCCCCCGGCCATGATCGGCAGGCGCGGGGTGATCGTGTACGGACACGGGCTCTTCGCGATCGGTCGCGAGGATTTCCGCGAGCCCTTCGCAACGCTTCTGGAAGTGGAGAACTACTGCCGCGAGGAGTACTTCAGGCGGGTGGAGATGCTCGGTTCCTGATGAAACGCTTCGGAACTCCCTACGGCAGGTTTGGAGTTCACGGCTTTTCCGTTTTGCAGCCCGGCCTGCCGGGGATTACTTCTTCCCGCCCTTGCCAACCGCCCATTTCACCTGGCGGCAGATGCCCATGAGCAGGTTGAACTCGCTTCTCTTGAGCCTGATGCGGTCCACGAAGCCGCGTACGGGCAGCATCCAGTAGTCGGGATTGTCTTCCTTGAGGAAATCGATGGCCGTAAGCGTCTCCTGGAGGTTGGCGAACAGGGCCTCGCGCTCCTGGTGCGTGGTCTGGCGCGACTCGCCAGACCAAGGCGGCCGGGTGCCTCCGTCCGGGGCATTCGTCCCGGGTCCCGTGGCCTGAGCGCCATCATTCACACCCTGCTCCGGCGGGCACGGCAGGTCGTTCGCTCCTCTCTCACCCGGCGCGTGCGCGGCGTGAGCACCACCCTCGTCCTGCACACCGGGCACGTGCGCCCGCGCCGGTTTGGCCGTGGCGGCCTTCATGCACTCGTACAGGATGATGAGCACGGCCTGGGCCAGGTTGAGCGAGCTGGCCTCCTCCGATGTGGGGATGGTGAGCAGGCGCGAGCAGACTTTCGTCTCGTCGTTGGTGAGCCCCTTGTCCTCGGGGCCGAAGAGCACGGCCACCCTGGACCCGGCGCGAAGGCCTTCCACGGCCCGAAGCGCGGCGGTCTCGGGCGAGAGCAGCCCCTTGCGCCATCCGCCCGTGCGGGCGGTGGTGCCGTAGACGGCCTCGAAGGGGGCCAGGGCGGCGGCGAGGTCGTCCACCACGGTCATGCGGTCCAGGATGTCCTGGCCCTTGGCCGTAGCCAAGGCGCGGGCGCGGCCTTCGTCCCACTCCTGGGGAGCGACCACCACGAGGTCCGAACATCCCATGTTGGCCATGGCCCTGGCCGTGGAACCCACGTTCTCGGAAAATTTCGGCCGGAACAAAACGACGGCCAGGTTGCGCAGCATACGTCCTCCGTTGGCGGGCCGTGTAGCTTTCCCCGGCTTGGCTTGCAAGGCCGACGGTGCTAGAGGTCCGTTTCCGCTCTCGCGCGGGCGGAATTTCCAATCCTGGAGGAAGCATGGCGGTATCGCCGGACAAGAACATCTACCTCGTGGGTCCCAGGGCCTGCGGCAAGACCACCATCGGCCGGAAGCTGGCCCAGGCGCTCGGCCGCCCCTTCATGGACCTGGACGAGGAATTCGTCGAGACCACGGGGCGCACCATCGCCGACGTGGTGGAAACCGAGGGCTGGGAAGGTTTCCGGGAGCTCGAGACGGCCGTGCTGGCCGCCGTGGCCGAAACGCCGGGCAACGTGGTCGCCACGGGCGGCGGCGTGGTGCTCAAGGCCCGCAACCGAGAGCTTCTGGGCGGCGGCGTGGTCGTCTACCTTCAGGCCGACCCGGACAAGGTGGTGGCCCGCCTCATGGCGGAACTCATGCCTGAACAGCGCCCGGCGCTGACCGACCTTTCGCTTGAGGACGAGGTGCGCAAGACCGTCCTCGAGCGCGAGCCCTACTACATGGCCGTGGCCCAGCTCGTAGCCCCGGACGCCCCCCTGGAGGAGCTGACAGCACGGCTCACCCAGGAGCTCACAAACTGGCAGGAGTGATTTCCAGCCCCGAGATCATGATCGCCAAGCCTTCCTTGTCCTCTGGGGCGAAGGTCTCCTCGGGGGTGCGCCGGTTGTATCGCTCGAATGCGAGAGCGACCGTGTTCACCCCGGCCTGGAGGTCCAGGTCGGCTTCGTATCGCGTGAATCCGGTGAGCCTGTCCGCCCCGGGGATCGCCTCGAATGAGGCCACTGGCCTGCCCTGAAGCAGCACGGTGATGGTTTGGCCCGCGAGGGGGTTGGACGCGGTGAAGGCGAGCTTGAGGCGCCTGGGAGCGTCCAGGGTGAGGGTGAGGGTCGCCTGAGGCCCGGTCACCCATCTGAAATCGATTCCGGCGGCCCTTTCCACCGGCCGAAATCCCGTCACGGGCACGGACGGCGGATCCAGGGCCATGAGGTCCACGGGCAAGGCCGTGGCGACGTCCCTTCTTTTGGAGCAGCACGTGAGCATGAACATAGTGGACAACACGATGATCAGAAACGACACCATCGTCGAACGCCTGGTCCTCGTGTGCATATTGGCCATCGGGGCGGGCTTGCGCTTCCACAACCTGGGCGCGCCGTCCATGTGGTGGGACGAGGTCCTGGTTCCGCTCATCTGCAGATTTCCCTCCGCGTCGATATTGGAGTGGCTGCGCACCATCGAGGTGCACCCGCCGCTGTATTACCTGCTGACCAAGGCGGTCATGTCCGTGGACGCCTCGGACGCGGCGCTCAGACTGTGGTCCGCCGTGCCGGGCGTGTTGTCCATATACGTCATCCACCGGATCGGCAAAGACCTTTTCGGTCCGGTCCCCGGGCTTGCCGCCGCCGCTTTCCTGGCGGCCAATCCCTACGCCATCTGGCTCTCGCGCATCGTCAGGCCCTACAGCCTGTTCCTGCTGGTCTTGCTTCTGTCGCTCTGGTTCCTGGCCAGATGGGCCCGCGCGGGAGGGCGGACGGTCCCGTGGGGCGTGGTGGTCTGCAACCTGATCCTGTTCTGGACCCACTACATGATGGTGATCCTGGCCCCGGCCTTCGCCCTGGCGGTTCTGGCCGGGTCCTGGCCGAGGGTGCGGACGTTTGCGGCCTACAGCATCGCCAGCGTGGCCTCTTTCGCCACCATCATACCGTTTTTCCTGCAGAACTTCGACAGACCGCACTGGCTCGGCGCGGGCGGCCCCTGGGAGATCCTGATCGGTGTCGGTGAAAGCACGCTGAAGCTGGCCTGGTTCTTCAAGGGCCCCATCGCCTGGGGGGTGCTCGCCCTGGCCGCCATGGGCGTCCTTCGCGCCATAAAGGACCACCGGGGAGCCCTGGCCGCCGCTCTCTGCCTGGCCTGCCTGCCCGTGGCCGTGGTCATGGCCGGGAAACTGTCCTGGACCCAGGAGCCGCGCTACTTCCTGTTCATCATGCCCCTTGTCCTGCTGGCCGCGGG
The DNA here is from genome assembly GCF_022808915.1 of Fundidesulfovibrio terrae. Classification (NCBI taxonomy): domain Bacteria; kingdom Pseudomonadati; phylum Thermodesulfobacteriota; class Desulfovibrionia; order Desulfovibrionales; family Desulfovibrionaceae; genus Fundidesulfovibrio; species Fundidesulfovibrio terrae. The sequence goes on from NZ_JAKZFS010000003.1 coordinate 215,220, forward strand.
ATTCGGCACGGCTCTGTTCACCGGCCCGGACCGGAAATCGGGAGGGATGCTGGCCGCCCTGGCCCTCGCGGCCGCCCTGGGCGCGGGAGTGGCGGCCCAGTCCGCTTCGTTCTACGGCGAGCGTTCCCTCCTGGGGCTCGACTGGATCAGCTACAAGACCGCCGCCAAGGGCGTCCCCCATCTGGTCAAGCCCGGGGAGCCGGTGGTGGTCTCGGAAGACGGCCTGCGCAACGCCCTCGACTGGTACGTCCAGCGCGAAGGCGGCCCCAACCCCTTGCGCCTGGCCAGGATCGCTCCCTCGGACAGCGAAACCATCGTCAATTTCCTGTGGTTCGGCCAGATGGGGCACATGGCCAAGAGCAAGCAGGAGCTGGCGGAACTCTACCCCGGTTTGGTGGAAGTGGGTACGGTGGACAAGCTGACCTTCTTCAAGGCGGTCATCCCCCACACCCCCGTGCACGAGGCGAATGCGTTGCCGTGGGAGCGTCGCTTCGCCGGCCTCAAGGATTTCATCGGCGCCTGCGCGGAACTGGATGGCCTGGAAGTGAGCCCGTACTGGGGCGACGAACTGCACCCGACGTTGAACGGCGTGCCCGGACACGTGGATTACGTGGTGGAAAACAAGTCCGGTGCGGATGACGCGCGCGTCAGGATATCCTGCACCTACGTCAATGAAGGCCGGGGGAACACCCTGCGCGTGCTGGCGCGCTTCGACGACGAGCCCTGGCAGGAAGCCCTGGCCAGCGACGGGCCGGACCCCCACTTCTACCGCAGGGCGGTCCTCACGCGCCTCAAGCCCTTTTCGCGCCTGACGCTTCGGGTGGAGATGCTTTGCCCCATGCTCACGGCCCAGTATCCGGGCGGCAACCTGGGGTCGATGCGGCTCAAGGATTTGCTGGTCGAGATCGCGCCCGCGTTCTGAAACCTTCCGGGAGCGCCCGCGCCGCGCTCGTGTGGCGTTTACGAAACAAATCGATATTTATCGCGACACTAGATGCAGTGCGGCGCGCCGCCTTCGCCCCGCATGGGTGACACTTCGAACTGGCCGGTGGATTCCAGCACCGCGCGCCAGTAATCCGACGCCAGATCCAGCTTCTTGCGCTTGCGCGTCACCAGCTCCAGGGGCAGGTGCACAAACCGGCCGTAGACCTTGCTCACCACCATGCCCGTCTTGCCCGCCATGGCCGCGTGCACCGCGAACTGCCCCAGGAAGCCGCAGTAGACGCGGTCGTTGGAGTTGGCCGGCACCGAGCGGATCATATAGCTGGGGTCGATGTACTTGAGCGTGATGGGCAGGTCGCGAGACTTGAAGTGGGTGGCGATCTCCAGGGAAAGAAGCGAGGCGATGTCTCCAAGCACCAGGTTGCCCGAGGCGTCCGTCTTGCCGGACTGCTCCAGCAAGTGCTGCCCCGCCCCCTCGGCCACAACGATCACCGCGTGCCTGCGCGAGGCCAGGCGCTTCTCGAGCGAGGGCAGCAGACCGTTCTCGCCCTGCAGCTGGAACGGGTCCTCGGGCACCAGCACGTAGTTCACCTCCTTGAGCGCAAGCGTGGCCTGCGCGGCGATGAACCCGGATTCCCGGCCCATGAGCTTCACCAGCCCCACGCCGCCCTGCGCCCCAATGGCCTCGGTGTGGGCGCAGCGGATGGCCTCGGTGGCCTTCTCCACGGCAGTGTCGAACCCGAAGGACTGCGTGACCAGGTTGATGTCGTTGTCGATGGTCTTGGGCACGCCGATGACCGAAATCCTGGCCCCGCGCCGGCTGACCTCCTCGTGTATCTTCTGGGCGGCCTTCAAGGTGCCGTCGCCGCCGATGACGAAGAGCACGCCGATGTTGGAGCGCTCCAGCGCGTCCACGATGTCCTCGGGCTGCTGCGGCCCGCGCGACGAGCCCAGCACCGTGCCGCCGAATTCGTGGATGTTGGCCACGTTGCCGGGGTTGAGTTCGACGATCTCGTGGCCGTACTTGGGGATGAACCCCTGCAGTCCGTAGCGGATGCCCAGGGTGGCGGCCATGTTGTAGTTGTGGTGGGCCTCCATGACGATGGCCCGGATGACGTCGTTGATGCCGGGGCACAGGCCGCCGCAGGTGACGATGGCCGCCTTGACCTTGGAAGAGTCGAAGAAGATGTCCGCGCGCGGACCGGCTGGCTCGAACAGGACGTCGTTCTCCTGCTCGCCGTCGTCCAGGTCTTCGGTGGAAACCCGGATGGGCACCAGCTGGTCGTCGGGCACGAAATGGCAGTAGGTGAGCGGCGAGGGAATCCTGGCCGGTCCCAGCGTGGCGATGCGGGTGTCGAGGCTCTTCTTCCGGGCGCGGGTGGACATGGCTCCTCCGGGACGTGGGGTCTTTTCGATCTCCTCTATAGCCCAACGCCCGGAAAAATCAAAGGATGCCCAGCCCCCGCCGCCACAGCTGTCGGCAAGCTACAATTTTGAACACTTACCGACCATATTTGTCGCCTGGCTCACAAAATTGTAGCACCCTTCCGCCGGTCACAACGCGCCGCACATGCGCTTGTAGTTGTCGCACTCGGCCTTGCAGGTGAATGGACAGGGCTCCTTGGAGAACCACTTGCGGCCAGGGCACCAGTACGAGCCCTTGAAAGGCTCGTTGCACCCTCGCGCCGTGAGCATTCTGCGGGACTTGGAACCGAACCGGATGTTGCCGCTTCCCGATGATACCGTCCAGAGTGCCATGGCCATATCCTCCGTTTACGGGAGGAATTGATGCATAACGCGGGCCATTCCCCGGCGCTGGCGCGCGGGGAAAAAAGAGGATAGGTGGGTCCACGCGCGGGCGCTTCCGCTCCCCGGGGCGCTCGAAGCCCGCGCATCCATCACCCATTCCGGAGGTCTCCGTGGGCATCTTATCAGCAAGCGGCAGCTTCACCCGCTACGCCGTGGTGGAGGAGCTCACCGGCCAGCTGGCGTCGGAACTGCCCGAACGCCTGGCCCGTTTCTCCTTCCGCGACATCGACGACACCGCCGACGAAAGAAGCTTCGGCTGGGTCTGCCTTGAGGACTGGCTGGACAGCTTCTGGCGCGCCGCCCCCCCGGAAAAGGCCCATTACATGGCCTTCTCGCTTCGCCTGGACACTCGCCGCGTGCCCCCCGCCGTGTTCAAGAAGCACTTCCTGCTGGCCGTCAAGCACGAGAAGGAGGCCATGAAGGAGTCCGGCAAGACCTTCATCACCAAGGACCGCAAGCAGGAGCTCAAGGACCAGGTGATGCTCAAGCTGCGCACGCGCTTCCTGCCCATCCCGGCGGTGTTCGACGCCGTGTGGAACCTGCGCTCCAACAGGATCTGGCTGGCCACCACCAACGCCAAGGTGCGCGTGCTCTTCGAGGAGCACTTCACCATGAGCTTCGGCCTCACCCTGGAGCCCATGACCCCCTATTTCCTGGCCCGGCGCACCGTGGACAAGTCCCGGATCACCCTGCTCGACGACCTGGAACAAAGCCCCTTCGCGGCCCAGTAGAGGAACGCTCGCATGGATCTCATCAAGGCCGCAATGCAGGATGTGGTGCTCGGTCAGGACTTCCTGACATGGCTGTGGTTCCGCTCGGAAAAGAACGGTTGGCTCTTCAAGACGCCCGACGGCGTGGAGTTCAACGTCTACCTGGAGCAGCGCCTGTCCGTGCGCGGCGGTTCCGGCGACAACGTGGAGAAGGCCGTGGTCACGGGCCCCCACGCCGAATTCACCGAAGCCAAGCTGGGGCTCAGAAACGGCAAGCTGGTGGACAAGGCCGTGCTGCGCCTGGAACGCGACGGAGCCACCTGGATGGTGCTCCTGGGAGCGGACGATTTTTCCCTCTCCGGGCTCAAGACCCCCAAGATCGAGACGCGCCTGGAGGAAGGCGACGACCCCGACGCGCCCTTCCTCGAAAAAATGATGCTCGTGGAACAGTGCGTGGAGTTCGTGGACGAGCTGTACCGGCAGTTTCTGGAAGTGCGTCTCTCCACCAACTGGACAGACGAACTGCGGGCGTTTCGGAGCTGGCTGGGAGAGCAGTAGGGTTTAAGGACGCCTCCGGCAGCCAAAGGGATTTCGTCCCTTTGGAATCCCCTTTCGCATCGCGGGTCTGAGCGGCAAGCCGCTCAGACCCGCGATGCTTATTTGAGGGTCCAGGGGGATCATCCCCCTGGCGGGTGCAGGGCAGAGCCCTGCCGGGTCCGGGCGGAGCCCGGCGGAGTTCTGGCCAGCGCCCTCTCTGCCCGCCGGAGGCATCTTCCCCTCCCCTTCCAGTCTCCCCCAATTTCGCCCTTCTTCCCTCTCCCCGCTTGAAATCTTTCCAATACCGGCGTTAGCTGGGCATACCCGAAAAAGCATCCCGCATGTCGTCATCTCGGTCTTCGACGGAGGCAGCCATGCGCAGAACCGAACGCATTGTGAAGGGATTCCTGGGCCAGGCCGGCATCGGCGTGAACGGCGATTCACCCTGGGACATCCGCGTCCATGACCAGCGCTTCTACGGACGGGTCCTCAGGGACCGCAGCCTGGGCCTGGGCGAATCCTACATGGAAGGCTGGTGGGACTGCGACCGCCTGGACCAGCTCTTCGCCCGCCTCTGCGCCGCCAGGCTGGACGAGACCGCGGCGCGGCGCCCCATCCCCAAGTTCCTGGACGCGCTCCTGGAGCACCTGCAGAACCGCCAGTCGCGCAGCCGCGCCGGGGAAGTGGCCGAGAAGCACTACGACCTGGACAACCGCATGTTCCTCTCCTGGCTGGACAGGCACACCCAGTACAGCTGCGGCTACTTCGCGGGCACGGACGACCTGGACGAGGCGCAGGAGCGCAAGCTGGACCTGATCTGCCGCAAGCTCAGCCTCTCCCCGGGGGACGAGGTGCTGGACGTGGGGTGCGGCTGGGGCGGCTTCTGCTCCTTCGCGGCCGAGCGCTACGGCTGCCGGGTAACGGGAGTGAACATCGCACGCGAGCAGGTGGAACACGCCCGCGAGGCGTGCACGGACACGGGGCTGGACGTGGCCATTCTCCGGCGGGACTACCGCGAGCTCTCCGGCACCTTCGACAAGATCGTGTCCATCGGCATGTTCGAGCACGTGGGGAGCAAGAACCACAAGACCTTCATGCGCTCCATCGGAAACTGCCTGCGCGCGGGGGGGATGTTCCTGCTGCACACCATCGGCACCAACGTCACCGCCACCGGATGCGACGCCTGGATACGCAAATACATCTTCCCCAACGGCGACGTGCCTTCCCTGGCCCAGATCGCCCGTGCCGCCGAGGGCATCTTCGTGGTGGAGGACGTGCACAACTTCGGCCCGCACTACGACAGGACCCTCATGGCCTGGCACGAGCGCTTTGAGGCGGCGTGGCCGCGCCTGAAAAAGGACTATCCGGAGATGTTCCGCCGGATGTGGGAGTATTACCTGCTCTCCTGCGCCGGGGCCTTCCGGGCGCGGGCCCTGCAAGTGTGGCAGATCGTCATGACGCCGATGGGGACGCCCCAGCCGGAGTGCCGCCTGACGTGATCAGCACGGGGGACGCCAGCGGGCAGAGAGGGCAGCGCCCTCTCTGCCCGTTGGAGGCATCCCCGGCTAGGTAAACATGTTGATGGAGCAGGTGCCCGCCAGCTTCAGGTACTGCTCCGCGTTCATGATCTCCACGCCGTCGATCAAATCGTCCTTGCCGAGCTTCATCATGTCCAGGGTCATGCGGCAGGCGATGAGCCTGACGCCTTCCAGCTGGGCTGTCTCCTGAAGCTCCGGCAGGTCGGGGATGCCCGCGCCGTCTATCTGCTTCTTCATCATCATGGTCGCCACCTGCGACATGCCGGGAATGGCCCCGAGGAATCCCGGCGGGTAGAACTGGAACTTCTCGAGCTTCCCCTTGCGCACGGCGTTTATGCCCATGAAAGTGTGGAACACGAAGGCCTCGTGACCGAGCCTGCGGGCGTTGATGGCGAGGATCAGGGCCGGATAGGCCCCGTCCAGGGTGCCCCTGGAGCAGATGAAGGCGTAGCGTTGCGCCTCCTGGGTCGACGTTTCGATACTCATGGTGTTTTCCTTTTCCCGAGGGTGGTGAGTGTTCAAACGATATCCCTGTCCGGGGACGGGGTCTTCACATTTTTCCGGACCACGGACGTCAACGCCCAGATCCCGATGGCCATGGCCGCGCCCAGATGCGTCCAATCGAGAAACCTCCCCGCCATGGGGGGAAAGGCCACCCGAGGCAGGTTTTCGATCACCCGGGCCGCGCCCGTGGCGAAGAGCATCCCGAGAAGGGCCACCCGGGCCGCGCCGAGCGACGCCGCCCCCCGCCGGACCAGCCGGTGGCCCAGCCAGAAGAGCAGCGCTGCCGCCGCCGCGTAGTGCAGCCGGAAGGTGAGGAAGGAGTCAGCGGTCCAGGCGAGGCCCGGGACATCCGCGATGTGGTAGCGCTTGAAGACCGGCATCTGGGCCATGCCCGACACCGCCAGCACGGCCATGACGATCCGGTAGAGGCTAAACCCGTTCATCGCCGCCCTCCTTGCGCCGGACCACGGCGCGCGCTCCTCTGAGAAACACCGACGCAGCCCCGGCCAGCGGAGCCAGCAGCACAGCCCAGGCCAGCCGGTTGGAAGGGGCCATGGAGTCGGCTACCGACGCCAGATGGGGTTTCCCGGGGCCTTTCTCGATGCCGGCGTCCAGCAGCTCGAAGGGCACCGGCGAGAGATAGATGGTGTTGGTGCCGCCGTTCTCGTCCAGGCCGTAGAGATGGCCGCCTGTCGTGCGCGCCTTCTCCCTGGCCAGGGCCTCGATCTCCGGGCGCGGGCCGATCACCTGCACGCCGTTGGGACACGCCTCGACGCAGGCCGGAGTCCCGCCCGCCGCCACCCTGTCCTTGCAACGGTCGCACTTGAACATGACCCCGTTGCCGCCCAGCCTGGGCGCGAGGTCCAGGTAGAGCCCCACTCCGGACTGGCGCTGGGGTATGGCCCAGGGGCAGGCGTCGCGGCACTTGGCCCCGCCCAGGCAGATGTCCGCGTCGATGGCCACGGTCCCGCCGGGGTATTTGGAGGCCGCTCCCCAGGGACACAGGGCGGCGCACGGAGGATTCTGGCAGTGCATGCAGCGTCTGGGAATGAACACCTCGCGCCCTTGCGCCTGCGCCCGCTGGATGAAGAGCCAGTTGTAGGGGGTGAGGCGGGAGGTGTCCGCGCGCCTGTCCGAGAAGTCCTCCGGCTTGGTTCCGGAGGGCAACATTTGCGGGAAGGGCTTGCGGGGCTCGGGGAAGCGCGCGGCGTTGGCCTCGCGGCAGGCGTCAGCGCAGGCTTCGCAGCCCACGCACCGGGTGAGGTCCAGTAAGGTGGCCTGTTCCCCGCCGGTGTCAGGCAGGGCCGCCGCCCTGGCCCGCTCCGGCAGGAGCGCCGCCGCGCCGCCGATCCCCAGGGCCTTGAACAGGGCGCGCCGGGTGATCCGCGACTGAGGCTTAAGGGTGTTGAGCATGCCCCGGATGAGCAGATTGCATGCCACAAGACAACACCTTGGAATTACAGCAGCATGGCTCCTGCTCACCACATAATACTATACAAGTATACACCCATGTGCTTATACACATGCATACCATGGACATCAGCAGACACTGGCAGGACATCTGCCACGCCATCCAGGAAGGCGTCTTCATCGTGAACCCCGAAGGCAGGCTGGTCATGGCCAACGACGCCATGTCCCGCCTCACCGGCTATTCCGTCGAGGAGCTGCAGGGCCGGCCCTGCACGGTGCTGGGCTGCGACACCTGCGCGCTCGGCCGCAAAGGGGTGCAGGGAGCCTGGTGCCCGCTCTTCGCGGGCCGCGAAAGCGCGGCCAAGCGCTGCACCGTGCGGTGCAAGGACGGCTCGCGCCTGCCCGTGTTCAAGAACCAGTCCCTCATCCGGGACAAGTCCGGCCAGGTGATCGGGGCGGTGGAGAGCATCCTGGACCTGACCGAACTGGACCGGCTGGACCGCAAAGTGGAGGAGCTCTCAAGGCTTCTGGACGAACCCGGATCGTTCCACGGCATGGTGGGGACCTCCCCGGCCATGGCCCGGCTGCGCGACATCCTGGAAAAGGCGGCCCGTTCCGAAGCCCCGGTGCTGCTCCTGGGCGAGTCGGGAACGGGCAAGGAGCTGGCCGCGCGGGCAATCCACGAGCTGGGCGGACGTTCGGCGGGTCCGTTCGTGCAGCTCAACTGCGCGGCGCTCTCCGAGTCGCTCCTCGAGAGCGAACTGTTCGGCCACGCCAGGGGAGCCTTCACCGGGGCCGTGCGCGCCCGCAGGGGGCGCTTCGAGGAGGCCCACGGAGGAGACATCTTCCTGGACGAGATCGGCGACGCTCCCTTGTCCATCCAGGTGAAGCTCCTGCGGGTGCTCGAGACCAAGTCGATCGAGCGCGTGGGCGAGAACAGGCCCGTGCCCGTGGACGCCCGGCTCATCGCCGCCACCCACCAGGACCTGCGCGCGCTCATGGCCGCCGGGCGGTTCCGTGAGGATTTCTTCTTCCGCATAAACGTCATCCCCATCGAGCTGCCCCCCCTGCGCAGCCGCATGGAGGATCTGGCTCCCCTGGCCGCGCATTTCCTGCGCGCCATCGCGGCCAGGTCCGGCGCGGACGCCGCGTCCATCTCGCCCGAGGCCATGCGCCTGTTCATGGAGCACCGCTGGCCCGGCAACGTGCGCGAACTCAGAAGCGCCCTGGAGTACGCCTGCGTGTTGGCCGAGGGAGGGCGCATCGAGCCCTGGCACCTGCCGCCGGGCATCGGCTCGGGGCGGGAGACTGCCCAGGCCCCCTCTCCGCTCAAGCCTGACCGGGAGGGCCGGGCGGAGGCCGGGCGGGAGCGGGCCGAGCTGGTCGAGGCCCTGCGCAGCTCGGGCGGAAACAAGAGCCAGGCAGCCCGCATCCTGGGCGTGAGCAGGCTCACGGTGCAAAACCGCATGCGCAAGCACGGCATCGATCTGGAGCGGCGCGTCACGGATGGAGCCTGAAGCATCTCCCTGAGGCAGCTCTTGACCGTGCGGCCGACGCGGCGCTAGTGGAAAGACAATCCGGGAATCAATCCTGCCCGGAAAGGAGCGACGCCATGTCCGACCAAGAGAAATTCAGAGCACAAGTGGAGGAGCAGCTCGGTCACCTCAAGGAGAAGATCGACGCCACCAAGACGAAGGCCGAGGCGAGAGGACAGGATTTCATCAAGAAATACGAATCGGATCTGGCCAATCTGGAATCCAAGTACGACCTGGCCCGCTACAAGCTTTCGCTCCTTCGCAAGGGTGGGCAGTCGGCCTGGGGAGAACTCAAGGACGGACTGGACAAGGCCATGCACGACCTCAAGGACGCCGTATCCAAGGCCAAGGATAAATTCTAGCGCCGCTCGGACCCTGTCCGGCGGGATGTTCAGCCCGCCGGATCCGTAGCGGCCCAGGGCTCCCCGGGAGGTACCGCCGGATCGGCCGAGTCCGGGGCGTTCAGGGGCAGACGGATGATGAACTTCGTGCCGCGCCCGGGCTCGGACTCCACCTGTATGGTGCCGCCGTGGTTCTTGGTGATGATGAAGTAGGAGACGGAAAGCCCCAGTCCCGTCCCCTTGCCGGGGGACTTGGTGGTGAAGAACGGCTCGAAAATGCGCCGCCTGGTCTCCTCGTCCATGCCCGGTCCGTTGTCCTCCACCTCCATCCTGACGTTTTCCCCTTCGAGGCTCGTTCTGAGCGTGATCACGGGCTCCGTATCGCCGCCCGCCGCCCCGGCCATGGCCTGGGCGGTATTGCGCAGAAGGTTCATGACCACCTGTTCGATCTGGGTGGGCACGCAGGCCACGGGCGGAACTCCGGGGGCGTACCGCCGCTCGATGCGGATGGATTTGAAGTCGTATTTCTTGTTCAGGTCGTAATCGTTCAGGCACAGTGCCAGGGCCTTCTCCATTATCCCCGAGAGATCCGCCGGCTGACGCGCCGACGTGCTCTTTCTGCTGAACTCCAGCATGTCGGACACGATGTGCGCAGCCCGGGAGGCCGACTCCCGTATGGCCGCGAGCAGCATGGGCACCTCGCGTATCTCCAGGAAATGCCGCACCGCGTCGAACGGGCAGGCCGCCTGGGCGGCGGCCTGTTCATTGGCCGCCGAGTCCTGCTCGATCCTGCGCTGTATCACCTGGACGCTCTGCAGGATGCCGCTCAGGGGATTGTTTATCTCATGGGCCATCCCGGCGGCCAGGCCGCCCACGGACACCATCTTCTCCGACTGGACCAGCATCTCCTGCAGGCGGGTCCGCTCGGTGACGTCACGGTCGATGCCCCTGACCCCCTTGAAGCGCCCTTCCGGATCGAAAAAGGGGACCCAACTGGTCTCGAACAACACCGCCGCGCCATCCTTCCTCCTCATGACCGTCTCGGCGCTACGGACACTGGCCATGCCGCCCGAGGCCTGCTCGAAGAGCGCCAGCAGCCTGCCCTTCTCGGACGAGGCGGCGAAATCCGGCACGGACCGGCCGAGCATCTCCTCGGGTTCGTAGCCGAGGAGATCCAGGGACCTGGGGCTGACGTAGGTGAAGCGTCCGGACTGGTCAGTCTCCCAGATCATGTCGTCCGTGGACTCCACCAGGGACCGGAACTTCTCCTCCTGTTGGGTCAACGCCTGGACGGCCACGTCCCTGCGCCTCCAGCTGCGGTGGATGGCCACGGCGGAAACCAGGGTGATCGCCACGAAAAGAGAGGCCATGCCCGCCAGGAACAACGCGTCCCGCCGCCAGTCGGCCAGGTAGTCGTCCGGAGCCAGCCCCACGGTGATGGAGAAGGGATAGCCGGGAATCTTGCGGAAGGAGTATTCCCGGACGATTTTGTCCCGGAGGTTGATTCCTTCGAAATGCCCGGTATCCGCTCCCGAGCGTTGCAGGGCGAGGAATGCGGGCATCAGGGCCTTCTGGCCGATGGCCGCGCCGAAGCTGCCCGTGTCCGGGTAACGCACCACGATGGTGTACTCGCCGTCCCAGAGCGTGATCAGCCCTTTCGAGCCGATGTTCACCTGGGAGAACACCTTCTGGGAAATGTACTCAAGTGTGACGGCGGCATAGATCAGGCCGCCGAAGGAGCCGTCGGCGTTGTTCACCCTGCGGGCGAACATGACCACCCAGGTGTTGGTGGTGCGTCCGATCGTTGCCTTGGACACGGCCAGGCCCGCGCCCGGGTCGGTTTGCAGGCGGACGAAATAATCCCTGTCTGCGATGGATATTTTCGCGGTCGGGACCGTGCCCGCCCCATACTCCACGACGCCCAGGGCGTTTGCGTATCGCAGGGAGTCGAGTTCGGGGATGATCTTGTAACGCTTTTCCAGATAGGCGTTGAGACGAGGCCCGTCCAAGACGCTCCTGGAGAGCATCCGCGACGCCTCCTCGGTGGCCGCCAGCAGGGTCAGGTCCACCTTGCTCATGACGCTGGACAGGTTCCCGGCCAGAATCAGCGCGTAGTTGTCCCGAGCGGCCCGGGCCTTCTCCCCGTATTGGTCCAAGCTCTGCTTCAGGGTCACGCCCACCACGGCGGCCATGAGCAGATTGACCAGCAGCACGCCTGCCCACAGGCGGTTTATGAGCGGAGCCGGGCTCATCATCGCGGGCACCATCCTCTTCGCGGACCGTTGACGCGGCCCCGGAAGGGCAGGCGGAAAGAGCGGCCTGGACACGCTGTCCGCAGCCGCACGGACACAGGGAAAGGCAAAGCCGTCCGCCTACTTCTTGCTGCCCTTGCCCATCTCGATCTTGAGGCCGTCCGCGCCCAGTTGCAGGGCCAGGCCCTTGGCGATGACGCGCAGCTTGAGCACGACGCCGTTTGCGTTTTCAAGCCGCAGGACGCCCTTGCCCTCACCGGCGGCGTATCCGGCCCTGGCCTGGAAATAGCCCCCGGGGAAGTCCTCGATGCGTTTGAGATTGAACACCTCGCCCGTGGCCTTGACCTTGGAAACCCCAAAGCCTCCCACGCCCAGACTGCCCAGCTTGAAGGGGTACTTGCGCCCTTTGAAAAGGAGCGCGCCCTGCCCGCCGCTGGCGCTTACGATGAAGCCGCCCTGTCCGAACTCCATGGTCACTTTGCCCACGGGCTTGTCCGGGGCGGGCTCGGCCTTGCCGGACGGCTGGTCCTGGGCCGCGGCCGGAAGGGGAAAGAGCTGGACGGAGCAGAGGATGAACGCGGCGAGAACCCAGGCAAGCGGGCGCACGGGCATGGGCGGACCTCCGGGAAACGGGTTCGGCCCCCATGAAGGGAAAGAAAGGGACCAGTTCCATCTCTGCCATTTCCCGGAAGATTTAGCAAATACGTATTGATATCGAGACGGCTCTCCGCGCGGTTCGCCCGCGGGGGCATGAGCAGGCCCGGAACATCGTCGGCCGTCCGTTTCGTTACGGCCCGAGCCGGTCCGGCCTGCGACCGGAAGAGAGGCGGCTCCGGGGGCTATTTCTCCCCGGCCATCTGCACCAGGATTCCCTCGCCGCCCACGGCCAGGGAGACGCCCTTGCTCTTGGAGCGCAGCTTCATGAACACGCCTTTGGTGTTCTTGAGCCACAGGACGCCCTCTCCGCTTCCGGCGGCCCAGTCGTAGCTGCCCTGGAAGTAGGTGCCGGGGAAATCCTCGATGTTCGAGAGATTGTATATCTCCCCCTCGGCTTCGACCCTGGTGAAGCCGAGCAGGCCGAGCCCCATGCCGCCAAGCTTGAAGCGGTAAGTCCGCCCCTGGAAGGAGAGTTCGCCGTCGCCGCCGGTGGCGCTGATGAGAAACGCCCCGCGCCCCATGGTCATGGTCACATGGCCTGAGGCGTCCGTGGGCGCGCCCTCCTGGGCCAGGGAGGAAGACGGGGTGGAGAATACGGCCAGAAACGCCGACAGAATAAGAACTGGAATGGACTGTGTTTTCATGATGAAGCCTTTCTTGGGTTCGCTAGGCGTGAGACAAACCCGGCCAGCACGCCGGGAAAGCCGGGCCTTCCGGACGCGGCCACCGGAAATTCGGCAGGACTCAAGCATGAAGCCGCACCGGCGTCAACGCTCGTCCGGGAACAGGAACCTGCCGATGATCAGGTTGGAGACGAGCATGCCCTGGCGGGTCAGGCGCAGGTTGCCGTCCTTGATGCGGATGAGGTCCTTCTGGCGAAGCGCCCCCAAGAGCTTTCCCTCGGCGGCCACGAGGTCGCGCCCCGTGAGCCGCTTGTACTCGGCCAGGCGCATGCCTTTGGAGGTGCGCAGGGCAAGCATGAGAAGCTCCCTGGCGCGCACTTCGGGCGTGAGTTCCTGGCCCCCCTCCCCCCAGGCTTTTTTCCTGGAGAGGGCCGTGTACCGAGCGACGTCCTTGGGATTTTCCCAGCGCCTGCCCGAGAGCGTGGAAACCGCCGAGGGGCCGAGCCCCAGGTAGTCCTTGCCCTCCCAGTAGCCCTGGTTGTGCTTGGAGGCGAAGCCCATGCGGGCGAAGTTGCTGATCTCGTAGTGCAGATAGCCCTCTTCCTCCAGGAAATCGCCGCCCTTCAAGTACATCTTGGCGGCCTCGTCCTCGTTGGGCAGGGCCAGCGTCCCCTCCTCTACAATCTGGGACAGGGGGGTGCCCGGCTCCAGGGTGAGGCCGTAGGCTGAGATGTGCTCGGGTCCCAGACGCACAGCGGCCTTCACGGTGTCCATCCAGTTCTTCAGGCGCTGCCCCGGCAGCCCCCAGATGAGGTCCACGGACAGGTTGGCGAAACCGGCTGCGCGCAGGCGCTGCACGGCCGTGTGCACGTCGGCCACGCCGTGGGGGCGCCCCAGCACCCGGAGCATGGCCTCGTCCAGGGACTGCACCCCAAGTGAGACGCGGTTCACCCCGGAGGAACGCCACAGGCGCATGAGATCCATGTCCGTGGCCGAGTCCGGGTTGGCCTCCATGGTGAATTCGGCGTCGCCGGGGATGGTGAAGTTGCGCCTCAGGTTTTTCACCAGGCGCTCGAAGGCCCAGGCGGGAAGCAGGCTCGGGGTGCCGCCGCCGATGTAGACGGTCTCGACGGCGGGCTTGTTCAGGAGCCTGCCGTAATGGGCGGCTTCCAAGGAGAACGCGGCGTCCCAGTCCTCCAGGGCGTCCATGGACATGACCTCGGAGGCGAAGGCGCAGTAGCGGCACTTGGACACGCAGAAGGGGACGTGGACGTAGAGGAGCATGGGCAAGGGGTTATACCAAACGATGGGCGGGGGAAAGGGACGGGGGGAAAGTCTCCGGCGGCCAAAGGAACTCCGTTCCTTTGGAATCCTTTATCGCTTCGCGTCGATCACCGCTTGCACGACGATCCGGCTTCACACGGCCACCACCCGGTTGCGGCCGGAGCGCTTGCCTTCGTACAAGGCCTCGTCGGCACGGCGGATCACCTCGGTCACGGATTCGCCGCCACGCACCGTGGAGACGCCGAACGTGGCCGTGAGGCGAAGCGTGCGCCCGTCATAAGAGTACGCGCGCTCCCTGATGCTCCTGCGGATGCGCTCCGCGATGCCGGAGGCCACCTCCTGGCCGGTCGCGGGCAGGAACAGCAGGAACTCCTCCCCGCCCCACCGGGAGAGGATGTCGTAGGGCCGAACCTCGCGGGAGAGGTCTTCGGCCACCAGCCGAAGCAGCAGGTCACCCGCCTCGTGCCCGTACAAGTCGTTGACCTGCTTGAAGAAATCTATGTCGCACAGGACCACGGAAAAAACGTCTCCGGTCCGCAGGGAGCGCTCATGCTCCCTGGCGGCCGCCTCCTCCACGTGCCTGCGGTTGTACAGGCCGGTGAGGCTGTCGGTCCGGGAAACCAGCTCAAGGCGGGAGTTCATCTTCTCGAGGGAGGACTTGGCCAGCTCCAGCTGCTCGTTGGCCTCCTGAAGTTGGCGCGTGCGGCTGGCCACGATCTCCTCCAGGGAGGCGTTCAGCCGCTTAAGCTCCAGCTCCACTTTCCTGCGTCGGGACCGGTTCACGGCCAGCCCAACGACTAGGGCGGTCTCGAAAAACAGCACGGCGACCCCGCCGAGGATGTACCATTTGTGCAAGCTCCAAGCCGACGGCTCCCGGAATTCGATCCTGGAGCCCTTGGGCAGGGTCGTCTCGCTGATCTTCCAGCGCTCAAGTTGGCGCCAGTCGAACACGTATTCGCTGGCAGCCGGATACGGCAGCCGCTCGGGCTCGTGACGGGCATCCAGTCTGGCGAGGGTCTCCTCGGCCAGCCTGCGCCCGAAAAGCTCGAAGCTGAAGAGGTAGCCGCCCACCGCCCCGCCGCCCAGGGAGGGCTCCACCACCGTAAACACCGGGGCCGTGGACACCTGGCACACGCTCTTCAGGACGTCCTCGGGAATGAAGGAGTCGCCACGGGCGTCCCTGAGCCAGCGCATGAACAGCACCGCGCCGTCCGCGCCCGCCCCGCCGACGGTCTCCAGCATCCGCGCGAGGGAGAGGCCACCCGTGAAGACGAACCGCGCGCGGCCCTGATACGACTGGGCCACATGCTCCATCTTTCTTCGTATGTTGCGTTCCTCGTCGGAATCACCGAGCACCACGTACACCGTCTTCGTCGCAGGGCGCGCACGGAAGATGATGTCCACGCTTTTCATGAAATCGGACTGTTTGGACGCAGTGAAATCGTCCTCGGGCTGGGCCTCCAGCGCGGCGTTCTCGTCCCGGGGAAACACAACGGGCACGCCCGGGAACATCCTCTCCCCGTACGTGTCGAAAAACTGCCGTAGCGGGCCACCGGACACCACGATGTCGGGTCTTAAGCGGGAATATTTCTCCTGGAAGAAGCGGGCCACGTCGGCCAGGTAGGCTTCCTCGTCGGTGAAGCGCGCCAGGTCGAGATATTCGTAGGAAATGCGGATGGTGCGCCTCGATTGCAGCAGCCGTTCGCGAAACCCTTTCACCAGTTGGGCATGGACGGGGTAGTCCTGGGTGAAGGGGAAGAGGATCAGGACGTTCTTGTCGTCCTGTCCAGAAGCAAGGCCCGGGGCCGGGGAGGCGGATGCGAAGCCGGACAGGCACAGCGCCGCCAGCAGGAGCACGGAAAGAAGCCGGGCCAGGCGCGCCAGCACCGGTTTGCGGCCACCGCGGGGCAATCGTTTGAACATCCCGTATTGCCTTTGTCTTCCCCCCGCCACGCGGCATCCGTCGGGGATACCGCCCTGCAACCGTGCACACTCCGGCGCGGGGGACAGTTTCGATGGAACGATCCGGAGCACTCTCCGGGGGGCCTAGCCGGGCCGCCCCAGCTTCTTCCTGTAGCGGTCGAACTCGGAGAAGATGCAGCCGCAGTACGGTTGCCTGTAGAGTTCCCATTCTTTCGAGAGGCGTATGCCCTCCTCCCAGCCCGGCCGGTAGTCGGCGTAGGCGAATTCCACGTCATGCGTCCTGGCGGCAGCCTCCCCGGCCGCGCGGATGGCCGCGTGGTCCTGGTATTTGCTGTAGAGGAGCGTGGTGGAGAAGGCCGCGCAGCCAGTGGCGCGGGCCTCGCGCGCGGCCCGGTCCAGCCGGAGTTCGTAGCAGAAGCGGCAGCGGTCCTTCTCGCGGAAAGCCGCCTGGCGCAGGAACAGGGCCGGGTCGTATTCGGCGTCGGAGAAGGTCATCTCCACGCCCAGGCGGCGCGCAACCTCGGCCAGGGCGTCACGGCGGCGCAGGTATTCCATGAGGGGGTGGATGTTTGGGTTGTAATAGAACCCGCGAAAATCCCTCCCCCCGGCGGCCAAGGCCTGGAAGACCGTGATGGCGCAGGGGCCGCAGCAGGCGTGCACCAGAATCGGTCCCGCGCTCACGGGAGCCGTCCCCTGGTCCGGCGGACGGCCCCAAGGCAGTGCGGCATCGCCACGGCGGCTACTCCGGCAGGATGTGGATGGCCTTCTGGTACTGCTCCTCCAGGGCCTGCAAGCGCTGGCGCTTCTGGTTGAGCAGGTAGAAGGACAGCTCGGGCCCGGCCCTGAAGGTCACGGCCTCGCCCGCTCCGGCGCGGCGCAGCAGGCGGTAGAGCTCGCGCAGGGCCATGAGGGACTGCCACTCCAGGTTGCGCCGGGTGCCCGTGCCCTGGCAGCAGGGGCAGGTCTCGGTGGAGACGGACATGGCCGAGGAGCCCATGCGCTGGCGCACGATCTCCATGAGCCCGAAGCGCGAGATCTTGCCTACGTCGTGGCGGGCGCGGTCGATCTTCATGGACGACTTCATGGCCTTTTCCACTTCGGCCACGTGCTTGCGGTCCTTGAGCTCGATGAAGTCCACCACCACCTGTCCGCCGATGTCCCGCAACCGCAGTTGGTTGGCTACCTCGGCGGCGGCCTCCAGGTTGGTCTTGAGGGCCATTTCCTTGAAATTGGTCTCGCCGCCGATCTTCCCGGAGTTCACGTCCACGGCGGTGAGGGCCTCGGTGTGGTCGATGACCAGACGCCCGCCCGAGGGCAGGGTCACTTCCCGGCCGTGCAGCTGCTCGATCTGCTTGCGCAGGCTGAAGCGCTCCCACATGGAGTGCTCGGCGTCGGTGTGATGGCGCACCAGCCCCTGGCGGCGCGGGAACACCAGCGCGGCCATCTCGGTGACGCGCTCGGCGGTCGCCTTGTCGTCCACCCAGACCTCGTTCACGTCATCGGTGAGGTAGTCGCGCACGGCGCGGGCGGCCAGGTCCGGCTCCTGGTAGATCATGCTGGGGGTGGGGACGCTGGTGCCGCGCCCGCGCACGTCCTTCCAGAGACGCTTGAGGTAACTGATGTCGCGCTCGAGCGCCGCCTTGGACTGTCCGATGGAGGCGGTGCGCACGATGACGCCGATGCCCTCGTCCAGCTTCACCCCGGCGGCGATCTCCTTCAGGCGCTTGCGTTCCTCGTCGTCCTCCACCTTGCGGGAGATGCCCTTCTGCTCGCGCCCGGGGGTGAGCACGAAGTAGCGCCCCGGCAGGGACAGGTAGCTGGTGACGAACGCGCCCTTGTTGCCGGTGGGCTCCTTCACGACCTGGATGAGGATCTCCTGGCCCTTCTTGAGCACCTTCTGGATGGGCGGATACTTGCCCTTGCGCTCGGTATTGGAGTCTTCCAGGTAGTATTCGGGGTGGACCTCGTCGATCTGGAGGAAGCCGTTTCTTTCGGCCCCGTAGTTGATGAAGGCCGCCTGCAGGGAGGGGTCGACGTTGTGTATCTTGCCTTTGTAGATGTTGCCGCGGGTCTTGGCCTGGTGGGTCATCTCCACGTAGTATTCCTGGAGAACCCCGTCTTCGGTTACCGCCACCTCGACTTCCTCTCCGGGAAGCACCGAGATGAACATCTTACGTTTGCGCTTCTTGGCCGCCATGAAAAATCTCCTTCCTGGACGTCCGCTTGCGCCGGTCATGGGGCGCTGTGCTTCGGTTTCGCCTTCCTCGACGAGGAAGGCCGGGCGTCCGGCTGGCGCGGCGCGGCCTCCTGGGGATCGCCCCGGGGCGCGCGGCGCGCGTTGAAAACTCGAAATTCCCGGGAAAGCACCGCGCTTACGCGCGTGAGCCGTCCCCACGCAGGTAGAACGTCTCGCCGCCCAGGCGCGTGGGCTTCACAAGGCCGCGCCGGGCGAGATCGTCCAATAAATTCAGCAAGGGTTCCTGGGCCACTCCCAATGCCTGGGCGAGGCCCTGGGCCGACTGCGGCCGCCTGGCCAGCGAATCGAGCACCCTCATGCTCAGGGCCTGTAGCTCCTCTTGTGCCGGATTGTCCAGAGCGAGGCCGAAATGCTTGGCCTTTTCCGGCTCCGGCGCGACGCTTTCCGTTGCGAGGCACAAGCCCTCGCGGAAGCGTTCCAGGGTCTCGGGCGGGGCAGGCAGGGCCTGGGGATACGCTCCGGGACGGGTCATGGTGACCACATCCACCCGGTCGGGAGCGAGTTCGGCCACGAAGGCGCGCAGCCGTTGCAGGTTCTCCAGCGAATCGTTCACCCCGGCCAGCACCAGCACTTCCAGGCAGAGCTTGCCGGTGAAGCACTTGCGAAATTCCAGGAGCCCCCGCCGGATGTCCACCAAGCTCATCCCGGAGAGCGGTTTGTTGATGGCCGCGAACTCCGTGGGCACCAGGGAGTCCATGGAGGGCAGCACGATGTCCGCCAGGGCCAGCTCCGTGCGCACCTGGGGGTCGTTTATGAGGCTCGAATTGGTCAGCACGGCCACGGGTACGCCCGGGACCAGCTCGCGCACGCCCTCGATGATGCGCCCCATGTCGCTGTTGAGCGTGGGTTCGCCCATGCCGCCCAGGGTGACGACCTCGAAGTCGGGATGGGGGGAGAAAAGCCAGCCGGCCAGCTCGCCCAGGAGCCTGTCCGCCGGGACGTAGGGCTTGCGGGTCCGGGTCAGAGCGCGGGTATGCCCCACTTCGCAGTAGAGGCAGTCGAAGGAGCAGATTTTGGCCCCGAGGAGGTCGAGGCCCAGGGACGCCCCGAGGCGTCCGGAGCGGACGGGGCCGAAGATCAGCCCATGGCCGTCAGCTTGCATGATCGGGCCTCTGCTTGACAGGCGTGGCCGGTGAGGCCAGAGTGGCGCGCTTCATATCACGCATAAAAAGGAATCGTTCCGGCATGATCCAAACCGGTGAGTTGGTACTTCTCATAAGCCCCGAGGGCAAGCGCTATCTTCGCGCCCTGACCCCCGAGCACACCTTCCACACCCAGGACGGCATCATCAAGATGGGTGACGCGGCTCAGGCGGGATTCGGCGCGGTGATCCGCACCCACAAGGGCCAGCCCTACCGGGTAATGCGCCCCACCCTCTACGACTGCATCAAGGGTGTGCGCCGCACCACCACCATCATGTACCCCAAGGAAATAGGGTACATCCTGCTCAAGCTGGGCGTGGGCCCGGGCAGGCGCATCGTGGAGGCCGGGAGCGGCTCCGGCGGACTCACCACCGCCCTGGCCTGGATGGTCGGGGACACGGGCAAGGTCTACACCTGCGAGCGGCGCGAGGAATTCTCCAAGGGCGCCAGGGAAAACCTGGTGCGCGGGGGCCTGGACCATCGGGTGGAGTTCTTCCACCGCGACATCGCCGAGGGCTTCCCCGAGGAGGCGCGCGGCGCCGACGCCCTGTTCCTGGACGTGCGCACGCCCTGGGACTACCTGGACCAGGCCGCGGACATCGTCTGCCCGGGCGCGCCCATCGGCTTCCTGCTGCCCACGGTGAACCAGATCTCTGACCTGCTGCGCGGGCTCGAAACCTCGCGCTTCGAGGACGTGGAGGTGCTGGAGATCATGCTCAGGCGCTACAAGCCCGTGGCCGACCGCCTGCGCCCCGAGGACCGCATGGTGGCCCACACGGGCTTTTTGGTCTTCGCCCGGCACAAGGGCATCGAGTACGAGGAGGAATCCGCTCCAAGGGCGGAGGCCGCCGGAGGCCAGGAACTCGAGGCCGTACAGGCCCAGCCGTCGCAGGACGCCCTGGCCCTGGGGCCGGAGCATTGCGGCGAGGCCGGGGAAGCATCCGAATAGACTGCCGCGGGCGCAAGCGGCCCAGACGCCTGTGCGAACACCACGAATCACGCGGCCCGGGAGCATCCCGGGCCGTTTTTCATTCCTGAGCCCCGTCCAGATTCCCGGGCATCCCGGCCACGAAAGCCCTGATCTCGTCGCGCACCCGGCGGTAGTGCTCCAGGGCCTGCTCCTCGGTTGCGGCGTCTTTGGCCAGCGACGGCGGATCATCGAAGCCCCGGTGCATGCGCCTGGCCGATCCCAGGTACAGCGGGCAGGTCTCGGCCGCGTGCCCGCACAGGGTGATCACGTGGTCGAATTCGACCGGGGGCAGATCGTCCACGGCCTTGGAGGACTGCCCCGAGATGTCCACCCCGGCCTCGGCCATCACCTTCACCGCGTTCGGATTCATTCCATGGCGGACCACCCCGGCGGAATACGGTTCGATCACGTCGCCCTTGAGCGCCCTGGCCCAGCCTTCGGCCATCTGGGAACGGCACGAGTTGCCCGTGCACAGAAAGAGAATGCGTTTTTTCATTGGGAATATTTCCTCCATCCGGATGAACACTTTGTAATTCACGATTGTTACATTTTGAATATAGAAGCATATTCCGCACTTATAGATACACCCTTCACAGCGGGGGCATCTTCCGCTAGTAGTGACCCGCATTGGCCCTTTGCAGCTCCCGGGTAATCTGCTACCGCCGCCAAGGCGCGATGCACCGGCCAAGGCGTGCACGCCACGGATACGGAGTTTTCCCTTTCATGACGGACGCACTGGAACGCATAGCGCAATTGTGGCCCGCCTCGGGCGAGGTGGTCGTCCTGACCGGCGCGGGCATTTCCGTGGCCAGCGGCATCCCCGACTTCCGCAGCCCCGGCGGGTTGTGGTCCCGCTACGATCCCATGCAGGTGGCCACCACCGACGCCCTTGAGAACAATCCCGCCGAGGTCTGGCGTTTTCTGATGGACGCGGTGCGGGTGATGTCGAGCGCTGCGCCCAACCCGGCCCACAAGGCCCTGGCAAGGCTGGAACAGGCCGGGCTCGTGCAGGCCATCGTCACCCAGAACATCGACGGACTGCACCAGCGGGCCGGATCGAAAAACGTGGTGGAATTCCACGGATCAATGGCCAGCTACCGCTGCAACGCCTGCTCGGCCCCCCACGATGCCGAGGCCGCCAAGGCCATAACCGCCGCCACCGCCCCCTGGCGCTGCGCCTGCGGAGGCGTTGTCCGCCCGGACATCGTCTTCTTCGGCGAACCCATTCCCCTTGACGCACTGAACAAAAGCGGTCAATTGGCCTGCGGCGCAGGACTCACGCTTATCGTGGGCACGGCCTGCGAAGTGGCCCCGGCAAGCTCGCTGCCCTTGCTCACCAAACAGTATGGCGGCAAGGTGGCTGAGATCAACCTGATCCCGGGCCGGCTGGCCCACATGTGCGACGCGAGCCTTACGGCCAAGGCCGAGGACGCCCTGCCCGCCCTGGCGGACATGCTTTTAGAACGACGCAATTGAATCGATTCGAGGTAACGACATGCTTGATACCCTGACGCCGCATGGCGGCATGCTTGACATGCTCCTGAACGCCACCCTCACCGTCAAATTCGTGCTGGCCATCCTGGTGTGCATGTCCCTGGCGAGCTGGAGCATCATCTTCCTCAAGCTCTTCACCTTGAGCTCCGCCCGAAAGGACGCGGCTCACGACTCCAAGCTGTTCCAGGAATCCGAAAACCTCAAGATGGCCATGCGCACCGTGAGCCAGAACAAGAACTCCCCCTGCTACGCCGTGGGCCTGCAGGCGTTCGAGGAGCTCATGCGCATGGAGGAGGCCGACCTGGACCCGGCCGAGAAGTCCCGCGTGGCCATGGACAACATCCGCCGCACCCTGCGCCAGGCCGTGGCCTCCGAACTCGGAATGCTCACCAAGTCGCTCTCGTTCTTGGCCACCTGCGCCAACGCCACCCCGTTCATCGGCCTGTTCGGCACGGTGTGGGGCATCATGAACTCCTTCCACGCCATCGGCCTGCAGCAGTCCGCCGCGCTGGCCTCAGTGGCCCCGGGCATTTCCGAAGCCCTGGTGGCCACCGCCATCGGCCTGGGCGTGGCCATCCCGGCCACCCTGGCCTACAACTTCTTCCTGGGCTACATCCGCCACATCGAGCGCGAGCTCATCGGCTTCTCCGGCGCGTTCCTGAACCGCATCCAGCGCGAAGTGAGCTGGGCGCCCAAGCAGCCCGCACGTACGGATGCCCCCCGTCCCGCCCCCCGCGTGAGGGAGGACTACTAGAATGGGCATGTCCACCGGAGGCGGCGGGGACGGATTCCTCGCCGACATCAACGTCACGCCCTTCGTGGACGTGATGCTGGTGCTGCTCATCATCTTCATGGTCACGGCCCCCATGATGACCCAGGGGCTCGAAGTGGACCTGCCCCAGACCAAGACCGTCACTACCCTGCCCAAGGACTCGGAAAACCTGGTGCTCACCATCAAAAAGGATGGCTCCCTGCACCTGGCCGAGTACGAAGTGCCCATGGACGGACTGCAGGACCACGTGAAGCGCCTGGTCACGGACCAGAAGAAGATGCTCTTTCTGCGCGCCGACCGCGAGGTGCCTTACGGCGTCGTGGTGCAGGTGATGGGCCTGCTCAAGGGAGCCGGGGTGGACAAGCTGGGCGTCGTGGCCGAGCCCGAGCCCGCCAAGGACGACAAGTCCCAGGGACGCGCCAAGAAATGACCGCAGACAGGCTCAAGGCCGCTCTCAGATAATCGCCATGCGCTACCTCAGCTGGCTCTTTTCGCTGTTTCTGCACCTGACGGTGGTCCTGGGGAGCATCCTCCTGGCCAACATGGAGTTCCGCACGATCCGCCTGGACGTTCCGGTCTACGAGGTGGAAATCGTGGACCTGCGCACGCCCGGCCCCAACCTCAAGCCCGACGCTGCCCCCGGCTGGGAAGGCCCCGGACAGCCCGGTCAGCCCAACATCCCCGAGCCGCCCGGCCCCAAGCCCGACCAGCCCCCTGGACCTCCCGAGGCCAAGAACATCCCCGAGCCGCCCAAGCCTGATCCGGCCGCCGAGGCCGCCAAGAAGGCGGTTGAGAAAGCCGCTGAAGAAGCGGCCAAGAAAGCCGCAGCCGAAAAGGCAGCGGTTGAAGAGGCGACCAAGAAGGCGGCCGCCGAGAAAGCCGTGGCTGAAAAGGCCGCAGCCGAAAAAGCCGCCAAGGAGAAGGCCGCGGCCGACGAAGCCGCGCGCATCGCCGCCGAGAACGCCAAGAAGGCGGCCGAGGAAGCGGCCAAGAAAGCCGCAGCCGAAAAAGCCGCCAAGGACGCGGCGGACAAGGCGGCCAAGGAAAAGGCCGACAAAGAGAAGGCCGAGAAGGAAGCCAAGGAGAAGGCCGCCAAGGAAGCGGCCGACAAGGCAGCCAAGGACGCGGCGGACAAAGCGGCCAAGGAGAAAGCCGCCAAGGACGCCGCCGACCGGGCCGCCAAGGAACGCCAGGACGTGCTCAGCCAAGCTCTCAAGGACGCCAAGGCCAAGTCCGGCAACAACTCGTCGTCCTCCAACGCCGTGTCCCAGGAACTGGCCAAGCTGCGCCAGCAGGCCGGACAGGGCGGTGGCGGAGGAGGAGGCGGTGGCGGCGGCGCGGGTGCGTCCGAGGCCGTCTACGGGGCTATTGTCGAGAAGCTCATCAAGCAGAACTGGCGTTTCCCCCAATTCGCCAACCTGAAGCTCATTTGCGTGGTGGAATTGCAAATCACCCGTGAAGGGCGTATTCAATCGACCCGTCTGGTCCAGTCTTCGGGGCGGTCCGACTTCGACAACTCGGCGCTTCGGGCGGTGCAGGAGACCGAAAACCTGCCCCAGCCCCCGTCGCCGAACCTGAGCCGGCTGGAATTGACCTTCAACTCACAGGAAAAACGTTAGCTATGACGACACTCCGCACGAGCTTCGTCCGCTGCGCGCTCGCCGCGCTCGCCACCATGGTGCTCTCCGCCAACGCCCTCGCCCAGGACACCCTCGCGGTCGAAATCCAGGGGCCGGGACAGGCGCGGATGAACATCGTCCAGTCCAAGCCTTTCGCCGACGGCAACATGCCCGCCGACGCACAGTACCTGAACGAGCTCATCCGCAAGAACCTGGCCTTCATGCCCTTCCTCAAGGTCATGAGCGACACCGACATCCTGGGCGGCGCGACCCTGCCTGGCCCCAAGGCCGAACAGATCGACTTCAAGCCCTTCTCCCTGGCCAAGGTGGACCTTCTGGTCACTGCCGTCTGGAAGCCGGGCAAAGGCCTGGGCGACGTGGAGCTGCGCGCCTTCGAGGTCTATTCGCAGAAACTTCTGCTGGGCAAGGTGTACGGCAGCGTCACCCGCGACCAACTGCCCGAGGTGGCCGACCGCTTCTGCATGGAGCTCATGGCCCTGCTCACCGGCCAGGGCACCATCTTCAAGGCCAAGCTGGCGTTCGTTAAGCCCTCGGGCAAGGGCAAGGACATCTGGATGGTCGGGGCCATGGGCCGCGATCTCGCCCAGGTGACCCGCTACGGCGACTTGGGCATGGCCATCTCCCCGGCCTGGTCCTGGGACGGCGGACGCATCTGCTTCACGCTCATCGGCTCCACCTCGCACTACCTGGGCATCTCCAGCGGCGGCAAGGCCAACGTCTACACCCTGCCCTCGTCCACGGTCATCAGCCCGCACTTCATGCCGAACGGCACCGTGGCCGTGGCCCTGAACATCCGGGGCAACACCGACATCTTCACCCTGGACGGTTCCTACAAGAACACCGCCACCGCCCTGGTATCCGACCCGTCCATCGACGTGTCCCCCAGCTTCGACCAGTCCGGCAACCTGATGGCCTTCGTTTCCGACCGCCTCGGCAACCCCAACGTCTTCATCAAGGACCTCTCGTCCGGGTCGGTTCGCCGCGCCACCAAGTCCGGCTACAACACCAACCCGTCCATGAGCCCCGACGGCAAGTACGTGACCTACTCCAAGCAGGCCGGCGGCGGACACCGCATCTACGTCTACGAATTGGCCACGGACACCGAGAAGCAGGTCAGCTTCGGGCCCGGCTCCGACGAGAACCCCACCTTCGCCCCGGACAGCTACTTCATCGCCTTCTCCTCCAGCCGGGCGGGCGGACGCAAACTGTATCTTACCACGCGCAACGGAGACGGTGCTGTCCAGATTCCCACAGGCGACGGCGAGGCCCTCATGCCCGCCTTCAGCCCCGTGGCCGCCAAGGACTGATGCGCTGAGCAATTACGATCGTGTAATGTGTCAGGCAAGCCTTGCGCCCCCCTTGCGCAAGGCTTGCCTTTTTCATGCAAGAGAGTATTGGTTTCGGCCGTCGGCGGAATACAATCATCCGTCCGATGTAACGCGGTTACGGGTGGCCGCGTCATGTTACGCAAGAGGAGGAAAACAAAATGAAGAGCAGACTGTTGTTGGCTGTCATGGCGCTTCTGTGCCTTTCCCTGATGAGCTTCGGTTGCGCCAGCAAGAAGGTGGCCGGCCCCGACAAGGACAACTGGGAAGAGCAGGAGCGCGAGCGCCTGGCCAAGGAGCGCGAACTGCGCGAGAAGCTCGGCCGCGTCGCCGGTGAGCTGGGCTCCATGATCTACTTCGATCTGGACCGCTACGACCTCAAGCCCGAAGCCCGTCAGGTCCTGACCCGCAAGGCTGAGATCATGAAGCAGTACCCCGAGATCAAGCTGGTCGTCGAAGGCAACTGCGACGAGCGCGGAACCGCCGAGTACAACCTGGCCCTGGGCGAACGCCGCGCCCGCGCCGCCGCCGACTACCTGGTGAACCTGGGCGTCCCCGCCGCCAAGCTCTCCATCGTGAGCTACGGCAAGGAGCGCCCCATCGATCCCGGCCACAACGAGGCCGCCTGGTCCAAGAACCGTCGCGACGAGTTCAAGCCCAGCTACTAAGCCTCTATCAGCCCGATCCCGAAAGGCCGTGGGGAAACCCGCGGCCTTTTTCATTGCATCCAAGGGTTTGACAAGCCCGGCCCGATCTGACAGCCCTGACTCCCATGAACACGACTCCGCTCTCCCTCGACGACCTCGGCCTCGAAGCCACCACCCTGGAATGCATCAAGGCGCGCATCGCCCTGAACCAGCCGCCCATCTACGACATCCCCGTGGACATCGCCCGCAAGGCCCTGGAGATCGCCCAGGCGCAGTTCAAGGACAAGCCCAAAGCCCTCTCCGACGACCTCACCCTTCCCGTCGGCCCCACCGGCACACTGGGCATCAGGCTGCTGCGCCCCTCGGGCGCGCCCGGCAAGCTCCCGGCCGCGGTCTACCTGCACGGCGGAGGCTGGGTGCTCGGCAGCCCCGACACCCACGACCGCCTCGCCCGCGACATCGTGGCCACCTCGGGCGTGGCCCTGGTCATGGTGCGCTACGACCGAGCCCCCGAGGCCCGCTACCCAGTGGCCCTGGAACAGGCATACGCCGCCACCGCCTGGATCGCCGAGAACGGCGAAGCCCTGGGCCTGGACAGCTCGCGCTTGGCCGTGGCCGGGGACAGCGCCGGGGCATCCCTGGCCGCGGGCGTGGCCATCCTGGCCAAACGCCGCCAGGGACCGCGCATCCGGCACCAGACGCTCATCTACCCCGTCACCGACGCCTCCTGCTCGCTCCAGTCGTACCTGGATTTCGAGGACGGCCCCAACCTCACCCGCAGGGCCATGCAGTGGTACTGGGACCAATATGCCCCGGACGCCGACTCCAAGGCCCAGGATACCGCCTCGGTGCTGAACGCCTCCCGGGACAGCCTGACGGGCCTGCCCCCGGCGCTGGTCATCACTGCGGAATTCGATGTGCTGCGCGACGAAGGCGAAGCCTACGCCCGAAACATGCTCAAGGCGGGCGTCCCAGTCACGGCCACCCGTTACCTGGGGACCATCCACGGCTTCTGCGCCAACAACACCCTGGCCGGAACACCGGCGACCCGGGCGGCCATCGCCCAGGTGGGAGCGGCGCTGAAAGCGCATTTGAGAGCGTAAGAGAAGAGAAAGATGCCTCCGGCGGCCAAAGGGACGAGTCCCTTTGGAATCCCCTTGAGCTTCGCGGGCCTGACCGGCATGCCAGTCAGGCCCGCGAGCATATTATCGAGGGTCCGGGGGATCATCCCCCTGGCGGGTGCAGGGCAGCGCCCAGCCGGGTCCGGGCGGAGCCCGGCTGGGCCTGGGGCGGCTCCCCAGCTCTTATCCCTGCAGCTTCTTCATAAGCCAAGCCATGTTGCGTCCCAGGTCGGCCATGGTCTTGAGCCCCTCCTGGTCGCCTTCGACCTGGCCGATCTCGCGGCCGAAGCCCATGTTCCAATAGCTGGAGCCGGGCACGATCATCTGCCCGATGAAGAAGAAGGAGTTGAGCGAGTTGAAGGTCTGCATGCCGCCGCCCCGACGCATCGTCACCACGGCCGCCCCCACTTTGCGGGCGAACATGTCGTCGCAAGCGCGGGCGACCATGCCGGAGCGTTCGATGACCGCGCGCAGTCCGGCGGTGACGTCGGCGAAGTAGGTGGGCGAGGCCAGGATGATGCCGTCGGCGTCCACCATCAGCTCGATCAAGTCGTTGATCTTGTCTTTCTTGACGGCGCAGCGCTTGTCCTTGCGCTTGAAGCATTCGTAGCAGGCGGTGCAACCGGTGAACTTCGTGCCGTGGAGTTGTTCCAGGCGGGTTTCGATGCCTTCCTTTTCCAGTTCGGCGAATACGGCACGCACCATGATGGCGGTGTTACCGTCCTTGCGGGCGCTGCCGTTGATGGCCAGGACCTTCATCGTCGCTGCTCCTTGCGGGATGGGGGAGGCGCGCCCTGAAGGGCCGGGCGCGCCGGGGAAGTTAGAAGCCGAGGTCTTCGTTGATGAGGATTACGGTGGTGCGCTCCTTGGGGGCGGACTTCACGGTGATCGTCCAGGTGTTGCAGATGCGCTCGGGCGAAGGGCAGTCCTCGCAGTGGTGGGTGGCCACGCAGGGGGTCTTCCTGGAGAGCCGGGCGGCGTTGACGGGCGCGGCCAGGTCGCGGATGCGCTCCATGGCGGTGTATTCGTCGGAGCAGAGCTTGTTGCGCCCGGCCAGGACGATGACTTTCTTGGGCCCGAAGGTCAGGGAGGCCACGCGGTTACCGGAGCCGTCCAGGTTCACCAGGGCGCCCTGGGCGGTGACGGCGTTGGTGCTGGTGATGAAGAGGTCGGCCAGCAGGGCCTGGCGGCGCAGCTCGATCATTTCGGCCGGGGGCAGGGAGTAGTTGTATGTGTCGAAGATCTTGAGATCGGGCATGGCCTTGACGGCCTCGTAGATGCCGGAGTCCACGATGGTCATGGAGCCGCCGAAGGAGACAGAGCCGGGCTTGATCTCGGGGAAAAGGGTTTCGAGCACGAGTTTCTTGGCGTCCAGGGCGGTTTCGACCACATGGGCGGCGAAATTGTTCTTGCGCAGGGCCGTGGCGGTTTCTTCCAGGCGGGCTTTATGGAATTCAATCAGTTTCGGGTGCATGGCGAGTCCTTGTTGACAGAAGGTTGAGCGGGTCTTACGACACGTTCGCATGTAGCGCCGGGGGGCGGTCAAGTCCAGGGGTGATAACTCCGGCGCAGCTCTTGACGGCCGGCCCGCTTACGGCTATGAAACCGAGTTCCATTTTTCACCAAGATCACGGA
The DNA here is from genome assembly GCF_022808915.1 of Fundidesulfovibrio terrae. Lineage (NCBI taxonomy): Bacteria > Pseudomonadati > Thermodesulfobacteriota > Desulfovibrionia > Desulfovibrionales > Desulfovibrionaceae > Fundidesulfovibrio > Fundidesulfovibrio terrae. The sequence goes on from NZ_JAKZFS010000003.1 coordinate 244,288, forward strand.
GATGACTCATGAAGAGAACATACCAGCCGTCCAACACCAGACGCAAACGCACCCACGGATTTTTGGTGCGCTCCCGTACCAAGAACGGCAGGGCGATCATTCGCCGCCGCCGGGCCAAGGGCCGCAAACGCCTGGGCATCTAGGGTTTCCTCGGGCCTTTCACCTGGTCAAGCGCCAGCAATTCCTCGATTGTTACGAGCGGGGACGGCGCTTCCATTCCAAGGGCTTCATCCTTTTCGTGCTTGTCCGGCCAGCCGAGCCTCCGCACTGGAGGCTCGGGCTGGCGGTGAGCAAGAAGACCGGCCACGCCGCGCTTCGCAACCGGGTGAAGAGGCTTTTGAGGGAATTTTTCCGGCTCCACGGCCCCGTGATCCCTGGCGGGATCGACATCGTGGCGGTTCCGAAGAAACACCTGGACGTAAGCGGCCTGACGCTCGATGCGCTCACACGAGACATCGAGCCGGTACTCGAAAAGCTGAAGGCCAACCAGGAACCCCACTCCCGCCGGAAAGAAACCTAGGACTACCTGGGGGCTTGCCGGACGGGTCCGCATGGACCCACAATCCAGGCCGCGAGGCCCGGTTCGGGATACTATGCAAAGGCTTTTACTCGCGCTCATCGCCTTGTACCGGTATTGCATTTCCCCTTTGATTCCGGGGCATTGCCGGTTCACCCCTTCCTGTTCGGAGTACGCGCGCGAAGCCGTCCTCCGGTTCGGTCCCTTTCGCGGCTCCCTTCTCGCCGCCTGGCGGCTCCTGCGCTGCCATCCCCTTTGCAAGCCCGGCTACGACCCCGTTCCCACAACCCTGAGCTGGCACGCGTACATCCCGCGACGCCGCGCGCGGCTTGCCGCGAAATAGGACGTTTCCCATGGAAAACAACAAGCGCGTTTTGCTCGCCATCGTCTTGTGCCTGGGCGTGCTCATCGCCTGGCAGTACTTTTTCCCTAAAAACGCCTTGATCCAGAAGGCCCAGCCCGGACAGCAGCAGACCCAGCAGGCCGACGCCCAAAACGCCGCCAAGCCCACGGCCAAGCCCGACGCCACCATGGCCTCGGCCGAGCCCCTGGCCGGAACGCCCATCACCATCACCACCCCCCTCTATACCGCCACCCTGCTCAACACCGGCGGCGTGCTCCAGCATTTTAGCCTGAGCAAGTACAAGCTTTCGTTGGATAAAGACTCCCCCAACATGGACCTCGTTTCCGGCCAGGCCGCGTCCAAGGCCCCCATGGGCCTCATCGTCAACGGCCAGGCCACCTGGCGCGACGCCAAGTGGACCACCGACGCCAAGGACACCTCCCTCGAGCCCGGCAAGTCCACCACCCTGACCTTCACCGGCACCCTGGGCGGCCTGACCATCAAGCGCGAGCTGACCTTCCACGCCGACAAGTACGAGATCGACGAGGCCGTGACCCTGGTCTCCCAGACCGCGCAGGTCTCGCGCGTGGCCTTCACCCTGGCGGCGGGCAGCCTGACCGGCGGCGAAGCCAACTACAACCCCACCCGCGCCGCCTACATGGACAAGAGCCTGGAGGAGATCACCAGCCTCGACAAGATCAAGGACGGCAAGGTGGTCGACGCTGGCGGCAAGTGGGCCGCCGTGGAGAGCAACTACTTCATTTCCGCCCTGGTGCCCTCGGGCACGGCCGTGCTCAAGCTGCAGCACGTGGAGGACGTCACCCGCCTGGCCGCCGAAAAGGACGGCATCTCGCTTGCGGCCGGACAGCCCGTGAAGGTGGAGAACAGCTACTATCTGGGCCCCAAGGAGCGCGCCACCCTGGCCACCGCGCCCAACGACCTCAAGGCCGCCCTGAACTACGGCATGTTCCACATCCTGGCCGAGGCCTGCCTGTGGCTGCTGCACTTCCTCTACGGCTACGTGCACAACTACGGCGTCTCCATCATTCTCCTCACCGTGTTCATCAAGCTGTGCTTCTGGCCCCTGTCCCAGAAGAGCTACAAGTCCATGGAGAAGATGCGCAAGCTCCAGCCCATGATGGCCGCCATCCGCGAGAAGCACGGCGACGACCGCGAGAAGATGAACGCGGAACTCATGCAGCTCTACAAGACCTACAAGGTCAATCCGGCCGGTGGCTGCCTGCCCATCGTGGTGCAGATTCCCGTGTTCTTCGGCCTCTACCAGGCCCTGCTCAACTCCATCGAACTGCGCCACGCCTCGTTCATCACGCACCTGCCCTTCACCAACATGACCTGGCTGGCCGACCTCTCCGCTAAGGACCCCTACTACATCACGCCGCTCATCATGGGCGCGACCATGTTCCTGCAGCAGAAGATGTCCCCGCCCCCGGGCGACCCCACCCAGGCCAAGGTGATGCTGTTCATGCCGGTGATCTTCACCTTCATGTTCCTGAACTTCCCCTCGGGCCTGGTCGTCTACTGGCTGGTCAACAACGTGCTCTCCATCGCCCAGCAGGGTCTGCTCATGAAGGGAAGCGCGGTCCAGACCGCGAAGAAGGCCTAAGGAGCAGTCATGAGCGATTTCAACACGTTCACCGGCAAAACCGTGGACGACGCCATCAGCGAAGCCTGCCGCTTCTTCTCCACCGAGCGCGACAGGCTGGAAGTCGAGATCATAACCGGAGGTTCCACGGGAATCTTCGGCCTGGTGGGCAAGAAGAAGGCCCAGATCAGGGCGCGGCGCCGCCAGGACCCGGCCGTGGCCGCCATGATCCGTGAGGAGGAGCGCCAGGCCAAGGCCGCCGCCAAGGCCGCCGAGGTGGCCGCCGCCGCTCCTTCCGGCCAGGCTCAGGGCGAGCCGGAAGCTCCGGAGGTCCCCCGGCAGAAGCCGGAGCGTGGCGCCCAGCCCGCACGCGAGGCAGCGCAGGAAGCCCCCCAGAAGCCGCGCGAGCCGCGCCGGGACAAGCCCCAGAAATCCCGTGAGCCCCGGGAAGGCCGTGAACCGCGCGAAGCCCGTGAGCCCAGGGAACCGCGTGAGCCCCGCCAGCCCAAGGAAGCACGGGAACCCAGGGAGCCGCGTGAGCCCAGGCAGGAGCGCCCCCGGCGCGAACGGGCTCCCAAGGCCGAACCCAGGCCCAGGCCCGATTCCCGCACCGAATCCCTGGACGACGACCTGCCCGAAGGCCACGACCAGTCCCCCGCCTCCGCGGAGTTGCTGGCCCTGGCCGCCGAGGTCATGAACCGCCTGCTCACCCCCATCCTGGAGCAGGAGCCCAAAATGGAGATCGAGGGCACGGCCAGCCGCATAAGCGTGCTCATCCAGGACGAGGAGCACTCGGGGCTGCTCATCGGGCGCGAAGGCCAGACCCTGGCCGCCCTGCAGTACCTGGCCAACCGCATCATGGCCCGGCGCTGGGAAAGCCCGGTGCGCGTGCAGATCAACACCGGCGAATACCGCGAGAAGCAGGACGACAACCTGCGCAAGATGGCCTTCTTCCTGGCCGACAAAGCCAAGAACCTGGGCCGCCCGCAGAGCACCAAGCCGCTCAGCTCCTACCACCGCCGGGTGATCCACCTTGCCCTGCAAGGCGACGACACCATCCAGACCCGCAGCAAGGGTGACGGCCCCATGAAGCGGGTGATCATCGTGCCCAAACGCCCCAGGCCCGAGGCCCAGCAGGCCCCTGAAGCTCCGCAGATGGCGGATGTGCAGGACGCCCTGGAAGCCCCGGGGGCGCAGGAACCGCAGCAGGCGCAATAGGCGCGCTCATCCGCCGCGTTCCTGCCCGCTTCGGGACGGAGCAGCGAACATGCCTTGACGTTCCGGGGGCCGAAGCGAGAGCTTCGGCCCCCGCTTTTCTTGACATCCGGGCCGAAACGGGTAGCTGAGTGCCCGCTTCGACGACGATTCCGGGCGGACGGGACGACCCGCCCCGCCCCATGTCCATCCTCACTCGGGGACGACCCCGCAAGCCAAAGGGAGCATATCCATGGCCTGGGGCATTCTTTTCCTCGCCGCCGCATTCGAAATCGCCTGGGCGTCCGGACTCAAGGCCACGCAGGGGTTCACGCGCCCGCTGGCCACGGTCGTGGTCGCCGCATGCATGATCGCCAGCATGGTTCTTTTGGGGCTTGCCGCCAAGCACCTGCCCATGGGCACGGCCTACGCGGTCTGGACGGGCGTGGGGGCGCTGGGCACGGCCGTCATCGGCATCGCGCTCTACGGGGAGCCCGCGACCCTGCCCAGGCTCGGCTGCATCGCCCTCATTGCGCTTGGAGTCATGGGGCTCAAGTTCTTCTCACGCTGATTCGCTGCCCCCACACCGCTTGTGCGGTTCCCCTGGCAGCCTTGCGGCCCGATGAGCCGGGCTTCTCACCATCCGGACAGCGCTCGGGAACGCTCCTTGCTTTCCAGCAGGAGGCGGAATCATTTTCCCACTCCAACTCCGGCAAGGAGCTCCTCATGATCGAATCCGTCGCAGCCCAGGGATATTCCCAATCGGCCCAGGCCGCAGCCAGGGCCGACGCCGTGGCTTCCGCGACCGAGGCCCAAGGGAGTGCATCCAGGTCGTCCTCGACGACGGCATCCTCCAAGGACAAGGTTTCCTTCTCCGAGGCCGCCAAGGCGCTCTCCAAGCTCATTGGGAAGTACCAGGGCAAGATCGACGAGGAGGACACGGACGGTTCGCAGGGCGATCCCGCGACCAGGATCAAGAAGAAGATCAAGGAGCTCCAGGAGAAGATCGCCAAGGTGGAGCAGAGCGACATGCCCGCCGAGGCCAAGCAGTCCGCCGTGAAGGGCCTGGAGACCGAGATGGCGTCGCTTACGCAGCAGCTCGCGCAGCTGACGGCCAAATCGTCAGGATCGGGCGGCAGCTCGGCGCTCTTATCCTCGGCCGGGAGCCTCTCCGGCCTGGGATCTCGCAAGGCCTAACGGGCACGAGCCTCATAGGGGATTCCAAAGGGAGGCACTCCCTTTGGCCGCCGGAGGCCTTCGCCGCTCGACATTTCCACCCACACGAAAAAGGCCGGGACTGGCCCGGCCTTTCGTTCACGATTTGATGCGCCTTACTGCGCCGCGGTCTTGGGCTTGGGCACCCTGACCACCACGCCCTTGGGCTGCTTCTCGATGACCGGTTCCGAGAACGTGGCCAGATCCTTGTCGCGGTAATCGATCACCACGCGCAGCTTGTCCGGATGCGCGCCCAGGCGGACCTTTTCCATCAGGCCGTTCTGCACGGTCACAGCCCCCCCGCCGCTGGTCTGCCACGGTCCCCAGAGGTCCACCGCAAGCCGGGCCGGAGCCTTGGCATGGAACGAGGTGACCCGCTCCAACGGCGCGTCGGTGACGATGGTGAGCACGAATTCGCTCGGATTATCCTGGACCTTGATGTCGAGCACCTTGCCCCCTGCGGACACGGCGGATTTCTCCCCCCCGCCTGCGGGCTGGTCGGCCTGCTTTGGCGCGGTGAACTGCGCCTGGACGGATTGCCCTGATGCCTGCTCGACCTTGGCCGCGGACTTGGCGGTTTCCTTGGGCTGGGGCTGGGCTGCGGCAGGAGCCTCCGCCTGGGCGTTGGCCGTCTCGGCGGCGTCCCCGCCCTTGGCGTCGGCCGGAACCTGTCGTCCCAGCTTGGCCGAGCGAACCTTCTTCTCGTCGCTGGTGACGGCGGGCTGTGTAAGCCCGTTGTCCCGCGCAGTCTCCACTGCGGGCTGCACGGCCTGCGGAGCGGCGGCCTGGGCCTTGTCGTCCGGAGCGGACAAGGCCGGAGAGGCCGTCTGGTCCGCCGGAGATTCCCCGCCGGATTTGGAGGCCTGGCCGGATTCCCTCGCGGGCTCCGGCTTGGGCGTTGCCCCGTCGCCCGGAGCGGCCTGTTGGGCAGTCTTGGGGGCGGCGCCCTCCTCGCTGGCGGAAGGCAGGGTCTGCGACTCGGTTGGCCCCTGAGGCTGCGGCTCCTGCCCGGCCACGAACTTGGTCGGCTCGGAGGGCTGCGAGGACTTGGGCGGTTCCATCCCGAGATTCCTGAAGGGATTGCGGAACTGGAACATGTTCAGTGAAAGCCCGAGGAAAAGGGCCACCACGATGATCATCAGTCTCAGATAAACCGGATTCTTGCGGTCTGCCATGGTGCGCTACCTGCCCTGCCCCAGTAGTTTGGCCTGCTCGGCAAAGACGAACGCGGCCGGTTTGGAGACGAACTCCGTTGTGTAGAGACCGAAATAGTATTGCGGCGGCCGGTCCCAATCGATGAAGTACAGGGCCATGGAGACGTACTTGAAGCGCGTCTCGAGCATCTCCAGGGACTTCTTGAGGTACATGGCCTGGCGCTGCTCCCCTATTTCCCCGGATGACCAGCCCCATTCGGTGATCCACAGCGGACGGCCGGACTGGCCGTGGCTTTCCATGATGCGGTGGATGAGGCTTATGTCGTCGAAGTTGTTGTCCCACTGCTTGAACTGGTCCGGGGCCACCTTGGTGTAGGGGTGGATGGCCACCACGTCCGGATGGATCCCCTTCTCGTAGAGGGTCTCCAGGAACAGGTAGCCGGGCATGCTGCCCTCGCCCACGAAGGTCAGGTTGCCCAGGCCCCCCAGGGCGATCTCGGCGTCCTTGTCCACGGAGCGGATCACCTCGCGCATGGCCGTGTACCAGGCCACGTACTGGTCGAGATTGGGCTTGGGGCGCCAGGCGTCGCTGATGTTCTCCTCGTTCCAGAGTTCCCACTTGCGCACCTTGCCCTTGTAGCGCTGCGCGGCCTCACGCATGAAATCCTTGTACTGGGCGAGCCACGCCTCGAACTTCGCGGGGTCCGTGGGCACGTGGAGCCAGTACTGGTCCTCGGAGCCGGTGGCCCCGCTGGCCCAGGCGGGCGATCCGTACACGCACATGAGCGGCTCGATGCCCGCATGGACGAGCATGTCCACGATCTGGTCGAACTGCGACCAGTCCCGCTTGCCTTTTTCCGGCTCTACCCTGTGCCAGAGAAAACTGTTGCGCGAGACCTTGGCGTAGACCGTCTTGGCCAGTGTCACGGCGCGGGCGTTGACCCCCTGGTCGTCGGAGAAGGTCATGTCCATGTGCAGCCCGAGCTGCAGGGCCTGGGCCGGACACACGTACGCGAGGAGAACCAGGAGCGCGAGAAGGAGTGTTCTTTTCATTTCTCTGGCCGGGGTTGGTCCGCTGGATGTGAGACGGAACTGTTGAGGCCCGAAATGTAGCCGAAAATCTTGCCGCAATCCATGGTCACGAGCATGGCCAGCATGGTGGCCATGGCCTTTGCCGACAGCGGATACAGACCCAGGCGGCGGAAGTTGCGCACCGGCTGCCACAGGTAGGCGCAGAAGCCGGCGGACAGGGGCAGCAGCCACAGCGGCCTGGACAGGCTCAGGCAGAACATGAGCACGCCCCCCCCGTAGGCCGCGAGCCGGATCATATGCCGCCTGGTGTGCTGGCGGGCCTTGCCGTCGCCCTGCATGTACAGGAAGAACTGCCGGTAGATGGCCCGGTAGCCGGGTCGCATGTGCCAGCGCACCACGGCCGATGGCTCCATGCGCATGGCGAAGCGGCTGGCGCGGATCTTGTTGTGGAACCAGGTGTCCTCGGAGAAGTCGAGCCATTCCGGATAGCCGCCCAGCTCTTCCCAGACGACCTTGCGGAAGGCCAGGGAACGGCTGGAGATGGCGAAGCGGTCGATACTCTTGGAAGACCGGAAGAGGTTGTGCATGGCGTACTGGCAGGCGTCGAAAAGACGTTCCACCACCGGCTCGTAGCCGCCCACCACCACGTCCGCCCCGCGCAGGTCGCTGATGCGCTCGAGCCACCCCGGATCGAGCAGGCAGCCTGCGTCGGTGACGGCGATGACCTCGCCCGAGGCCAGGGATATGGCCCGGTTGCGCCCGCCCGCGATGTTGCAGGGGGTCGATTCCAGCAGCACGTCCAAGGGATGCGCCCGGATGATCTCAAGCGTGCCGTCGGTGGAGCCGCCATCCACGATGACCAGCTCGTCAGGGAGGCGGGTCTGGGCGGCCACGGAATCCAGGAAGGCCCCCATGCTGGAGGCCTCGTTCTTCACGGTGACGATGAGGCTTACGCGCATTGGCGGTACACTTTCTCGCTTAAGGTTTCGACCGCAGCAGCCCAGGTGTAGCGCCGGGCGATCAGTTCGCGCCCCGCAAGGCCCAGCCGCCGGGCCAGGTCCTCGTCGCCGAGCGCCGCAAGCAGCGCCTCGGCGAAGTCGCGGGCGGTATCGGCCACCAGCAGGTGCTCGCCGGGGGACACCTCCAGGCCAGAGCAGCCAAGCCCGGTGCTGACCACGGCCACGCCGAAGGACAAGGCCTGCAAAATCTTGAGCCGCGTGCCGCTGCCCACGCGAAGCGGACACACGAACACCCGGGCCCGCCGGTAGTATCCGGAGACGTCGTCCACGCGTCCGGTGACGGTCACGCCGGGCCCTGCCAGGGCGGTAACTCCTGGGCCCGGGTCCTTGCCCACGATCCACAGCCGGGCCTCGGGCTCCCGGGCCGCCACCAGCGGCCAGACCTCCGCGCAGAACCAGCGGATGCCATCCACGTTGGCCAGATAGCTCATGAGCCCGGTGAACACCACATCCTTTCCCGTGGGAAATTCTCGTTCCTGCAAGGATTCCACAGCGTTGGGCACGGTGACCGTGTTCCTGTTGGCCGCGAGGAAGAAGTCCCGGTCCGCATCCGAGCAGGCCAGCACCGCGTCCATGCGCGCGGCCACGCCCAGCTCGAAGCGGCGCATGAACACGGACTGGAGCCGGTGGTGCAGCTTGCGCAACGGATTGCGGCATCGGCGGGAGTTGCCCGCGAGGACGTCGGTCTCCACGTTCTGGGTGTCCATGACCTTGAGGCAGGAAAGATCCTGGATGAGCTGCGCCCCGTAAGGGTACACGGCGTGGACCGCGTCGTGGACCCGGGCCGCTTCGGCAACGGCCCGGCGCAGGCGCGCGTCCCGGTAGATCACGGCCAGGAAGGGCGCGGCGCACAGATAGCCCAGGAACATGTGCCACAGCTTGCCCCACCTGCTCCAGGGAAGCTCCACGGCATCCACCCTGGCGAACCGGGTGCGCAGGTGCGCCACACCCTCACGGTCGCCGGGCCTGCGGATGGTGGTCAGCAGGGACACGTCGTGGCGCTTGGCCAGTTCGGCAAGCACGCCCATGATCCTGAGCTTGCCCCCCTCGTCCGGGGGCCAGGGGCATACGGGTGAGTAGAACAGGATACGCATGACGACGCCTACCGTCCGGACAAGCCGCGCGTCAGCCCGCTCACATAAGCGGGGATGCGGTCGAAGGCTCCGCGGCGCAGGAAACGCAGCATGCAGCGGGGCAGGTCATGCAGGAATATCCACAGGTAGGCCGCGAGCCGGTTGGGCCAGGGATAGAACTTGGCCAGGAAGTAGGCCCGGCTGCGCATGTAGTGGTGCCAGTAGCGGGCGCTGCCCACCCCGCCCATGGAGCGGCTGACCTTGTGCCACAGCTTGGCCCGGGGCACATAGACCACCCGGTGCCCGCGCTGGGATGCGCGCAGGCAGAAGTCCACCTCGTCGAAATAGATGAAATAATACGGGTCGATGCCATCAAGCTCCGTATAAAGCGAGGTCCGGGCCAACAGGCAGCAGCTGGTGATGTAGTCCGTCTCCTCCTCCACGTCGTGCTGTCCCCGGTCCTTCTCCTCGTAGCCCACGTGGGCGCAGTCGCCGCGCCAGGGCATGACGGTGCCCCCGGCGAACCAGATCACGTCCGGCTCGGAGTGGTAGTACATCTTAGGCCCGACGATGCCCATGCGCGGGTCGGATTCCAGCACGTCCACCAGGATGGAGAGCATGTCCGGGGCCACCACGGTGTCGTTGTTCAGGAGCATGATGCAGTCGAAGCCGCGCTCGCGCGCCCGGGCGATGCCCACGTTGTTGGCCCGGGCGATACCCAGGTTTTCGCCGTTCTCGATGAAGTCCACGTCGGGCCGGGAGCGGAACACTTCGAGGGAGCCGTCCGTGGAGCCGTTGTCCACCAGGATGACCCCGTAGTCGGGATAGTCCATGCCCGCCAGGGACTGAAGGCAGTCCAGGGTGTCCTGGAGGTTGTTCCAGTTCACCAGGACGATGGCCACGGAAGGCTTACGCATCGTGGCACCAGCCTTGGCGGATGGACGTTTTCGCCCCCAGGACAAAACGAGTCGAAAGAGCCCGCATCACCGCACCAGCCTGTGCTTGCGCAGCTCGTCCCAGGCCTTGTCCACCATGTCGTGGGCATTCTCGCCCTCGGCCCAGCTGGTGAGCCGGGCGATGCCCTCCTCCAGGCTCATGGCGGGCTTGTAGCCCATGGCCGTGATGGCCGAGCAGTCGCCGAAGCAGTGGCGGATGTCGCCCGCCCGGAACTGGCCCGTGACCTGAGGCTCAACGTCGGAGCCGATGACCCGGCCGATGGTCCGGGCCAGGTCCAGCACGGTGAGGGGATTCCCCGACCCCACGTTGAAGGCCCTGTTGTCCATGTCCGGATTCTCCATGGCCAGGATGTTGGCCTGGACGATGTCGGACACGTGCACGAAGTCGCGCATCTGCAGGCCGTCCTCGAAGATGAGCGGCGGCTGGCCGTTTTTGAGCCTGGAGCAGAAGATGGCGCACACCCCGGTGTAGGGATTGGAGAGCGACTGGCGCGTGCCGTAGCCGTTGAAGTAGCGCAGGGCCACGGCGGGCACCGGGGAATGCCGCCCGAAACTCAGGCACATCTCCTCCTGGTCGCGCTTGGTGACGGCGTAGACCGAATCCGGGCGCATGGGGTGGTCCTCCCGGGTGGGCACCGGGCGGGCCGCCTGGCCGCAGGCCGCGCAGACCATCTCGTAGTTCTTGGCCTCAAGCTGGGTCTGGGTGCGCGCCGCCACCTTGGAGCCGCCGCAGCCGGGGCAGAGGTAGCTGCCCTCGCCGTAACAGCTCATGGAGCTGGCCACCACCACCTTGCGCACGCAGTGCCTGCGGTTGGCCAGATGGTCCAGGATGGCGGCCGTGCCCAGGCAGTTGGACTCCACGTAGCGCACGGGCTCGTACATGGACTGGCCCACCCCCACTCGGGCGGCCTGGTGGAAGATCACCTCCACGCCGTCCAGGGCGTTGGCCAGAAGCCCCTGGTTGCGCACGTCGCCGATGATGGTGACGGCCTTGGGGTTGGCGTAGGCGGGGTAGCTGCCCCGGTGGACCTGATACTCCAGGTTGTCCAGAACCGCCACGTCCAGGCCCTTTTCGATCAGGGCGTCCGTCAGGTGCGAGCCGATGAATCCGAGCCCGCCTGTGACCAAAGCTCTCATATTTCGTTTTCCCAGGGATTTTGGGCCTCTCGGGCCAGGATGAACACACTGCCGAGGATGAACGCATTGATGGGGGTCATGTTGTCGATGTTGAACATGGGACCGAACATGGAAATCACCAAGTTCCCGGCCAAGACGCCGCACATGGCCAGCTGGGTGGCCCGCACCGCCGGGTCGGCCAGGAAGCGCAGCGACCGCACCGCCGTCCACATGGCCGTCAGCGGCAGGAACATGAAACTGGCCAGTCCGACGGCCCCCATCTTCACCAGCAGCCACATGTAGCTGTTGTGCATGTAGATGTCGTGGCTCAGGTAGCCCAGCTGTTCCGACTCGGCGTCGTACATGGGGCTTTCGAAGACCACCCGCGTGCCCAGGCCGTTGCCCCAGATCGGGCTGCGGGCGATCAGGGCGCTGGCGGCCTCCCACTCGCGCAGGCGGTGCAGGGAGGATATGTCCTCCTTGAACTCGCGCAGGGACAGAACCCGCGTCACCACCGACTCGATGGGGTTGACGGCCTTGGGCGAAATCACGCTGTGGGCCACCCAGATGATGCACCCTCCCACCGCCACGAAGACCGCAAGCTTGAGCATGAGTCGCTTGATGGCCGGTTCGGCCACCAGGAACATGAAGGCCAGGCCCGAGGTCAGGCCCAGGTAGGCGCTGCGGAAGAAGGTCACGGCCAGCGCGGTCAGGTTGAGCAGGCCGACGGAAAGCGACAGCACGGGACGAAGCCCGAACAGGTAGAAGGTGAACCCCAGGATGACCGGGGGCAGGTACGCGCCCAGCTCCAGGAGCACCACCCGGATGCCCTCGCCGTAGAGCAGCACCTCGCCCACGCCCATCCAGTAGTTCACCAGGATGCGCACCGACGAGAACACCGACACGCCGAGCAGAATCCAGACGCTCTGGCGCAGAGCGGCGGAGTCGAATTCGGCGATCAGGGGGATGACCAGCAGGTATTGCAGCAGCGGGCGAAGCTCCAGCAGGGCGTCCTTGAAGTAGATGCCCGAGGTGAGCGACCCCAAGGCCGACGCCGTGGCCACGGCCATATACACGAGCACCAGGGAGCAGAACACCTTGGGAAGCCGCAGCACCACGCGCTTGAACACCAGCACCCGCACCGCCCAGGATATGAGCACCACGGCCAGAAGAAGGTCCGAGGGCTTGAGCCCGCCGCCCGCGAAGGGGATGTCGTACTGGTAGAGCTCCCCGCGCCCGAAAACCATCATGATGGACACAGACAGTATAATGGCCGGGCGCAGACTCTTGAGGCTCAGGATCAGAAAGAAGATTCCCCCCAGCACTCCCACGCCGATCCCTGCGCCGGCGGCCGAGACCAGCCAGCCAAGCGCAAGCCCGGTGGCGATCACGGCCGCATGGACGGAGAACAGCCTGGAGGCCAGGGTGGGAACGCGGCGATCCATGGCCCGCCGCCCCTGCCGGGCTTGTCCTGCGGCCACGGGTCAGGGCCTCACCCGCTTGTTCGCGCGCAGGGCGTTGCGGACAAGCGTGAGCCATTTCCAGGCCCGGATCCCGGCCAGGGTGAGCGTGCGCGCCAAGCCGTGTTCAGGATGGGTGTTCTTGACGCAGAAGAGTTCCATGGAATCGTAAAAGGCATGGATCATCCGGGTGCTCTGGGCGCGCGAACTCTGTCCCTTGAGGTGCACCACCGTGCACCCCGGGTTGTAATGGACCTCGAAGCCAGCCCGGGCGAACCGCCAGCACCAGTCCATGTCCTCCATGTACATGAAGTAGTCCTCGTCCAAAAGCCCCACGCGATCGAGGGCCTTGCGTGTGACCATCATGTAGGCCCCGTTGACCGCGTCCACCCGGGCGGGATGCCCCTCGTCCAGATACGTGAGGTTGTAGCGGGCCAGCAGCGGGCTTTTGGGGAACCACCGGGAAAGCCCGGAGGCGCGGCAGAATCCGTCCCAGGCCGAGGGGAAACTGCGGCGGCAGGCCAAGTCCAGGGAGCCGTCCCCGGTCACCAGGCGGCAACTGACCATGCCCGCGCGGGGATGCGCGTTCAGAAAGCCGATGGAATGGTCGAAGCAGTGGTCGCCCACCACCGTATCCGGGTTGAGGAGCAGCACGAAGGGAGTGTCCGCCTCGCGCAGGGCCAGGTTGTTGGCCTTGGAGAATCCCAGATTTTCCGGGCTGGCCGTGAGCCGCACCAAGGGATGGCGGGCGCGCACAGCCTCCACCGTCGAGTCCGTGGAGGCATTGTCCACCAGATGGACCTCATAGGAGACGTCCTGGACGCTGCGCTCAAGGGAATCCAGGCATCCCAGCAGGACTTCGCGGCAGTTGTAGCTGACGATGGCGACGGTCAGGTCTTTAGGCACGGCTCAGCTCGTCTTCGCCCTGAACACCGCGAAGGGTGTTTTCAAAAGGATCTTGATGTCCAGCCAGATGCTCCAGTTGTCGATGTAGTCCAGGTCCTGGCGGAGGCGCTCGTCGAAAGTGACCCGGCCACGGTCTCCGATCTGCCACAGCCCGGTGATGCCGGGCTTCACGGAGAAGCGGCGCTTCACGGACGGATCGTCGATGCGCTCGATCTCGTAGGCGAAGAGCGGGCGCGGCCCGACCAGGCTCATCTCCCCGCGCAGGACGTTGAAGAACTGCGGCAGCTCGTCGATGCTGTACTTGCGCAGGAACGCGCCCACGCGGGTGACGCGCGGATCGTCCTTGATCTTGAAGGCAGGCCCGGTCTCGTAGTTGAGCGCTGCCACGTCCTTGAGGCGCGCCTCGGCGTCGGCCACCATGGAGCGGAACTTGAGCATCCGGAAGGGGCGCATGCCGAGCCCCGCGCGCCACTGGGAAAAGATCACCGGACCCGGGGTGGACAGCTTGACCGACAGGGCGGCCGCGAAAAAGAGCGGCGACAGGACCAGCATGGCGGCCAGGGCCCCGCACACGTCCAGCAGGCGCTTGAGGAAGCCCTCGAAACCGCTCATTCCGGCAAGGCCCAGGGACAAAAGCTGGGCTCCCTCCCCCTCCAGCCAGAAGCGCTTGGAGCGCAGCCGGTCCGTGGCCAGCATGAGCTTGATGTCCACGCCCCGGGTGGCCGCGAGGTCGATGATCCATTCGGTCTCTTCGTAGAACTTGCGCACCGGCAGCCCCACCACCAGTGAATCGACCACCCTGCCATCCAGGAGCTTGGGCAGGCTGGCGATGGCCCCGAGCCTGCGGATGCCGAGCTCCTGCAGGGCCGAGGAGCCGGCCCAGTCGTCGTCCACGAAGCCCAGGACGTCTATCTGCCCGGTCTCGCGCTTCTCGCGGTGCTCCGCGAGGAACTCGGCCATGCGCGGCCCCGAGCCCACCAGGATGACCTGAGGGGTGAAGGAGCCGAACCGCCAGTCACGGCTCATGATCCGGCTGATCAGGAAGCGCTCCGCCGCCACCAGGAAGAAGGTCGCGGGCCACAGCACCAGAAGATAGCCGGGGTCCACGGGACGTCCGGTGACCACCCCCATGCACCCCATGATGACCACGCCCGTAAGGCAAGCTCCCACGAGCCGCTGGGCCTTGATGCGCCATTTGCCGCGCCGCCACGGGTCGTAAAGGCCGAAGCCCCAGAAAAGCACCCGCCACATGACCAGCGAGCCCGCCACCAGGATCACGCTGCCCACGCGCACGCGATAGTCCAGCGCGGCCCGTATGGTGTCGGGCCGGTCGATAAGATGGATGGACCCGGCCAGCCAGAAGCTGGCCATCATGGCCAGACAGACCGCGGCGAGGTCCCACGTTCGGTAGACTTTGAAGCGCTCCCAGAGGCTCGGGATGTGCATGCTCGTCCTCTTAAGACCGGCCGGACGGCGGGCCCGGAATCATATCTGGCGGTAGAGCCAGCTTGGTATGTAGAACCGGCGCTTGTTGAGCACGACCCCCAGAATGCGGGCGTTGACCTCTTCCAGCCGCTCCTTGGTGCGCTCGACGATCTGCACGCGCACCCGCTCGGCTTCCACCACCAGGATCACGCCATCCGCCACCGTGGCGATGCGGGTGGGGACGTTGGAGCGCCATACGGCCGGACAGTCGATGACGATGTAGCCGAAGCCGTCGCGGTATTTGCCCACCACGGCTTCCATGTACCGGGGGTCGATGCAGGCGTCGTCGCCGGTGAGCGCCCCGCCCGCGGGCAAGAGCCACAGGCGGGGATAGTCGGGTTGGGCCACCGGCTCCACATAGTCGGTGCGCCCGGCGATCAGATCGGAAAGGCCGTGGGAATCGCCCAGGGTGCAGAAGACCTCCTGCATGCACGGGCTCCCCAGGTTGGCGTCGATCAGGAGCACCTTCTCGCGGCTGTTCTTGGCCAGGGAAATGGCCAAGTTGGCGGCCACGGTGCTCACGCCCTCGCCGTCGTAGCTTGCGGTGACGGCGATGCTGCGGGGAGGCTTGGAGAGCTCGGAGCGCTTCAGAAACAGTCTGTCCCACATGTTGTCGTAGAAACGCTCGGTATGAACCCGGGCGTAGGCGCGGGACTCCGGAGTCCTGGGAGGCTCTGGCTTGCCCGCGAACTGCTCCTTGATGCTGGTCCCGAGCTTCACCGCCGCGTCACGGAACATTCTCCCAGCCCCGCCCCCTTCTCCGGGCGGTGCCCCCGGCGCCTCGCAGGATTCGGCCTTGAAGAACCTGGCGGGCACGTCCAGCAGCACCGGCAACATGATGGAGTATTCCACATCCTCGGGCCGGTTCACGGTGTGGTCCAGATATTCCAGGATGAAGGCCAGGGCCAGCGAGCCGATGACGGCCAGCACCAGGCCGGCGGCCAGATTGCGCAGCATCCTGGGCTTGACGTGGCGCACGGGAAGGGAAGGCTCCTGCACGATGCTGATGCTCGAAATGCGCTGGGTCTTGAGGGCCTCGTCGATGCGGGCCTCCTCCAGACTGTTCTTGTACTTCGAGTAGTTGGCGGAGAGGACGTCCTTTTCGCGTTCGAGATTCTTCACGGAATACTCGAACTCGTTCAGGTCGCGGAAATCGTTCATGAGCTTGTCCATCTGCGTGCCGAGCACGGTGCGCTTGGCCACGAGCGCGGAATGGACGGTCTCCTCGGCCACCAGGGAGCTTGTGAGCTCCATGAAGATGGGGTTGGTGCCCACCACGGTCTGGGTACGGTTGCTGGCCTGCTCCTTGAGCATCTTCTCGGCCTCGGCCACCTGGCGGGCGATCTCCTTGGCCTGGGCGGTGTCGGGCTTGTAGATGGAGAGAATCTCCTGCTGCTTCAGCTGGAGCCGGAAGAGGTCCTGGCGCATGTAGTCGTAGGCCTGGTTGGCCACGTTCTTCTGCACCTCGCGGGTCATGGTCTCGGGGAATTTGGCCAGCTGCGCGCGCACCGAGTCCACCTTGGCCTTGGAGGCGGCAACGCTCGAGTCGGTGCCCTCCACTTGTTGGCGCAGGTAGGAGTATTGGTCGCGCAGGGTGCGCTGCTGGTCTTCCACCGAGGAGATGCCCAGGCGATTCTTGAGCTCCAGCAGCTGGTTCTCCGTCCTGAGCAGGGCCTGTCGCACCTGCTCGGTCTGCTGCAGGAAGAATTCGTAGGAGCCGGGAGTCCAGTGCGCGGAAATGTGCTTGTCCTGGTACGCCTCGATCAGGGTGTTGAGCACCTGCTGCGACAGCTTCGGGTCCTGGGATTCGTAGGACAGCGCGATGATGTTGGAGCGCGGCAGGGCCTCGATCTTGACGGACTGCATGACTGTGCGCACGGCCTGGTCGCGTTCGCGTATGGTCGCGCGCAGCAGGGCGTCCCCGGCCATGGGTTTTACCGGCTCGTCATCCTTTTCGAGGATGCGGTCCGCCCCCACGGACGTGACCACCCGCTCGGCCATCTCCTGGCTCTGCAGGATGATCATCTCGGAGTTGACCTCTGTCTCGCGGTTCTGCTGGACGCTCACCACCTGCCCCGACGCGGCCACGGTGGGGTCGATGACCGCCGACTGGCGGCCGAGCTTGATGAGGATCTCCGCGTCGGACTTGTATATCCGGGGGGCCAGGAACGTGCCCGTCACCACGGCCAGAAGCACGGAAAAGAAGAACAGCAGCACGTTGGCCTGGTGCCGGAAGAGCACGTGATAGACGTCGCGCATGGTCTTGGGCGCCACTTTCGACCCCAGGACCGAGTGCGTGATGGGAGAGCCTATGGAGGTGAAGTTCATGCGCTAGAAATTGGTCTGCACGCCAAGGGACTTGACCACCGGCCCGGCTCCGGAGTCGGTGATCGAGGCGGCCATGCCGGTCCGGGGAACCATCTTGTTGATGTACTGCTCGACGAAGTCGTTGACCTGGGTGATGACGGTCCTGGGCACCCAGACGATGTCCCCGGGCTGCAGCCAGAACACCTTGCCCGCCTTGCCGTCGAGCTCGTCGGTGAGATCCACCTTGCAGCCGTAGCGCTCGTCGCCCTTGTGGCGCACCACGATGATGCTGGACATAGCCGCCGTCTTGGGGTCCTGCCCGCCCGCGCGCATCACGGCCTCCAGGGCGGTCATGCGGTTTCGCACCCGTATGAGCCCGGGGGAGCGCACCTCTCCGCCTACGTAGACCTGCAGGTTGGACTGGGAGCGCATGATCACCGTGAGGTCGGGATAATTGAGCTTGCCCGAGTACATCTCGGACAGCTCGCGGCGCAGCTGGGCCAGGCTCTTGCCCTCGGCCTGCACCTCGCCGACCATGGGCAGGTCGATCTTGCCGTCGGAGCGAACGGCCTGGGAATCGTTGAACTGCGTGGCGTAGGTGAAGCGGAACTCCAGCACGTCGCCCGCGGCGATCGTCACTGGATCGACCGGCTCCAAGGCCATCTCGGACGATTTCTTGGCCGGTTTGGCGCACCCGGCCACGCACAGGACGACCGTCAGGATCAATGCGGCCGCCCGTAGCGGAGTCATGTGCCAGACATTCATGATTCGCACGCACCTCTACGCAGTATGGACCATCCGGGCCTTTCACCGGCCCTTCTGCAACGAGAGTCCCGGGGGCGCAACGATGTACATTCCCTGCCGCATGCAAACTACGTGCAAGGCAAGAAAGAGTCAATACGATCAGCGCGATTGTCCACCGGAAGCAACACTTTTTGGAGATTGTTCTCCCGCTCCAGCCACCGGATCTGAGGGCGTACATCAAAAAATGTCGCAATGAAATTATTGAAAAACGCAATGCCGAAAGAACCCAACAACGGCACAATCAAATCAAAAAACCTCCCGTTCCTCTCTGCGAAACGGGACCGGATCAAAAATGCATTCGACCAGTTTTTCAACCGCACGAACACCTGCCTGCGGCGAAGGATCTCCTGCGCATCGAGATGCATTCATGACGCCGCTTCCCGCGTTGACTTCGCCTCCTGCGTTCCGTAGCCAGTCTTGAACAGCCGCGCCAAGACGCCGGACAACTCCATGGACCATAAAAGCATCAATACGTCTTTCTTCCGCACTTCGCTGTTCGTGGTATCCATAAACATCCTGAGCAAGGTGCTCGGCGTGGCCAGGGAGGCTTTGGTCGCGGGCAGCTTCGGCGCGCGCGAGGCCACCGACGCCTTCTTCACCGCCTGGAGGCTTCCCGACGTTCTGTTCAACAGCCTGCTCGGCGTGCTCATCGCCAACACCTTCATCCCCGTCTATTACGAACTCACCCAGAAGCACGGCGAAGAGGCCGCCCGGCGATTCGCCCGCGCCGCCTCGGGAGCGGTGCTTGCCGTGCTTGCCGTGCTGGGGGCGGCCTACGCCCTCTTCGCCCCGGCCATCATGGAATTTCTCGCCCCGGGCCTCGACCCGCAGGCCCACCAGCTGGCCACCAGAATGGCCCGGATGCTCGCGCCCGTGGTGCTGGCCGGAGGGATCACCGGCCTGTTCCGGAGCCTCCTGCACGCGCACCGGCAGTTCATCGCCCCGGCGTTTCTCCCTGTGGTGCAGAACGTCTGCGTCATCGTCATGCTCCTTACCCTGACCGGCACCTACGGCGTGGAGGTCATGGCCCAGGCACTGCTCCTCTCCTCGGTCCTCCAGGCGCTCATGCTGCTCGTCCCCCTGAGGCGCGACGGAGCGGTCCCGGCCCCGGCCGTGGACGTATCCGATCCGGGCCTCAAGCGCATGGGGGCGCTCATGCTTCCCTCGCTGGCCACCTTCGCCCTGGGCAACGTGGTGCCCCTGGTGGAGGTGCACCTGGCCTCGGAGGTCTCCACCGGGGCCATCTCCTACCTGAGCTACGCCTACCGGCTGTTCTCCCTGCCCGAACAGATCTTTGTCCTGGCCCTCTCCGCCATGCTCTTCCCCTTCCTGGCCCGCGACGCCAGCCTCGGCGACAACGGGGCCATGGCCGGCAAGCTGGCGGCCGGGATGCGCCTGAGCCTCTACCTGATGCTGCCGCTGGGGATGTTCCTCGTCGTGTACAGCCACGAATTCGTCCGGGTGTTCCTGGGCTGGGGCTCCTTCGACGATGCCGCCGTAGCCGGGACCGGACTCACCCTGGCTGCCTACTCGGGCGGGCTCTTCGCCGTGTGCGCGCGCAACCTCCTGGTGGACGCCTGCTTCGCCCTCAAGACTCCGGGCCTGATCCTCAAGGCGGCCGCAGCCATGATCCCCGTCAACGTGGCCCTGGACGTATGGCTCGCAAAAACGCTCGGCACGCCGGGACTGAGCCTGGGCTTCTCCCTCACCGCCGTACTGCACTGCGCCATGCTGTACCTGGCCTTGCGCGCAAGGCTCGAAGGCCTGGACCAGCGGGCGCTGCTGGCCGCGTTCGGCCGGGCCACGCTGGCTGGCCTGGCCATGGCGGCGGCCTGTTGGTGGCTCAGGCCCGCAATCGTCGGGATCATCGACGGGCGCGGCTTCGCAAGCAGGCTCGCCGCCCTGGTCCTGGCCGGATCCGTCGCGTTGGCCGTCTACGTGGGCGTCCAGGCGCTCCTGCGCTGCCCCGAGCAGGGGCTCATCGCGGCAGCCGTGCGCCGCAGAGGGAAGCCATGAGCAAAATCCGCGTCCTGCACGTGCTCAACCATTCGCCCTGGTACTTCCGGGACCCGACCCGGCCCATGGACGCGCAGTCCATGACGGACGACTGGCATGTGCGCACCGCCACGGCCCTGCACCGCGCCTTCCCCGGCCGGTTCGCCCTGGAATGCTGGCGGCCGGACTGGCGCGAACCCCGGGAAAAGACCGTCGACGTGAACGGCCTCGCCTGCCGCATCTTCCCGTCCCGCCCCGCCCCGCTGGGAAAGTTCAGCTACGAAACGAGCCTGCCCATGCTCCGCGCCCTCTGGGGCAAGGCCCGGCGGGAACGCTTCATCCTGCACATGCACGAGGTGCACTCGGCCTTCGGCGTCCTGGCCGGACTGCTGCCGCGAAACGCCATCAAGACCGCTCACAACCACGGCACCCCGCCCCTGGGCCTGCGCCTGGCCGAGGGCCGCCCCCCCGCCAAGCGCCTGGCGCTCACGGCCGCGCTGCCCCTGGAGAACGCGTCCCTTGCCCGCTACGGCCACGTCTTCGCCATCTCCGACCGGGAGCTGTCCTACCTGCGCGGACGCCGCGTGCCCGCCTCCAAGCTCACCATGGGGGTGGACTTCCAAGCCTTCACCCCCCGGGACAAGGCCCTGGCCAGGCAACGCCTCGGATTGCCCGCCAAGGCCAAGATCGCCTTCTACATCGGGCGCTACTTCCGGCTCAAAGGCGTGGACAAGATCCTGGACGCCATGGACGCCGTGCGCTCCTCGCTCCCCGAGGCTTGTCTCCTGATGGCCGGGGGATTCCCCCAGGACGAACTTTTCGAACAGGTGATGGCCAGGGCCGACCGGGGGATGCCCCGCGTGCCCCACGCCGACCTGCCGGACTACATCGCTGCCAGCGACTTGTGCATCATCAACGTGGCCGAACCGGGGCTCCTGGGCATCGGCATGGCCGCCGTGGAGGCCATGGCCATGGACGTGCCCGTTCTCTCCAGCGCCCTGGGGGAATTCCCCGGACCGGCCGCCGAGCGCGACAGGCTGGGGATATGGTACCGCCCCGGCCGCGACGACCTGGCCCAGGCCGTACGGCAGGGGCTCGCCCTGGAAGCCGGCCCCTGCCCGCGCGAGATCGCCCGGAAATACTACGACTGGCCGGTCATCGCGGCGGAGATCGCCCGTGTTTACGAGGAGCTTTGGGACGCGAGGCAATGAGGAGGGAGGAGGAGCCTCCGGCGGCCAACGGGCTGCGCCATCCGGACACCCTTTTTGCTTCGCACCCTAGACCGGCGATTTCCCGATCAGCTTTTGAAGCGCCTTCAGATTCTTCACGTCTTCCAGCAGTTCCTTCTCCTTGTGCGTCTCAAGCACCATGGGCAGCCCAATCAGCGCCGGATGGTTCATGACCACCCGGAAGCCCTCCAGCCCGATGGCGCCCTCTCCGATGTGCTCGTGCCGGTCGAGCCTGGACCCGAGCCCTCCCTTGGAATCGTTGACGTGCACGAGCTTGAGCCTCTCCGGGTCCAGAAGCGCAAGCGCCGCGTCCAGGCCCTGGCGCGTCGCCACATCGTATCCTGCCGCGAAGGCGTGGCAGGTGTCCAGGCACAGTCCCAGGCGGCAGGGATGCTTCGAGCGGGCGATGATCCCGGCCAGTTCCTCCAGGTCGGCCCCCAGTCCCGTACCCTGTCCGGCGGTGTTCTCCAGGAGGATCATAGGGCCGTCCCCGCCCTTTTCCAGGGCTAGGTCGAGGGTCCGGGCCGCCCGCTCCAGGGATTCCTCGAGCCCGGCTCCGGTGCGCGAGCCCGGGTGCAGCACCACCCAGGGGATGGACAGCGCTCGGCAGCGCTCGAGTTCCTCGGCCAGGGCCCCGGCCGAGCGCCGTCTGGCCGCCTCGTCCGGCGAGGCGATGTTGAGCAGGTAGGAGGCGTGGCTGGCCACCGGGTAGCCACCCCACTGTTCCCAGGCCCTGGCGAAGGCGTCCGCTTCTTCGGCGCTCACCGGGGCTGCCTCCCACTGGCGCTGGTTGCGCGTGAAAATCTGCAAAGCCGTGCCGCCTACCTTGATGATGCGCTCGAAGGCCGTATGGAGGCCGCCCGAGACGGATTCATGAGCCCCAAGGAGTCGTTTATTACTGTTCATTAATAATTTCCTGACCAAAATGAGATTGTGGAGATCAGTTTGGAATGCTATTTATTTTTCTCCGCACGAAACATCCCCGCGGAGCGAAACATCCGTATCTTTATGACCAATACCGCATACGTAACTCTCTGGTACCCCAAGCCTTCGGAAACCTTCGTAGTCGGAGAAGTGGCCGCCCTGCGCGCCCTCGGCATGCCCGTGAAGGTCTACACTCTTTATGGCAAGCTTTCCAAGCACATCAGCAAGGACATGGAAGCCAGCTGCTCGCCCGTTGAGCGCCTGGGCACCGTGAGCGTCTTCCGCTGCCTGGCGGCGCTGCGCTGGTGGTGGAAGAACCATCCGGAACTCTTCAGGCGCACGGCCAAGACCGTGCTGGGCCGCTTCTGGCGCGATCTGGAGCAGACCGGCGAGAACTCCTGGGCCTTCCTCACCGGCTGCCTGCTGGCCCGGCATTTCCAGGAGGAAGGGATCACCCATATCCATGCGGGCTGGGCCAACGGCCCGGCCACGGCGGCCTGGACGGCCTCGCTGCTGACCGGCATCCCGTTCAGCTTCACCGGCCGCGCGGGCGACATCTACCCGCCCGACGGCGCCCTTGAGGAGAAGATCGCGGCGGCCGCCTTCGTGCGCACCGACGCGGCGTTCAACCTGGAATACCTGCGCCAGTTCACCTGGGAAAAGCGCGACGACATACACCTTGTGCGCAACATGCTCTCCTGGGAGGTGCCCGAGCCGGGCGAGGTCCCCATGCGCGAGCCATACAGGCTGCTGGCCATCGCGCGTTTCGTCAAGACCAAGGGGCTGGACGTGCTTCTGGACGCCTGCGCGCTGCTCAATGAGCGCGGGGTGGACTTCCGGCTGACCCTGGCCGGGTCCGGCCGCATCGAAAACGCCCTGCGCGCCCAGGCCAAGCGCCTGGGCATCGAGGACAAAGTCGATTTCCCGGGCTTCGTGCTGCACCGCGACGTCCCTGACCTGATCCGGGCCCACGATATCTTCGTGATGCCGAGCAAGATCGGCTCCACCGGTGACCGCGACGGCCTGCCCACGGTGATCATGGAGGCGCTTTTGGGGCGCATCCCGGTGGTGGCCACCGACGTCGGGGGCATCCGGGAGGTGATCCGCGACGGCGAGACCGGGCTTCTCATCCCGCAGCGCAACCCCGAAGCCATCGCGGACGCCATCCTGAAGCTCGGCCGCGACCGCGGGAACGCCCTGCGCATGGCCGAAAACGGCAAGCGGATCGTCATCGACTTCTACGACACCGCGCGCAACGCCCGGACCTTCTACAAGTTCATTAGCGGCGAAGAGCCCGCCTGAACGAAATATAAAGATGCCTCCGGCGGCCAGAGAGGGCGCTGCCCTCTCTGGACTCTCCCGCCAGGGGGATCATCCCCCTGGACCCTCAATGAGCTTCGCGTTCACCAGCGTAATAACGCTGGTGAACGCGAAGCTCATTGAAAGTTTTCGAAGGAGAGTCCAGAGAGGAAACTTTTTTCAAAAAGTTTCCTCTCTGGCCGCCGGAGGCATCCTACTTCTTCCTCTCCACCAGCCTCTCCAGAATATCCGCATGCCGCCCCGCGACGCTCGTAAGCGAGTGCTCGGCCTGCGCGATCCTGCGTCCGGCCTCGCCGAAGCACCTGCGCAGCTCCTCGTTGGCGACCAGCTCGCCCAGCGCCTGGGCCAAGGCTTCCGGCTCCTTCTTGGATACGACGAAACCGGTGCGGCCGCTACGGATCACCTCGGGCACTCCGCCCACCGCCGTTCCCACGCAGGGCAGCCCCATGGCCATGGCCTCCAGGAGCACGTTGGGCATGCCTTCGTTTTCCGAGCTGAGCGCCACCACGTCGGCGGCGGCGAAATGCGGCCTGGGGTCCGGCACTCCAGGCAGAAGCTCCATGGCCTCGCGGGCAGGGCTCGCGCACAGGCGCGCGGCCAGGCGCTCGCGCAGTTCGCCGTCGCCCACCAGCCGCAGGCGGGCGTGGGGATGCTCGCGGTGAACGATTTCGAAGGCCCGGATGAGGGTCTCGTGGTCCTTGATGGGGGCCAGGCGCGCCAGGCACAGGATCACGCAGGTCCGGGGAGCGACGGGTGTTCCGGCCACCGGAGCGAAATATTCGGTGTCCACGCCGGTGGGGATCACCTCGATGCGCCCTTCCGGCAGCCGGTAGCGCGTCATCAGGGCCTGCTTCAAGGCCCGCGCGTTGCAGATGTGGAAGTGGGCCAGGTGCTTCAGCAGGGCCTCGTGCTGCCGCCACAGGTCGTCCCCGCCCCGGCAGTTGGCCACGACGACGGGCACGCGGGACAGACGGCCGAGCACCCGGCCCCAGATATTGGGCACCACGGTGAGCGCCATGAGGACCTGGGGCCGAAAGCGCGAAAGACCGCGCCACAGGCCCCACAAGCCTCCCGGTCCGACGGCGCGGGCGAGCGAGAGCTGGCGTACGGCCAGCCCGTACTGCCGGGCCCTGGGCAGGAAATCCCCGCCGCCCATGAGGGTCCAGATTTCCGTTTCGAAGCGGGAGGGGTCCAGGCGCCGGGCCAGTTCCAGGGCGTGGCGCTGGGTGCCGCCGAGTTCGAGGTCCTGCAGCAGCAGGACGGTCTTGATAGGACGCATGGTTGTATGAAATGACTCCGTCTTCCGGCTGGCCTCGTTTACGGCAAATCCCCCCGGCCCGCCACGAAAAACCATCCATGAGCTCCCAGCACTCAATCATCCGCAAATTCCTGCACCTGGCCACGGCCCAGTGGGTGCGCGACGGGCTGCACACGGCGCTCATCGTCACCCTGGCGCGGGCCAGCGCCGCAACCTACGGCGAATTCGTGCTGGCCTTTTCCCTGGCCCAGTTCATCCTGTTCCTGGGCGAATTCGGCCTGAACCAGCCCATGGTCATGGCTCTGAGCCGCAAATGGGGCGACAAGGGGCAGGTGCTGGCCCAGTACGGGCTCATCAAAATCGCGTTGCTCGGAGCCGGGATGATCGGGGTGACGGCGTTCTGCCTCATCCAGGGCTATTCGAACGGACTTTTGTGGATGTCGCTGGGCATCTGCGCCGGGTGCGGGCTGGAGCCCCTGGCAGGATCGTTCTTTGTGGCCCTTCGGGTGCAGCACAGGCAGGACCAGGAAGCGTACGTACGCTCGGCCTCGGCCATGCTGGGGTACGGCTACGCCCTGACCGCGCTGTACCTGGGCTGGCCCGCCTGGAGCTTCGGCCTGTTCAAGGTGGTGGAGAACCTGTGCAACCTGTGCGGCTCGGCCTGGCTGTGCATGCGCTGGGACGAGGTCTCGGGGCTGTCGCTCGGGCGCCGGGGTGTAGCCCGGGCCTGGCGCACCGCCGTCGGGGGGCTCGTGTTCGTGGCCATGGCCCTGGCGGCCATCGGCTACAACAAGGCCAATGTGTTCTTTCTGCAGCGCCACGGCGGTTCCGAGGCCGTGGGGGCCTACGGCACGGCCTGGGAACTGGTGGACGGGGTGTCCAACCTGGCGGCCTCGCTCCTGCTCTCGGGGGTAATCTATCCGCTGCTGGTGAAGCTGTGGCGCACCGACAAACAGGCGTTCGCGGCCCTGGCCCGCAACTGCGCCCGGACGCTCACGGCAGCGAGCCTGCCGGTGATGGCCGTGCTGGCCATGGAGTGCGACCGGCTGCTTCCGCTCATCTTCGGGCAGGCCTATGCGCCGAGCGCCTGGGTGGTGGCCTGGCTCGCGCCCTCCATCCTCATCGCCTTCCTGCACAACCTGGCGGCGTACATGATGCTGGCCTTCATGCGCGAGCGCCTGCTGCTGGCCATCTACACCGGTGGCCTGCTGGCCGGGCTGGCCCTGTGCTGGATGCTCATCCCGGGTTCGCCGTTGTGGGGCTCGGCCGTGGCCATCGTGGCCACCAAAGCCCTGGTGGGGGCGTGCACGGTGGGCTACTGCCAGCGGCGCGTGGGCTTCATGGACGCGGGCCAACTGGCCTTGGCAGGGGCTTGCGCCGCCCTGGCCGCCGGGCTGTGGTGGGGAGTCTCCCGCATCGGCCCGCGCGAAGCGGCCGAAGCCTGCGCCCTGGCCCCTCTTCTGTGGCTTTTGTGGCGCTGGCGTCCCCGCAAGGCCGCGCCTGCACCCAAATAGAAAGGGCGGCCCCGAGGCCGCCCTTCTGTGTTTTCGTACCTGTCGCGATCTTCTATCCGTGCGCGCCAGGGAAGAACACCGAACTCACCCAGTAGAGCACGAAGAGCAGCACCACGCCGAGCGAAATGCTCCAGGTGATGAGCTGCTTCTCAATGGGCATGAGCGGCTCCCACTCCATCTTCTTTATTTCTTCCGCTATCTTCACGTTGTTGTCCAACTGCATGAGCGTCTCCTTTTGGAAGGTGTCCGGTCTGGTCTGTTACGCCAGAGGCGGCTTCACGCCATGGAAGAACAGCCAGGAGATGAACAGGCCGATCCAGATGATGAAGCCGAAGAGGCAGACCACGTACACCATGGCCAGCCTGCCGATGCCCTCTTCCCAGAGCTTGCGGAAGTTGGACACCACGCCGATGGTGAAGAAGGTCAGGATGAAGAACAGCACCCGGAAGGTACTGGTCTCGCCGATGAGGCCCTTGCCCACCTTGAGCAGGTCCGGCCCCTTGGCGCACAGCACCAGCATGATCAGGAAGGTGATGACGTAGCCCAGCACGAAGCGAGGGAAGCGGTCCAGGATGTCGGAGAACTTCATGGCCCGGCCTTCCTTGCATTCGATCTTGGCGCACCAGACCCAGGCCAGCACGAAGGACCACACACCGATGAACACGTCGATGAAAATCTTCACCGTGGTGGCGGTCATGGTGACCCAGCCTTCCTGGTACTTGATGCCTTCCGTGGCCAGAGCGTGGGCGCGGATGAGGGCATCGGCGATGGCGCCGGAGGCGATGGCGCCGCCGTCGCTCTTCACGGCCAGGCCCATCCAGGCGCCGGCCACCAGGGGTTCGGTGGAAAGGCCCCACTGGGCCACGAAAGGCAGGATGAGCATCTCGACGCAGGTGAACACGACCACCAGCGAGGAAACCATGATGGGCACCACGGGACGGGCGCGGATGGCCCCGCCGGTGGCGATGGCGGCGGACACGCCGCAGATGGAGATGCCCGACGCCAGGGGCGCGGCCCATTCGCGGGAGAACTTGAAGTATTTGCGGGCCACGAAATACACCAGGGCCCAGTAGATCAGATAGGCTTCAACGATGGCGCACAGGCCCCGGAAAATCACCGAGGAGGCCAGGCCCAGGGCGTCCACGGCCTTCACGCCCAGTTCCGCGCCCAGGATGACGATGGCGATCTTCACGTACATTTCCGGCCGCAGGGCCTCCTTGAGGGAGTCGGCCACGCCGGGGAAGAAGTTGCCCACGATGATGCCCGCCACCAGGGCGATGATGAATCCCGCCTCGCCGGTCAGGCCCATGGACCATGTCAGCTTGTACTTGGCCAGCTCGTTGGGAGTGGCGGCGATGACGGCGTGGTTGCCCAGCGCGAAGCAGCCGTAGCAGACCAGGAACACCACAGTGAAGCCCTTGATGAACTTCAGGGTGTCTCCGCCCAGCATGGTCACGCCCACGGCCAGGAAGCCGGTCACGAACAGGTACATGTACAGCAGCGACATCCAGCCGCTGATCTTGAAGACTCCGGACGCGGGGGAGAATATTTTCGACGCGTCCGTCCACACGTTGGTTTTCAGGCTCCAGCCCAAGAGATCGACCCCGGCGAAGTTGAACGCGCCGAGCCCGAAGAGGATCATGCCCAGGATCAGGGCAAGCTTGTCTTCCGTCAGCCAGTTTTTTTGAGCCATACGGTTCTCCTCGAGTTAGGAATCAGGAACGCATGAACCCGCACCAGACACTAGTTATAAATACCTACAACCCGGTTTCGCCATTGTAAAGGTTCATCATTGTTGAATCATGTTGGGTGAAGGGTCATGAAGCGGCCTGTCTGGCCGCACGGCGGATCCGTTCCTTCCGGGGCGGCCCGATCGAGCATTACATTTTTGAAACGGTTTGCCGGCCAAAGCCCGCGCCCGGGGCGTGATCCAACGCGTCTTGTCGTCCGGAATCCGCCGTCGCCGGGGCTTTTCAGGCAAGGTCCTTCCTGGTATGCAGCGCCACCGTTTTGCGGTTCGGTTATGTTTCTGCTACGAGTGCGGGGAGCCGGATTCGCCAGGAGGTGCGCCATGCAACCCCGTCCTTATTTCACACGCCTGCTCGCCATATCCCTCGCGCTTCTTTTCGGCGCGGCGGTGTTCATCTTCTACGAGACCAGCTTCAACGCCCAGGCCGTGCAGCTGAAGGAATTCGAGGAGCGCGAGGCCAACACCCTGCGCGTGGTGGAATGGCTGCTGGCCTCCAAGGCCCCCTATTCCGGGGCGGAGTCGCTGCGCGGCCAGATCGGCGAACTCTCCAAGCGTTTCGGCATCCGCATCACCTACATCGAGGACGGCAAGGTGCTGGCCGAATCCGACCTGCCTCCCGCCGAGGCGGACAAGATGGAAGACCACTCCACCAGGCCCGAGGTGGTGGAGGCCGTGAAGACCGGATTCGGGCAATCCAACCGTTACAGCAACACGCTCCAGACCGAGATGCTCTACGTGGCCACCAGCATGAAGGGCACCGCCGGACTGCCCGACGGCGTGCTGCGCATCGCCGTGCCGTTCTCCGCCGTGCAGAAGTCGCTCTCGGAGTCGCGCTCGCGCTTCCTGGCCGTGGTGGCCGCCATGGTGCTGTGTTCGGTGGTCCTGGTGGTGTTTTTGGTGCGGCGCACCCAGGCCATGCTGCGCTCCTTCGGCCAGGTGGTGGGAGACCTGGGGCGCGAAGCGGCCCCGGACAAGATTCGCGTCTATCCCGGAACGGAGTTCAAGCCCCTGGTGGATTCCATCAACGTGCTGGCCAAGCAGGCCCGCAAGAGCATGCGCCACCTGCACGAAACCCGCTGCCAGTACGAGGCCGTGCTCGGCAAGATGACCGACGCCGTGGCCGTGCTGGACCAGGACGGGGTCATCCTGGCCCACAACGCCGCCCTGGAGTCGCTTCTGGACAACCCAGCCCTGCCCCCGGTCGGGCGGAACGTCCTAGAGGCCGGGCTTGGGCTCGCGGTGCACAACGCCGTGCGCGAAGCTTACGGCCAGGATTCCTCCGGCCCACGCCGCTTCGTGACCACCCTGCTCGGCGGAAAGATCGCCGACGTGGACCTGGTCCCCTACGCCACGGCCAAGGGCAAGCCCCGCCTGATCCTGGTGCTGCACGACATCACCGCCATGAAGAACGCGGAGCTCATCCTGCGCGAGTTCGTCATCAACGCCTCGCACCAGCTGCGCACCCCGCTCACCAGCATCCAAGGCTACGCCGCCACCTTGCTGGAATCGCCTCCCGAGGACATGGAGCAGGCCCAGGGCATGCTCTCGACCATTCTCAGAAAAAGCCAGGACATGAGCGCCGTGGTCACGGAGCTCCTGGACACTGCCGCGCCCCAGGCCGAAAGCGCACGCCGGCAGTCATAAATAAAGACAAACCGCATACGCCCAAGGAGCCCCCATGGGATTTTCCCTCTTCCCGAAGGACGTCAAGTTCTTCGACCTCTTCAAGGACCAGAACCGGAAACTGCTCAAGGCCGTGACCATCCTGGACGAGATATTCCACAGCTTCGAGGATGTCGAAGACCGCTGCACGCGCATCAACATCATCGAGGCCGAAGCCAACACCATCTCGCGGCGCATCTCCACGGAGTTGTCCTCTACCTTCATCACTCCCATCGACCGTGAGGACATCCACCAGATCAACATCACCCAGGAAGCCCTGATCAACATCGTCAAGGCCACGGCCACGCGCATCGGGCTCCTGGACTGCGGCGAGGTCCTCTACCCCTCGCGCAGGCTGGTGCGTTCGCTCAAGATCATGATCGAGGAGGCCGGGCACCTCCTGGGCAAGCTCTCCCAGAACAAGCCCGCCAAGGAACACATCGAGATCATCAAGGCCCACAAGTACGAGTGCGAGATGCTCCTGCTGGTGGGGCTCGGCGAGCTCTACGAAACAAAGGACCAGAAGAAGGACGACGCGGCCTCCATCATCCACATCGTCAAGTGGAACCACATCTACGGCCGTATCGAGCAGGCCGTGGAACGCGCCGAACGCTTAAGCGACGTGCTCGAAGGGGTCCTGCTTAAACATGCCTGAGATACCTCTTCTCCTCATTGTGATCGTGGTCGTCGCCCTGGTGTTCGATTTCACCAACGGCGCCCACGACTCGGCCAACGCCATCGCCACGGTCGTGTCCACCAAGGTGCTCTCCCCCAGGACGGCCGTGCTCATGGCTGCCGCGCTGGACCTGTTCGGGGCCTTCCTGGGCACCGAAGTGGCCCAGACCGTGGGCAGCGGCATCGTGGGGCCGGACGTTGTCGCAGGCTGCAAGATCCTGGTCCTGGCGGCCCTGTTCGGGGCCATCTGCTGGAACGTCCTCACCTGGTATCTGGGAATACCGTCCTCCTCTTCCCACGCCCTGATCGGGGGCCTGGTCGGCGCGACCATCGCCTACAAGGGCTGGGACGCCCCGAGCTATGCCTCCATCATCAAGAAGGTCGTCGTGCCGCTCTTGGCGTCGCCAGTGGCCGGTTTCCTGATGGGGTATTTTCTCATGGTCCTGCTGTCCTGGCTGTTCGTGAAGGCTCATCCCAGGACAGTCAACACCGCCTTCAAGAAGCTCCAGATCCTCTCCTCGGCCGTCATGGCCACCAGCCATGGCCTCAATGACGCCCAGAAGACCATGGGCGTCATCACCCTGGCCCTGGTCATATTCAAGATCCAGCCCGACGTGAGCATCCCCGTCTGGGTCAAGATCGCGTGCGCCACGGCCATGGCGCTCGGCACCGCGAGCGGTGGCTGGAAGATCGTGAAGACCATGGGCCACAAGATATTCAAGCTCGAACCCGTGCACGGCTTCGCCGCCGAAACCGCCGCTGCGGCGGTCATCATGAGCGCCTCGGCCATGGGCGCGCCCATCAGCACCACCCACACCATCTCCACCACGGTCATCGGCGTGGGAGCCTCCAAGCGCTTCTCGGCCGTGCGCTGGGGGGTGGCGGGCAACCTCGTGATCGCCTGGGTGTTGACGATTCCGGCTTCGGCGTGCGTGGGGGCGCTTTGCTTCTGGGCGCTGGAACTGATGGGGCTGGGCGGGTAGACCGCTCCGGCGCCGTCACATGCAAAAAAAGGCCGCCCCTCACGGGGCGGCCTTTTTTGATGCGCCAGGATCGGTGCGGCCGGGCTATCCGGCAGCCAGCAGATTGTCGCGCATGGCCAGCAGCACGGTGTGGGCCAGGCGCACGTCGCCCTCGGGGATGCCCCGGGCGATCTCGCGCTCCACGCTCTGCGCCGCCTGCACCAGTTCGTCCAGGAAGGGCTCGGCCTTGTCCGTGAGGCTCACGTGCTTCACCCGCCGGTCGCCGGGCACGGCGTCCCGCTTCACCCAGCCCATGCCCTCCAGCCGGTCCAGGAGCCTCACCAGCGAGGGGCCCTCCACGAAGAGCGCGTCGGCAAGCTCCCGCTGGGAGATCGGGCCTCCACTGCACAGAAGCGTGCCAACCACGTTCCACATGGCCTTGGAGAGCCCGTGGCGACGCAGCCGCTCGTCGATCCTGGACCGGAACGCCCGGCTCACTTCCTTCAGCGTGACAAAGAACCCCTCGATGCCCTCCCTCGGCACGGCCGAGCACGGCTTGAGCTTCATGACTCGTCCCCCTTGCGCCATTTGCGCCCGATGTTTCCGAGGCTCATGATGAGCTTGAAGAAGACCGGGATGAACAGGGGAGCCAGGAAGGTCGCTCCGAGCATCCCGCCGATCACGCCCGTTCCGATGGCGTGCCTGCTGTTGGCGCCCGCGCCCGAGCTCAGGGCGAGGGGAACGCAGCCCAAAACGAACGCGAGCGAGGTCATGATGATGGGTCGGAAGCGCAGGCGCGCGGCCTCCATGGCCGCCTCGGCCAGGGTGCGTCCCTGCTTGTAGCTCAAGACCGCGAATTCCACGATCAGGATGGCGTTCTTGGCCGCAAGGCCGATGAGCGTCACCAACGCCACCTGGAAGTAGATGTCGTTTGAGAGCCCCCGGGCCCAGGTGGCCAGGATGGCCCCGAACACGGCGAAGGGCACGGCCAGCACCACGGCCAGGGGCAGGGTCCAGCGCTCGTACTGGGCCGCCAGGATGAGGAACACCATGATGATGCCGAGCAGGAACACCAGGGCCGAGGAGCCGCTGGCCGCCTTCTCCTGGTAGGAGGAGCCGGACCAGGCCAGGCTGTACTCGGCGGGCAGCACCTCTTTCGCCACGGCCTCCATGGCCGCCATGGCCTGGCCCGAGCTGAAGCCCGGCGCGGGCGAGCCCATGAGCTTGGCCGCCGGGAACACATTGAAGCGCTCCATCACCTCGGGGCCGCTGGACTGGCTGACATTCACCAGCGACGGCAGGGGGATCATCTCGCCCTTGGCCGTGCGCACGAACACGTCCCGCAGGGCCTCGGGCCGGTCGCGGAAGTCCGCCTCGGACTGCAGCGTCACCCGGAAGGTGCGGCCGTACTTGTTGAAGTCGTTGACGTAATAGGCCCCGAAGGTGGCCTGCATCACCTCGAACACGCTGCCCACGGCGACGCCCTGGGCCAGGGCCTTGTCGCGGTCCAGTTCCACGTGCAGCTGGGGCACGTTGGCCCCGAAGGTCGTGGACACCCGGGCCAGCTCCGGCCGCTTGCCCGCCGCCGCGATGACCTTTTCGGTCATGGCCGCCAGGGCCTTGCTGTCGCCCTCGCCGCGGCTCTGGATGTAGGCCTCGAAGCCGCCGGTGGTGCTCATGCCGGTGATGGGCGGCGGGTTGAAGGCCAGCACCATGCCGCTTGGGATGCCCATGCCCAGGCCGAAGATGCGCTTGACCAGGTCAAAGGAGCTCTGGCCCGGCGCGTGGCGCTGTTCCCAGGGCTTCAAGGTGATAAACGACGTGCCGTAGTTGGAGCGGTTGGCCCCGGTGAGCGCGTCGTAGCCCGCGAAGGTCGCGGTCTCGGCCACGGTGGGGTCCTTGCTGGTCATGTCGTCCAGAACGGCGCAGATTTCGCGGCTGCGCACAAGCGACGCGCCGTCGGGCAGGATGGTGGCCGCGATGACGAACCCCTGGTCCTCGTCGGGGAGCATGGCCCCGGGCACCAGCTTGAAAAGCCCCCACGAGACCGCGCACAATCCCGCGAACAGGGCCACTGCCAGCACAGGCCTGCCGAGCAGGAAGCGCACGCCGCCCACGTAGCCGTCAGTGAACTTCTCAAAGCCTGCGTTGAAGGTCCTGAAGAACCCGCGCGGGGCGTGGTGCAGGTCGGGCAGCAAAAGCGAGCACAGGGCCGGGGTCAGGGTCAGGGCCACGATGCCGGAGATCACCACGGACACCGCGATGGTGATGGCGAACTGCTTGTACAGTTCGCCCGTCAGCCCGCCCATGAAGGCCACGGGCACGAACACCGAGCACAGCACCAGCACGATGGCGATGATGGGCCCGGTCACCTCCTCCATGGCCCTGGCCGTGGCCAGCGGCGCGCGCAACCCCTCCGAGCGCATGATGCGCTCCACGTTCTCCAGCACCACGATGGCGTCGTCCACCACGATGCCGATGGCCAGCACCATGCCGAAGAGCGTCAGGGTGTTGATGGAGAATCCGAGGGCGTACATGCCCGCGAACGCGCCCACGATGGACACGGGCACGGCCAGGAAGGGAATGAGCGTGGCCCGGAAGTTCTGCAGGAAGAGGTACACCACGAGAAACACCAGGAGCATGGCCTCGCCCAGGGTCTTGACCACCTCGTGGATGGACACGCGCACGAACTCCGTAGTGTCGTACACCACCGAGTGGGTGATGCCAGCCGGGAAGCGCGCCGAGAGCTCGGCCATCTTGGCCTTGACCGCGTCCGAGGTCTGCAGGGCGTTGGCCCCGGGAGCCAGGAACACGCCCATGGGCACGGTGGGCTTGCCGTTGTGCTTGCCAGAGAAGTTGTAGTCTTTCGCGCCGAGCTCCACCCGAGCCACGTCCTTCAGGCGAAGCGACGAGCCGTCCGCCTCGGAGCGCAGGATGATGTTCCCGAACTCCTCGGGCGTGGTGAGGCGACCCTTGGTGGTGACCATGTAGTTGATGTCCACGCGCTGGGCCGTGGGCTCCTGGCCGATGCGTCCGGCCGCGTACTGGGCGTTTTGCTGGTTGATGGCCTGGGCCACGTCGCCCGGCGTGAGCTTGAGCTGCGCCAGCTTGTCCGGGCGCAGCCACACGCGCATGGAATAGTCCTGGCTGCCGAAGATCACGGCGTCGCCCACGCCCGGCAGGCGCCTGAGCTCGTCAAGCACGTTCACCAGGGCGTAGTTGCTGATGAACACCGTGTCGTAGCGGCCGTCAGGGGAGTCCATGGTCAGGACCTGCAGGAAGTTCGAGGACTTCTTGCTCACCGTGACGCCCTGCCTGCGGACCTCCTCGGGCAGCGAGGTAAGCCCCGACTGCACCCGGTTGTTGACGTTGATGGTGGCCTGGTCAGGATCGGTGCCCACGGCGAAGACCACCGAGATGCTGATGGACCCGTCGCCCGCGCTGGTTGAGCGCATGTAGAGCATCCTGTCCACGCCGTTGATCTGCTGCTCAAGCGGCGCGGCCACGGTCTGGGCGATCACCTCGGGGCTCGCCCCCGGATAGTACGCCTGGACCTGCACCTCGGGCGGGATGATGTTGGGGTACTGGGCGATGGGCAGGGCGTTCATGGCCACGAGGCCCGCCATGACGATGACCAGCGAAATGACCGTGGAGAAGATGGGGCGGCTCAGGAAAAAACGCGACAGCATGCCTGATCCTCCACCCTACCCGGCCTGGCCGTCGGGGCTCTTGGCGGGAGCCTCTGCGGGGCTCTTGGCGGTGGGCTCCGCCCCGGCTTCCCTGGGGTTCACCGGAGCGCCGGGGTGCACCTTGATGACGCCCTCCACCACGATGCGCTCGCCGGACTCCAGCCCGGACTCGATCAGGTAGGCGTTGCCCTGGGTCTCGCCCAGGGTCACGATGCGGGGCTCCACCATGTTCTGGGCGTTCACCACCCAGACCATGGCCCCCTGCTGGGTCTGGAGCACCGCGCCCTGGGGGATGGTCATGGCCTGCTTGAGCACCGCCCCGGCAAGCTTGGCTCGGACGAACTGCCCGGGCATGAGCGCGCCGTCGGGGTTGGGCACCTCGGCCCGGGCCTTGACCACGCCCGTCTGGGCGTCCACCTGGGTGTCGGTGAAGTTGACCTTTCCGGGGAGGGGGTACACGCTTCCGTCGGCCAGCACGAGGCGTACCTCGAAGTCCTGCCCGTTCTCGAAGGCCATCCTGCCCGAGGCGCGGTTGGCGCGGAACTTCATGGCCTGGGCGCTGGGGATGGAGAAGTTCACGTACACCGGGTCGATGCGGTTGACCACGGTGAGCAGGCTCGAATCCGCGCTCGTGCCCACCAGGCTCCCCTCGGAGCGGGTCTCCTTGCTGGTGACCCCGGTGATGGGCGCCTCCACCCGGGTGTAGCCCAGGTTGATGCGCGCCTCGCGCACTTTGCCCTGGGCGGCGCGGACCTCGGCCGTGGCGGACTCGTAATTGGTCTGGGCGTCGTCGGCGTCCTTCTGGCTGACCACGTCGGCCTGGCGCAGCTTGCGCATGCGCTCCAGGTCGCGCTTGGTCTGCGCGAGCCTGGCCTCGGCCTGCTCCAGCGCCCCCTGGGCCTGCTCCAGGGCGGCCTTGAACGGCTCGGGGTCGATCAAAAACATCAGGTCGCCCTGGCGCACCTGGGTGCCCTCGACATAGGCCCTTTTCAGCAGGATGCCTCCCACGCGGGCGCGCACCTCCACCTCGCGCGAGCCAGTCACCTGGCCCATGTATTCGATGTTCAGGGGAAGGTCCCCGCGGCTGATGGTCTTCACCACCACCTCCGGGGCGGGCATGCCCCCGGCGGGCGCGGATTGCCCCGAGCTTTCCTTGCCGCAGCCGGAAAGCGCCAGCAGGCACCACAGGAGGAGAAGAACGGCGTTCACGCGCGGTGCGCGTTGCGGACGAGACACTGGCATGGGGGATACTCCTTGGAACGTGGCGAACGACGCGGATAGGCGAGGTCCGGAATCGATAGCGGTTAATTAGTTAGCTATCTAATTTTGTGCGGGAGAAGTGTCAAGCGGGAAAGCCTGCGGAAAGAACAAGAGCAAGAGCAGGAGAAGATGCCTCCGGCGGCCAAAGGGTTGACTCGGGACGTCCTGGCCCTCGCCCTGCGGGCGCTGCAAGCAGCGCCCAATTCCGCCATCCTGCGGAATTGGCAGACCCTTTGGAATCCCCTGTAGCTCTCGCGTCGCTCGATGCGGGTTCGCACCAGCCGGGTGAGACTATCTGGCGATCATGGCCCGCAGCACGTCGGCCGCGCCCTCGGCGTTGTGGCTCATGTCGTGCGTGTATTCGATGAACTTCACGAAGCGATATATTTCCCGGAAGTCGGCGTCCGCCGCGAAGGACTCTCGCTGCAGCTTGCGCGACGCTTTCGCGGCCCGGTGATGCTGCAGCCGCACCTCGTGGTAGGTCTCCTTCACACCGGAACGGTCCTTGGTGGCCCCGTAGACCAGGTCCATGGTGCCCACGATGGCCGGCTTCAGGAGTTCCACCGTGCGGCAGGCTTCCCGGGCCAGCGACCGGGCCGAGGCGGTCAGGTCCTTGGAGAGGTCCAGCCTGCGCATGCCCAGCCAGTTCAGGGCGTCCTGGGCGGAATCCAGGATGTTGTCCTGGCTGCGGGTGAAGTTGAGGAACAGGGTCTTGTCCACTTCCATGAAGATGTCGCGGGGCAGTCGGTTCCTTATGCGCCGCTTGATCTTGTCGGCCTGCCCCTCCAGGGTGTCGATCTCCACCGTGAGGGCCTGGAAGCCGGCCCCGTGGCCATTGTTCAAGTATTCCTTGAGAGCCGCCTCCACCACCATGACGCCCTTGGCCACCGGCTCGTAGTGTTCGAGCAGGCCCGGAAGGCATTTGCGGCCGGTCAGGCTCGAAATGAGTCTCGAAACAAACATGCGGCGGCTCCTGGGTTCGATTTCACGAAGGATGTCCGTCTAGGGGTAAGAAAAATCCCGCACCTTGGCAAGGTGCGGGTCACGCGATCGCCGCATGGTTGTGAATTGTGTCACGACGCCTTGCAAAGCGTATCGGGAGGATATAGGAGCCAGACACAGACGCGAGAAGGGAAAGCCCATCCAGAAGTGGCTTCGGCCCTTGCGCTCGGACCCGACATGCACCGGACACCCCAAGCAAGCCAGACGGCCGACCTCGAATCCCTGTACGGGGGCCTTCCCATGGCTACCGTCCTGGCCGGGCCCGACGGCCGGATACTCTTCGCCAATCCCGAATTCTTCGCACTGACGGAATGCACATCCGCCGACCTCGAGATCATGGGCTTCGACGACCTTGTCGGCGTGTTCAGCCCCTCCATCCGCGACGACGTGACCGAAGGCGTCTGGCTGGACATGGACAAGCCCATTGCCCGATCCGACGGCAGGCTGGCCTGGGTGCGCATCCGCGTGGACCATGCTCCCCTGCGGGACGGCGGCGAGGCCCGCAGGCTCCTGGTGGACGACGTCACCCGCTACAAGGTGGCCATGGAAGGACTCTTGAACCGCAAGAACCTCTACCAGTCCATCGTGGAGACCCGCCCGGACCTCATCTGCTGCTTCCTGCCGGACTGGAGCCTCACCTACGCCAACTCGGCCAGCGCCCGCTTTTTCGGCAAGCATCGCGAGGACATCGTGGGCGAGGACTTCCTCATGCTCGTGGAGCCGGACCTGCGTGACCGCCTGAGCCAGGCCGTCACGAGCATCACCCAGGACAATCCCATCGCGGAGCTCGAGTACAAGGCCGCCCAGCCCGACCCCGACGCCCCGCCCTTGTGGATGCGCTGGATCATCCAGGGGTTCTTCTACAAGACCGGCCACATCAAGGACTACCAGGCCGCGGGCATGGACGTGACCGGCCAGAAGGTGACGGAATCGCAGTTCATGCACGCCGACCGGCTGGTTTCCCTGGGCACGCTCGTCTCCGAGGTGGCCCACGAGATCAGCAACCCCAACAATTTCATAATGCTTAACGCCCCCCTGGTGCTGGACCTCTGGCGGGCGGTTTCCCCCGGCCTGGAGAAGCTTGCCGCCGAGGGCGGCGGGCTCCTGGGGGGCATTCCCTTCTCCGAGGTGTCGCGCGACGTGCCCCAGCTTCTGACCGGCATCGTCGAAGGCTCGGAGCGCATCCGCGACTTCGTGCGCGAGCTCAAGAACTTCGCCCGCCAGGACTTCGAAAGCGGCTTCGAGATGCTGCCGGTCAACGACGTGGTCCAGTCCGCGGTGCTGCTCATGAGCAAGACCATCGGCATGCACACCAGCCGCTTCTCGGTGCGCTACGGCGCGGGGCTGCCCCTGGTGCGCGGGCGCAGGCAGCGCCTGGAGCAGATCGTGGTCAACCTCGTCCAGAACGCCTGCCACGCCCTGCCCGGCGCAAGCCACGGCATCGAGATCGAAACCCTACACCACGAGCCCACCGGCAGCGTGCGCATCGTGGTGCGCGACGAGGGCGTGGGCATCCGCCCGGACGACCTGCCCCGGGTCACCGAGCCGTTCTACTCCACCAAGCGCGACCAGGGCGGCACGGGGCTCGGGCTTTCCATCTCCCTGGCCATCGCCCGCGAGCACGGCGGACGCCTGCTCATCGATTCCGTTCCGGGCCAGGGCACCACCGCCGTGGTGGACCTGCCCGCCGCTTCTGCGGACATGGCCCTGACATGAGCGCGTCCCCGACCCCCCTGAACCCGATCCTGCTGGTAGACGACGAGGAGCAGGCCCTTCGCAGCTACGACCTCAACCTGCGCTATTCCGGCCTCACCAACACCATCCGCTGCTCCGACCCCCGCGAGGTCAAGGACATCCTGCGCTCGCGCGAGGTCTCGCTGGTCATGCTGGATCTGTCCATGCCCCAGATGCGCGGCGAGGACGTGCTCTCCTTCATCAAGAGCGAATATCCGCACGTGCCGGTGATCATCGTCACCGGCTTCGACGAGGTGGAGACCGCCGTGCGCTGCATGCGCGCCGGATCGGCCGACTACCTGGTCAAGCCCGTGGACCGCGCCCACCTGCTCTCCGCCGTGCGCCACGCTCTGGAAGCCAGGCAGGCTCCCGCCGCGCCCGCCCAGGCCAAGCAGGACGCCCCCGCCGGGACCGATGACCCCCTGGCGTCCATCGTCACCGTCAACCCGGGCATGAAGTCCATGCTGGCCTACGTGCAGGCCGTGGCCGCCTCGGACGAGCCCGTGCTGGTGGCGGGCGAGACCGGCGTGGGCAAGGAACTGGTGGCCCGGGCCATCCACGGCGCAAGCGGCCTGCGGGGCAAGTTCGTGGCCGTGAACGTGGCCGGGCTCGACGACGCCATGTTCTCCGACACCCTCTTCGGCCACAAGAAGGGAGCCTTCACCGGGGCCAACATCGGCCGCCGGGGGCTCATCGAGGAGGCGGCCGGAGGCACCCTCTTCCTGGACGAGATCGGCGACCTGCCCAAGAATTCGCAGCTGAAGCTCCTGCGCCTCATCCAGGAGCGCGAATACTACCCCCTGGGCTCCGACGCCGTGAAGCCCATGGAGGCCCGGATCATCGTGGCCACCAACGTGGCCCTGGAAGACGCCATCGAACAGGGGACGTTCCGGCGCGACCTCTTTTTCAGACTGCGCACCCACTACGTGCGCATCCCTCCCCTGCGCAGCCGCATGGACGACCT
The DNA here is from genome assembly GCF_022808915.1 of Fundidesulfovibrio terrae. Classification (NCBI taxonomy): domain Bacteria; kingdom Pseudomonadati; phylum Thermodesulfobacteriota; class Desulfovibrionia; order Desulfovibrionales; family Desulfovibrionaceae; genus Fundidesulfovibrio; species Fundidesulfovibrio terrae. The sequence continues at coordinate 284,410 of NZ_JAKZFS010000003.1, forward strand.
GGGGCCTCTCACGAGGCACTTCCTGGAAAAGGCCGCCGAACGCCTGGGCAAGGAGCCTCCCAAGACGCCCACCCAGCTCGCCGGGCTGCTCGGAGGGCATGCCTTCCCCGGAAACGTGCGCGAACTGGAGGCCATGATCTTCAACGCCGTGGCCCTCTGCGAGGGCGGCGTCCTGCCCCTGGAACCCATCCGGGAATGGATCGGCTCGGTTCGCGGACGCTCCGGCGCGGAACTCTTTCCCGCCGTGCTGGAGGAAGGGGCGGCCGCGGTGCCGACCCTCAAGCAGATCGAGGAGCGCACCATCAGCGACGCCCTGCGCAAGGCCGGGGGCAACCAGAGCGTGGCCGCCAAGATGCTCGGCATCACCCGCCAGGCATTGAACAGGCGGCTCCTGACCAAGAAGCGCAAGGCAACTTCCGAAGATATCTGACGCTTTCCCATAGATACCCCCTGCTGCGCTTGCTATTTCCGCCTACTTGAAACAAGAATCGGAGCGTGGAAAGGCGCACGTACACTTCCCCGAACGGCGGTCCTCCCTCCTGGCAACCTGGAGGGGAGACGCACAAGGCTCCGTCGCAGCACCTCAGGCGGGCATGGACCGGGTACGCCCTCGCCTTCGTTCTGTGCGTGGCCACCCTGGTGCTGCGCCTGAGCCTGGGAAACAGCAACGGCACCCCGCCGATGCTCATCCTGTACATGATCCCGGTGATCATCTCCGCCTCGGTGGGCGGGGTGGGAGCCGGGCTCTTCTGCACCTGCCTGGCGGCCCTGTTCGCGTCCTACTTCCTGCTGACCCCCTCCGACTCCTTCGCCATCGCATCCGTCCATGACCTCGTCAACTGGGCCACCATGGTCGCAACCGGCCTGGTGATCAGCGTCATCGTCGAAGCCCTGCACCGCACAAAGCGACGGATCGAAACCGAGTACGAACGCTACCGCGCGGTGGCGGACAACACCTACGACTGGGAATTCTGGCTCGACCCCGCAGGCAAGTCCCTCTACCAGTCTCCTTCCTGCAAGCGCATCACCGGCCACAGCGCGGCCGAGTTCGAGGCCGATCCCGGCCTGCTGGAGCGCCTGGTGCATGCGGAAGATCTCCCCGCCTTCAAGGCCCACCGCCACGGGGTGGTGGGCGATCAGGTCGCGGGCGAATTACACTTCCGCATCATCCGCCCGGACGGGGACATTCGGTGGATCGAGCACTTCTGCCAGCCCGTGTTCGACTCGGGCGGCGCCTACCTGGGCGCGCGCGGCAGCAACAGCGACATCACCGACCGGAAAAGGGCCGACGAGGCCTTGCGGGAAAGCGAGGAGACTTTCAAGAAGCTCTTCGACGAGTCGTCCGATCCCATCCTGCTCATGCGGAGCGGACGGTTCATCGAGTGCAACGAGGCCGCGCTCCGGCTGCTGGGAGCCCCCAACAAGGAGACGTTCCTCAACTCCACCCCCCTGGACATCTCTCCCGAAAGCCAGCCGGACGGCAGGCTTTCGGCCGATGCCGCGCCGGGGTTCATCGGACGGGCCTTCACCGAGGGCAACAGCCGTTTCGAATGGATGTGCAAACGCTACGACGGGAAGCCGCTACTCATCGAGGTGTCGCTGGTGCCCATCATGCTCAGGGGAGAGCGCCTGCTGCACAACACCTGGCGCGACATCACCGAGCGCAAGCGCATGCAGGAGGTGCTGGTCCAGACGGAAAAGCTCATGAGCGTCGGAGGCCTGGCCGCGGGCATGGCCCATGAGATCAACAACCCCCTGGCGGGCATCCTGCAGGGGGTGCAGGTGATCAGGCGGAGGCTGGACCCGGGACTCGAGGGCAACCGGTCGGAGTCCAGTGAGTGCGGCTGCTCGCTGGACGCGGTCAACGCCTATCTCAAGAATCGCCAGATACCGGATTTCCTCGACGGCATCGAACAGTCGGGCCAGCGGGCGTCCAGGATCGTGGCCAACATGCTCGAATTCAGCCGCAAGAGCGACCAGGCTTTCGCCCGGTGCGACCTGAATGAAGTCGTGGACAAGGCCGTCAATCTGGCCGCCAGCGATTTCGACCTGAACAAGAAATACGATTTCAAGTCGATCCGGATCGTCAAGGACTACGCGCCCGAACCGGTCTTCGTGAACTGCGACCCGGCGGAGTTGCAGCAGGTGTTCTTCAACCTGCTCAAGAACGCGGCACAGGCGTTGGCGACCGCGAAGCAGCCCGCGCCGGAACCGGCCATTCGCCTGCGCACCGGCCGAAGGCAGGAGGTGGCGGTCGTCGAGGTGGAGGACAACGGGCCGGGCATCCCCCCCGAGGCGCTCAAGCACGTGTTCGAGCCGTTCTTCACCACCAAGGAGCCCGGCCAGGGCACAGGACTGGGGCTTTCGGTGTCCTACTACATCGTCACCGCCCACCACGGCGGTCGCATGGGCGTGGAGTCTCCCCCCGGCTCCGGGGCCAGGTTCGTGGTGGAACTGCCCGCATAAGAACGGACGCTTTTCGCGTCCTCAGGATTGCCGTCGCGCCTCTCGCGGCCCCCCCCGCATCGAGAACCGCACAGCCCGGCTGCTTCAGGTTTCGCGGCCGCCCGCAAGCCCCCGTCCCTCCCGTGGACCACAAGGCAACAGGCATTCATGCGTCCTTGACAGCCACCACCACACAGCCTACGAAGCATAAGCCTGGACCCCCATCTCTCGCGGGCCACAAGAAATGGATTCTCCTTCCGGGTCCACAGGGGGGCAAACGCCCCGCCATTAAACGCGAGGAACGAAACATGGCGTCACAGATCTTCGTGAACCTGCCGGTGAAAGATCTCGATAAATCCATGGAATTCTTCACCAAGCTTGGATTTTCATTCGACCCTCGGTTCACGGCCGCCAAGGCAGCCTGTCTGATACTCGGAGAGAACACCTTTGTAATGCTCTTGCTGGAACATTTTTTCAAAACGTTCACAAAGAAAGAAATCAGTGACGCAAGCAAGAGCACCGAAGTATTGATCGCTATAAATGTGGATACGAGAGAAAAAGTCGGCGAGCTGATACAAAAAGCTGTCGAAGCCGGCGGATCGATCTGCATGGATCCCGAGGATCACGGCTGGATGTACGGACACGGCTTTGCAGACCTTGACGGCCATCAATGGGAAATTCTCTACATGGATATAAATGCGGCCCTTCAAGCCTGACTTCTCCGGATGCCCGCATGCGCAGCACGACCGTCAGGCGGCCATACGGCGCTCATGCTGTTGCCTCCAGCGGTTTTAAACGCCATATCCACTGACCGGCCGGCATTCAGGCGTCAGCCTCCCCCTACTCCCCGCCTCCGGCCCGCTCCCCCGCCACGGGCAGACGGATGAAGAAGCTCGCCCCGCCGTCCTCGTTGTTCACCACATTGATGGACCCGCCGTAGTCCTTGATGATGCCGTAGCTGATGGAGAGCCCAAGCCCAGTGCCCTTGCCCACCTGCTTGGTGGTGAAGAAGGGCTCGAAGATGCGGGCCATCATGGCTTCGGGGATGCCCGTGCCGGTGTCCGAGATGCGCACGCTGACGAAGCCGTTGTTGTGCATGGTCTTGATGCCGATGCGCCGGGGCGACTGGGGGTCGCCGGTCTTGGCGGCGCGCTCCTCGATGGCGTCGCGGGCGTTAATCAGGAAATTGATGAACACCTGCTCCATGCGGTTGGCCTCGCAGCGCACCAGGGGCAGCTTCTCGTCCAGCTCCCAGGCCACCTCGATGCTTCGCAGCGAGAGCTGCTGGCTGAAGAAGTCGAAGGACCGGCGCAGCACGTCGTTTAAGGCCACCGCCTCCAGGTGGATCTCCGATTTTCTCCCAAACTCGCGCATGTGGTTGATGATTTTCGTGGACCGCTCCACCTGCTCGGCCACCAGCTCGGTCACGCGCTTGAGCAACGCCTCGGCCGGGGGCTCGCCGCGCGACAGGCTGCGCTTGATGAGGTCCACGCTGGTCTGGATCACGGACAGGGGCTGATTGATCTCGTGGGCCACGCCGGTGGCCATCTCGCCCAGGGTGGCCATCTTGCTGGCCTGGATGAGCTGTTGTTCGGTCTCGAGCCTGTTGGAGATGTCCGACACGGTCACCAGATAGACCTTGTTCTTGTTGAATTCCGAGGGCGAAGAGTTGATGGAGACGAAGAACTCCCGCCCGTCCTTGGTGATGTGCTTGGTCTGGTCGATGTCCTGGCCCTTCTTCATGGCCTTGACGAAGGCCGCCTTTTCCACGTCCGCGAAAAGGTCCAGGAAGCTCATCTTGGCCAGCTCGCTCTTTTCGAACCCGTAGAGGTGCACGGCCCCCCGGTTGCAGTCGCGGATGGAGAAGTCCGCCTGGTCCAGCACGAACACCGCGCTGGGGATGTTGTTGAAGATGTCCATGTACTTCTTTTCGGAGCGCTTGAGCTCGCCCTCGAGCTCCTTGCGTTCGGTGATGTCCAGGCACATCTCCATGGCCGCCACCAGGTTTCCCTGCCCGTCGTAGATGGGGGCCGTGTTCACGATCCAGTGGGCCATGGACCCGTCGCGGTAGCAGCCGGACTCCTCCGTGGTGTGGAACCTGCCGGATTTGAAGGTCTTCTCCACGGGGCAGTCCGGGCATTTGGAGTCGCGGTTCTTGTAGGCTTTGTAGCAGTGCTCCCCCAGCTTGGCGTTGAAGCGCTCCTCGAAGGTCTTGTTGAAGCGCAGCAGCCGGAAGTTGCGGTCCTGCACGGTGATGATGCAGGGCACGCCCTCGAAGAGGTCCTGGTAGAGGTTCTTCTGCAGGGAGAGCTGCTCGTTCTTGGCCACCAGGTCGGCCCCCATCTGGTAGATGGCCTCGGCCAGCTGCCCTATTTCATCGTGGGCCACCACGCTTCTGCGCCGCAGCGTCTTGCCTTGGGCGATGAGCCGGGCGTCGCGGATGATCCGGGTGATGGGGCGCTTGATGAGCGCGAAGAAAAGCCCGGCCAGGGTGGCGAAGGTGATCACGAACTGGGCGAAGGCCAGGTAGAGCGTGTGCTGCCTGCTCTCGCTGATGATGGTGTCCGAGTCGGCCAGGGAGAAGGCCAGGTCCAGAACGCCCAGGATCTTGTCCTCGGCCCGGTGGAAATGGCAGCCGGAGGGGTCGGAGCATCCCTGCTCGTTGAGGATCGGGCTCACCAGCCGCAGCACGCGCTCGCCGTGCTCCTCGGAATCCTTGTAGATGGCCTCCGTGAGCGTGGGCTGGAGCTTGGGCACCAGCCCCTGGTGGCACGCCTGGCAAAGAGGGTCCTTGCGGGAGATGAAGACATGGGGCTGCTCGCCGGCGCTGGCGAACATCACCTCGCCGCCCTTGTTGATGATGCGAACCCCGCGTATCTCCTTCAGTTTGCTGTAGTTTCCGACGATCTGCTGGATGTCCTCGCGGGAGTTGAGCATCATGGCGTAGTGCAGGCCGAGCTTCACCGTGCTGGCCACGCGGTCCGCGCCCAGGGTGAGGCTCTCGATGGTGGCCTCCCTCTGGTTCTCCACGTGGTACCAGGACCACAGGAAGATGCTGGCGAACAGGATGAAGGCGATGGGAAAGATGATCTTCAGGATCAGCTTGTTGCGCAGCGAATCGAGAAACTCGCGCACCAGGCCCGGTTGCGGATTCATGCGGATCTGGTCCTCGGCACGGTGACGATGATGGAGGTGCCCTCTCCGGGCTCGGAACGCACGTCGATGGTCCCGCCGTGGCGCTCGATGACCTGGTTGGAGATGAAGAGCCCCAGGCCCGTGCCGCGCGACCCCTTGGACGAGAAGAACAGGGTGAACATCTTCTCGCGGGTCTCTTGGTCCATGCCCATGCCGTCGTCCGCGACCTCGAAACGCACGTTCCGGGCGTCGGCCGCCACTTTGAGCACGACATGGTGCTCGGGCCGGGTGTCGTCCTCGGCGCATGCGTCCACGGCGTTCTCAAGGAAATTCACCAGGGCGGCGGACATGGCCGTCTCGTCCAGATCCATGGACCCCAGGTCGGGAGCGGCCTCGAGCTGGAACGCCACCCTGCGCAGGGCCGCCTTGGGCTCGATGATGGCGGCCAGGTCCGAGGCGAAGCCCGCCAGATCCACCGGCGCGGTCTCGGCCTCGCGGGACTTGGCGTAATAGAGGATGTCCAGCACCATCTTGCGGATGCGCCCGATCTTGTCCTTGACGATGGCCCAGCCCTCGCGCAGGCGGCCTGGGTCGTCACGCTTGAACCCGGCCTCCACCTTGTACACCCCGCCGTCCAGCGACGTGAGCAATCCCTTCACGCCGTGGGACATGGACCCGAGCATAAGCCCCAGCGAGGCCAGATGATCCTGCAGTTCGCGAATCTGGGTGATGTCGGTGGAAATTTCCATCACCTGCTCGATGTTCCCTTGCTCGTCGTGCACCGGGGCCGTCTGGATGAGCACGATGCGCTGGGCGCCGTCCCTGGTGGTGACCACGGTCTCCCACTGGTGGGATTCGCCGTCGTCGAAGGTCTGGATGATGGGGCATTCCTGGCAGGGGTCCTCGCGGTGCTTGAAGACGTCGTGGCATTTGGCGGCGCGTATCTCGCCGAAGTCCTGCCGGAAGCGGCGGTTGGCCTCCACGATGTTGAAGTCGCGGTCCACCACCTCGATGTAGCAGGGCGCGGAGTCGAAGAGGCGGTGGTACTTCTCGCGGGCGGAGCGCAGCTCCTCCTGGAGCCTGCCCACCTCGGTCACGTCCACGGAGAGCTCGATGACCAGCTCAACCTGCCCTTCCTTGCTCATGATGGGCGCGGTGTGCACGATGACCGGCACCTCCCTGCCCTCCAAGTCCATCAGGGTTTCGCGGCTGCGCTGGGACGTGCCGTGCTCGATGGTCATGGCCACGGGGCAGGCGTTGCCGCTGCCCTGGCGCTGGGCGTAGACCTCCCAGGACTGCTGGCCGGTCTTGTCGCCCAGGCGGTCCCGGTAGAGCTGGTTGACGGCCACCACCTCGAGGTACCGGTTGTGGATGGAGATGAAGCAGGGCAGCTCGTTGAAGTAGCCCATGCCCTCGTCGCAGGTCTCCACCAAGCAGCGCATGGCCGAGGACAGCCCCTCCACCACCTGGCCCACGGCCAGCTGGCGCTCGAGCTCCACCAGCCGGGCGGACTTTTCCTTGACGATGCGCTCCAGGTTCAGGGTGTGTTCGCGCAGCTGGCGGCGCATGGAAATCTTGTCGGCGGCGCGCCTCAGCGCGCTCACCAGAAGCTCGTCGCGGATGGGCTTGGTGATGAAGTCCAGGGCCTCCTGCTGGAGGCTTTTGACGACCAGGTCCATGTCCCCGTGGCCGGAGATCATGATGACCTCGATGTCCGGATTCTCCGCCTTGACGCGTTTCAGGAGCTCGATGCCGTCCATGCCGGGCATCTTGATGTCGGTGAGGACGATAGTGGGCGAGAACAGCTCGAGGGTTTCCAGGGCCTCCTCGCCGCTGCCCGCCGTCTGGACCTCGTAGCCCAGGTCGGCGATGGAGAGCCCGAGTATCTCCCGGATGGCGTCCTCGTCGTCGACCAACAACACCTTCTCGCTCATTGCTCACTCCTTTCGGTGCGTGCCCCCCACGCTGACGGACCATACCGCGAGGGGCAAGAAGCGGCAACCATGCTTTCGAATAGGGGACCTGGGAGGGAGGAAACGGCGAAGGCGCGGGCTTCCTGTGGGAAACCCGCGCCTTGCGATATCGTCTGGCCGCGAAACTGCCGGCCTTGGCCCTTGAAACTAGGCGCCGATCATCTCCGCGACCATTTTCAGGGTCTTCTCGGTGTCCACGGGCTTGGTCAGCACGGGGACGTTCTTGGTGAGCACCGGCGGGCGGGGGCCCACGCCGCTGATCACGATGACGGGGATCTCGGCCAGCTGGGGTTCCTGGCGGAGCTTGACGTAGAACAGGGTGCCGCCGCGGGCGGGCATGTCCATGTCCAGGGTGATGAGATCGGGGACGTGGACCTGGGCCATTTCCAGGCCCTCGACGCCGTTCTTGGCGCCCACGGTCTCATAGCCGGCCTCTTCAAAGACGTCCTTGAGGTACGAGATGATCTCGGGATCGTCGTCGATGATGAGGATCTTCTTGGCCATAGTAACCTCGCGTTTTCGCGGCTAGGCCGCTTTATTGGTTATTTCAGCTTGCCCAGGGCCTTGACCATTTCCATGGCCACGCCGATGCCGTTCTTGACCTCGGAATCGGACAGAGCGCCCACCACGCCGAACATGCCCACCGGCTTGGCGTTGGCCAGGTCGATGTTGGCGGGCATGTCGGTGAGCTTCTCCAGGAGTTCGAGCATCTTGGGGTCGCTCATCTTCTTGAGCAGGCCGATGAGGACGACGAAGCTGTCGCCCATGGCCTCGATGTCCTCGGGGCCGTAATGCTGCGCGATCTTGCCGCGGACTTCCAGCATCGCCTCGTAGGTGCGGAACACGCCCTTCTGCTCCAGGGTGCCCAGGTAGCGCACCGTGTTGTGCAGGGCGGACTTCATCATCGGCTCCATGGTGTGCCACATGTCGATGATGGTCTCGAGCGCCTCCATGGCCCAGGTCAGGTTCTTCACGTTGGTGAGGAACTTCTTGACCAGGGGCATGAGGTCTTCCAGCTGGAAGCTGTCCTCCACGTCCTTGAGCTCGTTGATCATGACGTAGAGAGCTTGCTTCATGATGGGGTTGAGATCCCGGACGAGATCGTCCATGGGCTCCCTGGCTTCCCGCATGACAGCCAGTTCGGCCTCTATCTTGCCGAGTTTTTCGAGAATGAGATCCTCTTTGCTCATGATCTCTTCTCCTAGAAGCCTTTGCCAGGCCGCTTCTTGCCGGCCATGAACATCTGGGGTTCGAGGGGCAAATCCTTACCCTTGAGCATGAGGTTGAAGTACACCCATTTGAACATCATCTTGCCCCAGTAGTTCATGTAGGACTCTTCCAGCAAGGCGAAGGGTCCGATTCCGGGGAACGGATATTTGCCCGGCAGAGGCTCGACCTTGTAGTTGAAGTCGATGAGGGCGGCCTTCTCGTAGCCGGTGACGATGAAGCAGTTGGAGTGGCCGTCGAACTCGGGGCGGGGCTCCAGGCCCTCGATGTCGCGGTGCAGGTTTTCCACCAGCACGTCGGCCTCGAAGTGGGTCACGGAACCGGCCTTGGAAGTGGGCACGTTGGTGGCGTCGCCCAGGATGTACATGTTCTCGTAATCCACCGACTTCAGGGTGTTGTGGTGGGTCTTCATGTAGCCCATGGGATCGCCGATGTCGGAGTCGATGATCACCTGGGAACCGAAGTTGGGCGGGATGGCCACCAGCAGGTCGTACTCGACCTCGTCGCCCTTCATGGATTCCATCACGCCGCGCTCGGCGTCGACGGCCGCGATCTCGAAGTTGGGGGTGATCTTGATGTTCTTCTCTTCGCAGATCTTGCCCAGGGCGGCGGCGGCAACCGGCTTGGTGAAGGCGCCGGTGAGCGGGGTGACCAGCTCGATCTCGATGTTGTGGCGGGTGCCTTCGGTCATGAAGAACCAGTCGGCCAGGAACAGGAACTCCAGGGGCGCGACGGGGCACTTGATGGGCATCTCGGCGATGTTCAGGACCAGCTTGCCCTTTTCGAACCGGGCCAGCTTGTGGGCCAGGTCCACCGCGCCGTTGGGGGTGTAGAAATCGTGGATGTTCTTCTTCCAGCCGTCCATCATGCCTTCGATCTCGTCGGGCATGATGCGGCAGCCGGTGGACACGACGATCCAGTCGTACTCGTACTTGCCGTTGGTGGTGGTGACGACCTTTCCAACGGGATCGACGTTGCTGATCTCTTCGTTGACGAAGTTCACGCCGGCCGGGATGAAGCCGGACAGAGGACGGATGCAGTCCTTGATGTCATAGATACCGAAAGGCACGAAGAGCCAGCCGGGCTGGTAGTGGTTGACCGTGTTGCGGTCGATGACGGTGATGCTCCACTCTTTCTCGTCCAGCTTCTGGCGCATCTTGTTGGCGATTATGCAACCGCCGGCGCCGGCACCAAGAATAACAAGCTTTTTCATGTCCTAACGGCTCCTCTGGTGGTTTGAAACCTAGGTTTTCCGATAACCCCCAAGCGTCCCTGGGGAGTCCCCAATTTCCGCGTACGAAGGCCCTAAAGCAAGGCTCGGGCCAGGGGGCGCGATCAAAAATAGTATAATTATATCAGTAATATAAATCCTAAAGACCACCCCAGGAATACCCGCCGGACAGCAACATCGGTTGACAACGACCATGGGGACACCCGCAAAACCAAGAAAAGGCGCGGACCGCCTGAAACGGCAACATTCGTTGTCACGTCAGCATTTGTTGCGGTACGTTTCGCTGCGGCCAGGCGCGCGCGAGCCGCTAAGGAGGAATAAACAGCCGGAACCGGCTCGGAATTTTAGTTTTTCTTTACTCCGGCGTCCGAAATGGACTATGGGAATGGCATGTTCGTACTCCGTTCGGACCTTCAGCCCCGGCGCGGGGCGATCACCAGACGAGGACACGCCGCATGACGCCCATGGACACATCCATCGCCGCCGCCCTCTCCCCATGGGAGCCGGGGGGCTTAAGCCTCTTCGTGTTCGCCGTGCTGGTGGGGGGGCTCATCGCCACCCTGCTGGTGCTGACCCGGCTGGTGAATCCGCCCAGGAGGAGCCCCGAGAAGGACCGGCCCTACGAGTGCGGGATCATCCCCACCGACGAGCCCGCCTTCCGCTATCCGGCCCCGTTCTCGCTGGTGGCCATGGTCTTTCTGATCTTCGATGTGGAAACCGCCTTCATCTACACCTGGGCCGTTTCCTTCGACGCCATAACCGCCGCGAGCTTCATGGGGATCGCCGTATTCATCGGCGTGCTGCTTTTAAGCCTCTGGTATCTCTGGCTCAAGGGAGGGCTCCAATGGGGCATGGCCAGCAGACGATGACCGCGCCCGGCTCGGCGCCGCAAAACGCGGTGGACCTCGCCGTGGACTGGTGCCGGGCCAACAGCCTCTGGCCGTTCTTCTTCGGGCTTTCCTGCTGCTTCGTGGAGGAGGCCACGGCCTTCACCTCCCGCTACGACATCGCCCGCTTCGGCTCCGAGGTGTTCCGGGGATCGCCCAGGCAGTCCGACGTGCTCATCGTGTCGGGCACGATATTCAAGAAGGTGGCTCCCATCGTGCTTCGGCTCTACGAGCAGATGGCCGAGCCCCGCTGGGTGATCTCCATGGGCTCGTGCTCCAACACCGGCGGCATGTACGACGTCTATTCCGTGGTGCAGGGCGTGGACCAGATTTTGCCCGTGGACATCTACGTGCCCGGCTGCCCTCCCAGGCCCGAGGCCCTCTTGCACGGCCTGATGGAGTTGCAGAAGAAGGTGAAGCTGGAGCGCCCGTCGCGATCCATCGTGGGGCTCTCCGGCGGCGTCCAGGGCGGGAGGACGAGCGAGCTGTTCGAAGGCGTCACCAAGGCCATGGACACGCGCGGCCCCGGCTTTACGGGCACGGCCGTGCGGGGAACCTCGGCCACGCCGCCCGGTTTCTCAGGCAGCCGCTCCCGGCTCATGTGGACGCCGCCCGCCGCGCGCATTGAGGTTTCCGGGCCGGACCGGTCACTGGCCGATGAACTCTCCGAACGCTTCGGCGAAGGCGTCGAGAGCCTGGAGCCCGTCTCGGACATGCTCACCCTGCGCGTGGCCCCCGAGACGGCCCACGACGTGCTGGCCTACCTGAAGACCCGACCGGCCTCGCCCTACCCCCGCCTGGAAGACCTGACCGCCATCGACGAGTCCGCCCGGCAGGCCAAGCAGGGCTACCCTGACTACCACCTGGTCTACACCCTGCTCAATTTCCGCAAGGCGTCGCGGCTTCGCATCAAGGTGCCCCTCGAGGGAGAGGCGCCGGACGCCGCCAGCGTCACCGACGTCTGGCCCACGGCGGACTGGTACGAGCGCGAGGTGCGCGACATGTTCGGCATCGGCTTCACCGGGCGCGCGCCCCTGAAGCCGCTGATCCTGCCGCCCAACTGGCCCGGGCATCCGCTGCGCAAGTCCCATCCGCGCCGCTCCACGGAAATGGCCCCCTTCACCCGGGAGGACCTGCCCTCCCTGGAGCCCGTGGACGCCACCGAACTGCTGGGGCGCGCAGCCGGCGAAGAGGAGATGTTCCTCAACTTCGGGCCGCACCACTATGGCACCCACGGCGTCATGCGCTACGTGCTGGCCCTGCACGGCGAGACCATAAGGGACATGGACATCGAGATCGGCTACCACCACCGGGGCGTGGAGAAGATCGCCGAGCACCAGTCCTGGCACCAGTTCATCCCATACACCGACCGCGTGGACTACCTGGCGGGGCTGGCCAACAACCTCTCCTACGTCACGGCGGTGGAGAAGCTGGCCGGGATCAAGGTGCCCGACAGGGCCGAGTACATCCGGGTGATGCTCTGCGAGTTCTTCCGCCTGTCGAACCACCTGCTCTGGTTCGGCACCTTCGTGCAGGACCTGGGCATGATGAGCGCGGTGTTCTACACCTTCCGCGAGCGCGAGATGGTGCTGGACTTCATCGAGACCGTCACCGGCGGGCGGCTGCATCCCTCGTGGCTGCGCATCGGCGGCGTGCCCCAGGACCTGCCCGACGGCTGGCGCGACCAGGTGGACCGGTTCGTGAAGATATTCCCCTCGCGCATCAAGGAGTACGAGGCGCTCTTCAGCAAGAATCCCATCTTCACCGCCCGCACCAAGGGCGTGACCCCGGTGTCGGCCGAGGACGCCGTGCAGTGGGGCATCACCGGCCCCAACCTGCGCGCCTGCGGCCCGGCCTGGGACCTGCGCAAGAAGATCCCCTACGGGGCCTATCCGGCCTTCGATTTCGAGGTGCCCACCGCCCACACCGGCGACTGCTACGCCCGCTATGTGGTGCGCATGGAAGAGATGCGCCAGAGCCTTCGCATCATCGAGCAGGCCGCCCGGGACATGCCCCCGGGGCGCATCATGACCGACGACTACCGCTACGTGCTGCCCGACAAGAAGGATGCGCTCAAGGACATCGAGAGCCTGATCCACCACTTCGTGAATTCGTCGCGCGGGCCCACCTTGCCCCGGGGCGAGGCTTACCACGCCACCGAATCGCCGCGCGGGGAGCAGGGCTACTACGTGGTCAGCGACGGGCTCACTTGCCCCTACCGGCTGCACATCCGCTCGCCGGGATACGCCAACGTGCAGGCCCTCAGGCACTACGTGCCGGGACACACCATCCCGGACCTGGTCGCCACCGTGGCTTCCATCGACTACATTCTGCCGGACATCGACAGGTAAGGAGACGCGCCCGCATGCTGCCCGAGGAACTGGAGCAAACTCTGCGCGACATGGTGGCCCACACGGACCAGCCCAGGGAGATGGCCGTGGACGTGCTCTACGCGCTGCAGAACCACTACGGCTACCTGTGCGACGAGGCCATCGAAGAGGCGGCCAAGCGCCTGGGCATGAGCCCCCTGGAAGTGGACGGGCTGGCCACCTTCTACGACTTTCTCTACCGCGAACCGGTAGGCCGCTACGTCATCCACGTGTGCGACGGCGTGGTCTGCTGGATGCACCGGGTGGACGGCGTGTTCCGCCACCTGCAGGACGTTCTCGGCATCGAAGTGGGCCAGACCACGCCCGACGGCATGTTCTCCATCCTGCCCACGGCCTGCATCGGCGACTGCCAGAACGCGCCCGGCATGCTGGTCAACGGCAAGTACTACGGCAGACTCACCAACGAAAAGATCGACGAGATCCTCGCCCGGCTGCGCGAACACGGCGAGGAGATCGTGGTGTGCAGGTAGGCCATGTCTGAACTCGTACTCTTCAGGAACCGCGGCAAGCGCCGCCACGTCCACCTGGACGAATACCGCGCCAACGGCGGCTACGAGGGACTGACCAAGGCCGTGACCTCCATGGCCCCGGCAGAGGTCATCAAGGAAGTGCTGGACTCCGGCCTGCGCGGGCGCGGCGGCGCGGGTTTCCCTGCCGGGCGCAAGTGGGGCGGCGTGTCCCTGGACAGCCCGCACCCGCGCTACATCCTGTGCAACGCCGACGAAATGGAGCCCGGCACCTTCAAGGACCGCATCATCATCAACGCCGACCCGCACCTCATCATCGAAGGCATGGCCCTGGCCGCCTACGCCATCGGCGGGGACAAGGGCGTGATCTTCATCCGCCCCTCCTACGAGCTCGAAGCGGAACTCATGACCATCGAGATCGAGGAGGCGCGCGCGGCCAATCTTCTGGGCAAGAACATCCTGGGCACGGACTTCAGCTTCGACATCATCGTGCACCGAAGCGGCGGCCGCTACATCTGCGGCGAATCCGGAGCCCAGCAGCGCGCGGTCATGGGCGTGCGCCCCAATCCCATCGAGACCGGCTACCGTTCCGCCGTGCGCGGCCTGTGGGACAAGCCCACAATCGTCAACAACGTGGAAACCCTGGCCAGCGTCCCCGGCATCATCCGAAACGGCGCGCAGTGGTTCAAGGACCTCTCCGCCACCCCCGGCGGAGACGGGGCCAAGCTCTACGCCGTGAGCGGCATGGTGGCCAACCCCGACTGCTTCGAGCTGCCCTCGGGCACCACCCTGCGCGAGATCGTCTTCACCCACGCCGGGGGGATGCTTCCGGGCAAGAAGTTCAAGGCCGCGCTGCCCGGCGGCACCTCCACCACGTTCATGTCCGAGAAGTACCTGGACCTTCCGCTGGACTTCCAGACCTTGCGCGACAACGGATTCCGCCTGGGCACCGGCGCGGTGATCGTCTTCGACCAGGACACGTGCCTGGTGGCGGCCACGCTCAACATGTCGCACTATTTCGCCCGAGAGTCCTGCGGCTGGTGCACCCCCTGCCGCGACGGCCTGCCGCTGGTGCTGGATCTGCTCACGCGCATCGAGAACGGCACGGGCACCGCGGAGGACGTGGCGGCCCTTCGGCGCACCGCTCAGCACATGGATTACGCCAACTGCGCCTTCGCCCCCGGGGCGGCCGCGCCGGTACTCGGCCTGCTGGACTATTTCATGGACGAGGTCATGGCCCACATCGAGGGCAAGGAGTGCCCGTTCGGCTCGCAGCCGGCCCTGCCCTGGCAAGGCGACCGCTACGCCGTCATCACCACCTGGCCCGGAGCGCCCGAGGGCAGTTGCCCAGGCGCGCGGCCCAGGCCCAAACCGAGGCGGATCGTCTCATGCCCGATCTGATCATCGACGGACTTTCCGTCTCCGTGCCTGAGGGCACCACGGTCCTCGAAGCGGCCGAGCAGGTGGGGATCATGATCCCGCGCTTCTGCTTCCATCCGGCGCTCGGGCCCGCGGGCTCCTGCCGCATGTGCGCGGTGATGTTCACCGACGGCCCCGTGAAGGGCCTGCAGATGAGCTGCATGGTCACGGCCAAGAACAGGATGGTGGTGGACACCGGACACCCCGAGGCCCTGGAGTTCCGCAGGCACATCGCGGAGCTGCTCATGCTGCACCACCCCCACGACTGCCCGGTGTGCGACGAGGGCGGGCACTGCCTGCTCCAGGACACCACCATCTCCTGCGGACACGGCATCCGGGAATTCAAGGGCAAAAAGCGCACCTACCGCAACCAGGAGCTGGGGCCGCTGGTCATCCAGGAGATGAACCGCTGCATCC